>WQVF01000011.1 GCA_009781725.1 Defluviitaleaceae bacterium
ACATCGTCGGTTACTCCGCGGAATGGGCCAAGGCATCGTTTTACCTCGCTGCATACATTTCTTATGCGCTCAATAGTTTCCGGTACTTGAAAAATAGTTGAGCATATTTCTTCAATTTCCCCCAGCATTGTAAAAACCTCTTCCCCAACAAAATCATCAATTGAGACCATACGTTTCATCGCCTGGTTATAGACATCGGGCTCTATCGCAATGTGCGATGAGTTGCCGATATTACGAGCACTTAAGCCTCTCGAGCCCATAGGCATATTCAGTGTTTGGTTCACCGGAGCCGGCAAGTTCGGAGGCTGGACATCTCGGACAACAACTCTGGCGAAAGGGTCCTGGCTATGGACCGTTCCTGCACGGGTTAGAGCTGCTTCGGTTCTTTCATTAAATCGGTCGGCGATATTGCCTATTAGATTTGGCATGGGGATTCTCTCCTTGTGTTTCTAGCGTCGCGGGGCTCTAAAAATCCTGGCAAGCTGCTCCTCCGATATCTGCATTTGGCGGCTTGCATTCGTCATAAAACTCAGAAGTCGTTCCATGACACTGGTACATGCAAGTGCTTTTTGCCGGTTTAGCTCCATTATTTGTAGCAGTTCACTTTGGAACGCACCGTCTACTGACACTAGGCCATTATTGATTTGGCGATACTCATTTGTTGCGGCTTGGTCTACACTGGTGGTTATATGGTTGCGCATTTGGACTAGCTTTGTGTTTACTGCTTCGTAATCTACTTGATATGTTGGCATTTTTCTTGTCCTTTCTGATATAAAAACAATCTCATGAGACAATAGCATAAGCTAAGCCCCAATCTTTAGAATTGAGATGTCCTAAGGGGTTATTGGCTTGCATAGTACAAGTGCTGAAATCCAAGTTCACTGCCAATATATAGCATGTTTATATAAGCGTCAACACTTTTCGCCAACATTTAGCACATCCACTTATATCTACACGCTATGCATAATTAATACATGGAGCGATATAACCATTCATAAATAACAAGCCGCCCAGCGTGGGGCACCCATGGAAATAACCATAGGAGCCCTGCACTGGGCGGCTCATGTTTGAAACTTATTTATCACTCATTTTGTGTTACTACATTAGTCCTGAACTTTGCTTTCCTCTAAACGCATCAAAACCGAAAACACCAACCCAATCCCCAGCGCAACAAACAACACCCCAACAACCTGCAACCCTACAATATGCCCCGTGTTACGCTCTACAAGCCGGTACAGCCGTGATGGTTCCTCTGCAAACAGATTCACGCCTGTTGCAAGCTGCGCTATAGATAAATTCTCCAATCGTGTCAGATGCGACACCACCACAAAGGCAAGCCCTCCAAGGGCACCCATTACCATCCCTGTTGCAAGCCGGGCTCCGGCAGAAATAGATGCTCTATTCCGTCTTGTAATGGCTATATAGTCCTCTGGTGAAACAATGCCTTTGGTCACAGCGTCAATTGCATGGCGCAGAGTCGGTAAACTAATAATAACAAGGGTGACCATCATTTCCGGTCCAATATACGTTATGTTGTAAGTAAACGAAGCTATCGCGCCTCCAACAAGCCCCAATCCAGTAACATCTACAAAAAACACCAATCCAGAAATAAACACCATAAGAAGCCGCCCAAGAACCCCTACAATATAACCAACCTGCAACCCAAAATTCATCTTCCTAAAGAGCCCTGCAAGCCCTAGCATCCCAAATGCCATAGGATAATCAAGTAAAACCTGCACAGGGTGCACATTCACAAACCCGGTTGTGAGATCCAAAAATCCCTTGCCTACCCCGGCAATTACACCATAAATAGGCCCGAGCCAGTACCCAGCCAGCACAATAAAGAGCATACTCGCCGGAGTAATGGACCCACCCATAGGCATCCTAAACAACGTAACCTGATTAAGTACAAAGGCCAGAGCAATACACATGGCCGCAACAGTTAACTTCTTAGTGCCTGACATTGCATCATACATAAAAAAACCTCCTTGGGGTTTATATCCGCAAGGAGGCTTAGCCTCATTTTCGCTTTCCTTCGCCGACATTACTCGGAGCAGGTACAAAGGGTCATTCTCAGCCTACGCTTAATTTGCGCAAGCACCCCTAGCGGATAATATTTAATTGGACATCTTACGAAATAGGGAAAACAAGCTTGAAGTACAGCTTGTTTTGCCCTATTTCAGAAGATGTCTATTGTGACGTACCAATTATATTATACTAAAAAACACTAACATCAATATTTCGTTTAGGAATATCCTAAGCAATCGTAACAAAATAAATGCCACAAGAATTGATAAATCAAACATCATCCCAGGTCCGCCAATAGGTGACCTATCAACAAGCCTCCGTACAGGTGCCAGTATAGGCTCGGTAAAAGCAAATATAAATCCTGCCAGGCCTCCGCCATGTATCATTGGCATCCAAGACAGCAATACCCTAATCATCAGCAAGCCAAACATGATGTAATACAGCCAGGTTACAACATCGACTAGTGTAGAATACATATCTGCTTACCTACGAGCTTTTGCAGGGAAAACATAACCGTCTCTCTCCATTTCGTCTTGCATCTCAGCCGTGATACGCACCCCATCAGGAACAATAATAAATATATCCCTAGATACCCTATGGACTGTACCGCTTAATGCATAACAAGCACCGCCGAGAAAATCAGCAATACGCTGAGCCATGCTACGCTCCATGCCTGTGAGATCTACAACGCATATTTTTTCATCGCATAACATATTGCAAATCTTACAGGAGTCTTCCACATTCATAGGACGACGAACAACTATCTCCGCCTTAGGAGGGCCGGTTTTGCCATGCATCTCTAGAATCTTGTTGTTCTGAGCTTGACGTGCAGATGTTACACGCTTGTCTCCCCAGCGTGGTTGAAGAGGGGCACTGCCGTACTCATCGTAATCGCCATCTTCGTGGACTCTGCCTCTACCGTAGCCACGGCTGTTATCGCGACTTGTCCTGTAGCCATAATCCTCTTGCTCTTCTTCGTAGTAACCATCCTCATGCTCTTCATCTACTGGGTCTGTGCCCGGTGAGTTAAGCAGATTCCAAAAGCCGGTTTTTACCTTGTCTACGAAATTACCCATTTGTTTTTCCCCTAACCTTTTGTATTTTTAGCGTTCCATGTTCTTGTATAATCTTTGAACAGAGGCGATTGTGCCACCTCCGCGCCTTCTTCGTACTATCGCACCAAAGCAGTGCCTATACGAACCATGGTCGCGCCTTCTTCTATTGCAATAGCGTAGTCGCCTGACATTCCCATTGACAACTCCCTTAAATTATGAGGGGAGCAATTATTAATGTCAACAAGCAATTTACGCATATTTTTGAAATATTGTCGGTTATCCTCCGGGTTTTCTACAAAGGGTGCTATGCACATAAGTCCCTGTAACCGGATATTTTTAAGGGGCAGTATCTCCCTTGCAAGACCTAATGCCTTAGTTGGACATACCCCGTGCTTGCTTTCTTCGTCGCCTATATTTACTTCTATTAATACATCCATTACCTTTCTGACTTGCTCGGCTCGCTTATTAATTTCATTGGCCAAGGCCAAACTATCAAGGGAATGAATCATTGCTACCTTATCAATTATGAACTTTACCTTGTTACGCTGCAAATGACCGATAAAATGCCATTCAGGCTCATTTGGCCTAAGGGCTTCGTACTTCGGAAGAAAGTCCTGTACTCGGTTTTCTCCAAGGCTAGTAACTCCCTCGGCAACCAGTCTGACTATCGCTTCTGACTCCATTGTCTTAGTCACGCCAATAAGCTTAATATCAGCAGAGTTTCTTCCACTTTTTATCGCTACGGCAGTTATGACTTCATTTATATGGTCCAACGCAAACTCACTCATTGCCTTATTAGCTGCCCTTCGGTTACCGTTGATGCATCAACAATAATATTAATGAATTCCCGGAGATTGGGGTTTAAGACCGAATCAAGAAGTATATAGCCCACTGCAATCCCCTCAACACCAAGGTTAACTAGCCTAAACTCAGCAATCCCTAAATTATCCACATACACACCATGTAACTCACGGATATTTTCATCCGTAAGGAGGATATGAACATCGTTTGAATCATGTGGTACCAACAGATTCCCTATGCCAAGGCCTGTTACAGTGGTTACATAGGCATAGTGCTCTGTAATATTCTCAATCTCCACAGGAATAGTGATATTGCCGCTCTCCCCAGAAATGATTACATATGTCTCATCTGTACCATGAATATGTGAAAGGGGAAGCCTTACATATTGCCTGGTGGATATAGCCGTACAGGGTACTTTTAATCCCCTCTGTACACCTGAAGTTGTGCGAATACTCACATTGCGCTGGTTAATGAAATCTGTCACATGCCTGGTGCTTCTGAAAACAACCAGTCCATACCTTGTGCCATAATCAATACTCTGAATTCTTAATCTGTGAGCTTCGTAATCTCCGATTCGTTCGTTATATAGATAAATGGTGCGATGACTGCCGGCCTCAAAACCACTTATCATCTCATTGGGCAGCTCAGCAACTATATACCATGTGTTACCTACGATTCTAAATGCGGCATCTCCTGCATATATATCCTGTCTATTTACAAAAGTGCTGTAATCCGTAAAATCACGCACATCCTCCCGAGTCAGGTCGTTTATCCCGGCTCTTGTGAGAATAGCTTCGTTGCCATCTATTACACGGGACATAATCCCGCTTGTGGACGCATACATATTTCTGGAGTTTAACTCTAGGACTGCCGTATGTCGGTATTGCTCCCGGGCCAAAAGCCCCATAGCTGCGACACCGTCATCAATATTGATTTGGTTGCGTGTATTGACAGCTTGCCCGAGTTGATCATGAAGGCTATATATCTCTGATAAATTAAGGGTCGCAAAACTATGAATACGGGCATTTGCTGTATTTGCTATCGAATTATTAATGCGCTGTACTTCCGAATCCACTACAGAGATAGGCTGCCTTCGGTCTTGCAGGTCCATTGCTTGGTCTTCGACATTGACAAGGCGCACAGCAGCGGCATCTGCCATATACATGTCCCCGACACTGGCCACAAAAGCCCCAACGGCTACCCATTCATTATCCTGTACATGAAACTCTATGTGACCATCCCTATCGGCTATATGCACATGCTCATCTCGTACAATGACTCCCATTACCGATTGATGAACATCTAAGGTGCTCATCCTGAGAATCATGGTATCTATTGTAGGAGTCCAAAACGAAAAGATAGCATGTCCGATATAAACGAAGACAAATATAAAAAACAAGGCAGCAACAAGTTTTGCTGAAAACAGCCCGCCGGATGGGGGCTGAGGGGATGATTTCTTTGGCCTGTTTTTTGTTGTATGTGGTTTCGAGGTCGAAGGACGCAGCTGCCTATGTCTACCGCCACTTGGGCTCCTTCGGGCAACCGGAGGTCTACCACTTGCATCCCTCCAGTAGGCACTTCGATATCCGCTCCCTGCCTGGGAGTCATACCGCTGTCTATATGCCAAGAAAACCCCTACCCCAACAAGAATAAATACTATCCAACACCATTATCAAAGAACTTGCTTAACTACTATTTTGCCCTAAAATGGTGACAGGACGTGCCCAATGAATACCCCTAAACTAAAATCTTCATTCATCGTAAAGAAGATTATAACATTTTCGTTACTCGTGTGCAAACTTTTCTTAATTTTTTTCTTTTTGAAATTTCCACGAGACGTGTTATTTGCATCCCGGGATGGACTCATGCTGTGGTTTAATAATGTTCTGCCTGCGCTTCTACCTTTTATTGTAATTATAAATTTACTAACGTCAATGGGTGTTGTAAGAACGATTAGTGCATGGGCCAGTCCGATTATGAAATATGTATTCAAATTGCCGGGTGCAGGTGGCTTTGCTTTTATAACCGGGATTATATCCGGCTATCCAATGGGGGCAAAGGCCATAGGCGACCTGTGGCGCAGTAAGGAAATCACAACAAAAGAAGCCCAGCGTTTATTAACTTTTTGCAATAACGCCGGGCCTTTGTTTATCGTTGGGGTCGTGGGAGTTGGGCTTTTAGGGAATCAGACAGCCGGATATGCGCTATGGATGGGACATGTTGCGGCTGCGATAATTATGGGACTTATGACCCGCGGCAGAGGAGAGCAATCTCGACGAAATGACTCACTTCGTGTAATTATGCATGATATGCCTAATATTGGTAAAGTTTTAGGGGATGCTGTCAAAAATGCAATGGATGCGTTGGTGGTGGTTGGAGGGTTGATAATATTTTTCGCCGTTGTCACCAGAGCAGTGGTGATGCTTGTTGGTGATATTCCATACATAGGTGTGCTTGCCGGAATGATTGAGATTACTGGTGGAGTTAAGATGCTTTCGGAGGGGGTAGTTACACCGGTGAGCCTTGGACTTATCGGCGGGGTTATTGCTTTTGGCGGATTTTCTGTACATGCCCAGGCTTTGCATTTTACTGCTGGGACTGGGGTTAAGGCCGGACAGTATGTTTTATATAAATTGGCAAATGGGATTATTGCCGGAGCGATTACATGGCTATTATGGAGTGCAACATAAAAAATTATCTCTTGACACATGGTCTACTTATGTAGTACGGTGGATTACCAAAGTAAACGAGGAGGTTATTCCATGGTCAAGATAGCTGATTCCGAACTTGAAGTAATGCGCATCCTTTGGCGTGAGGGGCGGGCAATGCCTTTTGGCGAGATTCGAGCGGAGCTTGAAGCTAAAACAGGCTGGAAAAAATCCACCATCCAAACACTCGTATTGCGTTTGCGTGATAAAGGCATCATCACAGCCCACGATAAATATGTGACTATGTATAGCGCAAACATTAGCCAAGAGGAATATGTCCAGTCCGAGGGTCAAACTTTCATTGATAGAGTGTTCGAAGGAAGCGCAAAAAATCTTGTGGCGGCGTTATGCCGCAGCGGTAAATTGGGCGAGAACGATATTGACGAACTAAGAACATTTTTCAAGATGGAGGACGATGGTAAATGATGATTCCAACATTTTTAAGCGAATTTGTCCGCACTATTATCCTTATGACATTAACCGGCGGCTTCCTCGCATTATTACTATTGCTTATCAAGCCGATAGTACGCCATAGATTGCCTAAATCGGCGCAATATTATTTTTGGCTTGTGGTGCTAGTGACATTCTTAATCCCTGTATCAAGAATTGCTACTTTACCTGTAACGATTACGGAATTTGCACCGATTCACAGTGCTGTCGAGCGCAATATAATTACAACGGATGAGGCACGTAATAGACCGCCGGCTATGCTTAATAATTCGTCTATTATTGCCGATGTGCCCAATTTACCTAACATAAGCACAGCTCCTGTAGAAGCACCACATTTGAGCGAACCGGGATTGGTTGCCCAAGCCGTCACCATTTTTATGGCTATCTACCCATTTATGTTTGCCTTGGTACTTCTCTACAATTTAATAGGCTATGCTAGATTCGTCAGAAAATTGCGCAGTAATTACTTCAAGCCCCATCCTTTTGAATTGGATATGCTTAGAGCATTTACACGGGGCAAACTCACCCCAAGGTTAATCGCAAGCGACTATGCGGCAACACCTATGCTAATCGGGATTTTTAGGCCAATGATTGTCTTGCCTAACCGGGAATATACTGACGAACAGATGCAAAGCATCTTGCTTCACGAGTTGACCCATATGCGGCGGCTTGATATAGCCGTCAAGTGGTTAACTTTGCTGGCTTGCGCCGCCCATTGGTTCAATCCCCTTGTGTGGATTGCAAAAGGTGAAATTGACCGTGTATGCGAACTTTCCTGTGACGAAATGGTTATCCGTAATATGAATGCATACGGAAAACAACATTACGGCGAAACCCTAATTTCCGTAGCAAGTACAAAAAAAATACCAATGCCTGTACTATCAACTACCATGTGTGAAGAAAAGCGGGCGTTAAAAGAAAGGTTGACAGCAATTATGAAGAGCAAGAAACATACAAAACTGGCGGTTTTAATATCCGCATTTATCCTTTTGGGGGCTATATTGGCTGCATGTACTGTAGGCGCAGGTAGTGGCAACCAAAATGAAGAATATGACACCGTAGAATCTCAATCACCAGAAGCCTACTCAAGTTATGACTCTGCTTCGGAACAAAATGCCGTGCAGCTCAATTTCTCCGACATCAATGAATTTTGGACCTATTATCGCCAAGCTGTGATAACCAATAATTTCGAAACATTGGCAATGCTTACGGTTTTTCCATTTCGTTCTTATGGCTTTGTGTACCCCAACCCCGTCATTTTAATTGGAAGAGATGACTTTGAAGGTGTTTTTAGAGCATACTTAGCTGAGGAAAGCTATGTAGCACACCCAGAAGAAGACGGGACATTTACCTTCAGTCTCCGCACGAATTTTGATTTTATCCTTGAAAACGAATTTCTTGTGTTCCGAAGCGTCGATGAACTTGCCATTCTTCCATTAAATGAAGTTAATAATAGCGGGTCAATAGAAAACGGTATTGCAAGAGCAAGGGATGAAATCTTCGAGATAGTGGATGGTTATTGGCGACTTACTGCATATTTTTCTACTCACCAGTCCGCTTATGGAGCATCAGATATTTCAGACGGTGAAGATACCAGCGTTGGCCCCGAACAGATGCAGGACGAAGGCGAGGCAACATCCGGTGCGACAGGAGATAGGCCCGCTTATATAACTATCCTTGGAGAGCAATTTAGCACGGACTTAACCGTAATGTCTTTAGATGGCGATTTAACAAATGCGGATATTGCACCCCTAAGATATATGACAGAGTTGACGGCATTGTGGGTTGGCGTCCAAGACCCTTCTAATCAAATCACTAATTTTAACTCTCTGGCAGGGCTTACAAATTTATCAGACATATATTTCACCGGGGATTATCTCACGGATATAACCGCACTTGCTGGGCTTACAAACCTGACGTGGATACACATTTTCCGTACACAAGTCGCAGACATATCCCCCCTTGCAGGGCTTACGAACTTAGAGACATTGCAATTCGGAGCTAGTCAAATTACCGACATAACTCCCCTTGCCGGACTCACAAATCTAACTTCACTGGACTTGATGTTCAATCAAATAACTGACATAACCCCACTAGCAGGGCTTACTAACTTGCACTTACTTGATTTACGCGACAATCAAATTACCGACATATCTCCCCTTGCGGGTCTTGTTAGTGGTGAAGGACGCTCTAATTTAACACACTTATTCCTTAGTAATAACCAAATTAGCGACCTCACCCCTCTTACTGATTTTATTTGGTTAGAGAACTTATGGTTGAATGGCAACCCAATCACTGATTTCTCAGCTGTAGCTCATATTGATAATATTGTCTTTGAAATGCAAGATTCAGAGTAACATAAGGAAATAAAAGGGGGTAATAACGTTAAGGTGAATACAATAACACGAATCCAACGCCCCTTTTATTTTTTTATGCATAACGCACACAGCAATGCTACAATTGTAGTATATAAACGTGAAGAAAACTTATATTATCGGAGGTTGCCATGCCAATTACAAAACTTCAGCTATACTTGAAAAATTGCGACCAAGCAATCGAGCTTTACCAGAAAGCATTTGATGCTATCGTTGGCGGAGTATGGGGAGACGAAAGCGGTCTAATTGCCCATGCAGAGATAAACGTCTTTGGTCAGTGTGTAGCATTTATGGAGCAAAAGTCAGATTGCATTATTGGGAACACAATGCAATTCTGCTTTTATTTTAGTAAAAGCGACGAAGAAATTATAAAAAAAGCATATGATGTTCTTAAAGACGGCGCAAAAATTGAATTGCCATTAGGTCCATGTGAATGGAGTTCATTAATATTTTGCCTTGTTGATAAATTCGGGGTGAATTGGTTGCTTTGCGTTGACTAATAAACATTTTCTTCAGAAACCAGAACTCGAACACGAAACTTGCGCTATCGTGTTCTGGTTCTGGTTTCGTGTTCAAGTGTCGCACTTCGGGTGCAAATGAAAGTCGGATAATTCTGCAAGTATACCGTTTTATAGTTTACTTTGTGCGCAATTATGAACATGTAATGCAGAAAGCCCAGAATATAGGCTGTTCAAAGCTTTTATGGATTGTATCAATCTTAACGTCAACACAGGTGTTTGGATAATGGGGTTGGTACAACCACACGATAACCAACGCCCTTTTAATTTTTGGACGCATGGTGAACGCAGATATGCTATAGTTGCAGTAAGAAGTTGCGAAGAAAATTTATATATAGTGAAATCAATGAGAAACGGTCTCGCCCGAGCGGCACCCTAAAACGCCGAAATAAGGCGTTTTAGGGCGATTTTGCCGCGACAGGCGAGACCGATTTCGAATTATTTCACTATAACCGACATGGAGGGATTCGCATTGTCTCAAACAGAAGGTGAAACCCCTTATCGTTACTTTTTTGGTGGATTTGGAGGGTTTGCGCCCATCTATGATGAGTCGTGTATGGTTAGATTAGATGAGTATCAAGGCCAAGCATATGTTCAACTTGCATGTACGCAATTGGTCGGGTCAAATACACCTGGATTTGGCAGTCCGATTTTTAGTAAGATGGAATGCAGTTTGATGGAACAGGAAAAGAAGCAGAAACAAATCATTGACGAATGGATTGAGTTTTTTAGAACAAATCCCAAAGCACTGACAGGGGTTCTTTTTCGAACAGGAATCACACAGACATTATTAGAGGCTGTTTGTCATCAAGAAAATTTAGAAATTCTGCGGATTAAATGGGGAACTAAGCTGGATTTATCTGTGCTTCAAAATGTTCCTAAATTAAAAAGCCTTTATTTTGATGGATTTCGTTCTCCTCTGCGGAATGTAACATTTCTAAATAGTTTGCAAAATTTAAAAGTTTTAAACCTATATTCAATTAATAATATTGAAGATTTTTCGCCACTATATCACATGAAAAACCTTGAAGAGTTGTGTATATCAGGCAAAGCACCCACAAAAGGCAAACGAATCATTTTAACAGACCTAGAATTTCTTCGAAATTATCCAGACATAAAGATGCTTGGCTGTGGATACGTGGAAGTTGAGCGGTTATACACAGTTTCGGAACTTGAAGTGTTAAAACAAAAATTACCCCACTTGCATACCAGTTGCGACTTCTTTACTAGAGCTATCGCAAAAGCATCGAAAGGAAAACATATTATAGTATAGTTTTGCAGGTGTCCGTCATTGCAAGCGAAGCGAAGCAATCCAAGCATGCCGAAATGCGTAAGCTTCCGGGGTTGCTTCGTCGCTTCGCTCCTCAAAGCCTTTATGTTGATAGATGGAGTGCATAATTATTCACAAAAATGCTTAGTGAGACAGCCTCTTTTTTTGCTCACTTTAGGTATTTTTTATCCTCATTACTTAATCCAAATAATCCTTAAGCTTCTTACTACGGCTAGGATGCCTAAGCTTCCTTAGTGCTTTGGCCTCTATCTGCCGGATTCTTTCCCTTGTTACGTTAAACTCCTTCCCCACTTCCTCAAGGGTGCGGGCTCGTCCATCATCCAGACCGAAACGTAGGCGCAACACCTTCTCTTCCCGGTCGGTTAATGTATCCAGCACATCAATTAGTTGCTCCCTGAGAAGGGTAAACGCTGCAGCTTCTGCCGGTGCCGGTATATCATCATCTGGGATAAAGTCTCCAAGATGGCTATCTTCCTCTTCACCTATCGGGGTCTCCAGCGAAACCGGCTCCTGGCCGATTTTTAAGATTTCCCGCACTTTGTCCACAGGCATTTGCATTTCCTTGGCCAGCTCGTCGGGGGTAGGATCCCGGCCCAGTTCTTGTAAAAGCTGACGCGAGACTCGTATCAGCTTGTTGATTGTCTCAACCATGTGCACGGGTATACGTATCGTCCGGGCTTGATCCGCGATTGCCCGGGTTATCGCCTGGCGTATCCACCAGGTCGCATATGTGCTGAACTTATATCCTTTAGTATAATCGAATTTTTCTACGGCTTTAATCAGTCCGAGATTGCCTTCTTGGATTAGGTCAAGAAACAGCATACCACGGCCAACGTACCGCTTGGCAATACTAACAACAAGACGCAGATTGGCCTCGGCTAGTCGCTGCCTTGCCTCCTCTTCGCCTGCCTCCATGCGTTTGGCTAGGTCTATTTCTTCCTCTCCAGTGAGTAGGGGCACCTTACCGATTTCCTTCAAGTACATGCGTACATGGTCATCGATATTTATGGCACCTTCCACGGCAGAAAGGTCTATTTCTTTTTCCTTTTCGATTTCCGGTTCCATACCGGAAGTAAGTTCTATACCCTGGGTTTCCAACCACTCGAAAACCTTCTCGGCCTGGTCTGGGTCAAGGTCTATATCGCCAAGAAAATCCATAACTTCTTTGTGATCCAAGGTGCTTTTCTTTTTCTTGCCAATGTCTACAAGCTCTTGCAGTCGTAGCATCAACAACGGATCGTCAAAGGATTTCAAAGAACACCATTCCTCTCGTGTCGCTATTATTCTAACCATCGTTCATGGTTATATACAGCGCGGTTGTATTTCTTTTGCTCAAAAACAGCTTATTTACGGCATTTAGGTCGTTTTTTTGCATTGCAAGGTCCATTTCGTGAGTAAACCACCCAATCTTGACGGTGGAGGCCATATCGTTGAGTGCTTTTTCTATTGAGGAATTAGAATCTTGTAGGGCATCTGTAGAAAAAATCTCCGCTGTTTTTTGCTGATCTTCCAAGTCCTCAAAGACTGCGATAATGTCCGCGGGAGCCATAGGCTGCTTGCTCTCCGCATTTTTAAATGCCAGTAGTAGCAATTGAGAATATGTTTCGTCGCCTATTTCCTCTGGATCAAGATATCCGCTTTCGAGCAAAGCACTCGCTGCGGTTGGATAGGTCAACACCAAATTAAGTAGGCCCTTACGGGCTTCAATCAAGCCCTTGTCTTCGCTATGTTGTCGTGGTCTTTGCCTGCGAGTTGTGGGTAGTATCAGAGTTTGTCCATCTTCGGATTTTACTGTGATGGCTCGCTGTTTATGCACCTCTGACAGTATCGCCGAAGCTGTTATCCCCGAGACATCTGCAACCTCCCGGGCATATGCATCGGTTTCTATTTCGCTTGTGAGCCCCACCAGCAGGCCTGCAGCTTCTTGGGTGAAGCGTATACGCTGGTTGGTTTCGCTACCGGCATCAAGGTTATATTTTTTTTTCAACTGGCTTACTTGGAAGGCTATATGGCTCTTTGCTCCAGCAAGCAGGCGGTTGAATTTGGCTTGTCCATGAATTTGCAAGTATTCATCCGGGTCTTTTGCTTGAGACTCCTCTGAAAATTGCAGTACTTTTATTCTCAAACCGCTTTTTAGCAGCTCTTCAATTGCTCTTAGGGCGGCACGCGTGCCAGCATCATCGCTGTCTAATATCAAAGTCACGGTTTCACAATTGGCTCGTTTTAGTAGCCTCACATGCTCGGCGGTAAGAGCGGTGCCCAGCACTCCAACAGTATTAGGAAATCCAGCCTGATGCATTGCAAGTACATCCATATAGCCTTCTACAATAATAATTTCCTTTTCCCTGGTCTTGCGAGCTATATTTAAACCGTATAGTTGGCGGCTCTTGTTAAATAGAGGTGTGTCCGGAGAGTTTATATATTTGGCTTCCCCATCCTCTCCTTTAGGCAGTGCCCGCCCTCCAAAGCCCACTATCCGGCCTGAGGAGTCTATTATGGGAAACATCAGCCGCCGTCGAAACCGGTCGTAGTACCTAGCTTGGTTTTTCTCACTTTGTTTTGCCAGACCTGCAATACTAAGCTCCGTGCCCGGTACAGCTAAATGATTCATAAGTCCGTCCCAACTAGGAGGAGCCAGCCCCAAACCAAATCGTTTTTGTAGGGATATATGTACTCCCCTACCCTCTAGGTAGTTGCGGGCTAATTTGGCCTCAGGTGTATCCGTTTGCAATTGTTCATAAAAAAATTTCGCGGCTTTTTTGTTTAGCTCAGCTATATGCTCCCGCTCCTGCGCACGGATTTTGGCTGTAGGGGCAGAGCTTGCATCCGGGAGATTATAATGGACTCTGTCCGCAAGAAGTTTTAGTGCATCCAGGAAGTCCATATTCTCCAGCCGCATAATAAAACTGATTACATTACCACCTGCATGACAACCAAAGCAGTAGAACATTTGCATATCGCCGCTTACGCTAAAGGAGGGGGATTTCTCATTATGAAAGGGGCAAAGACCGAAATGCCGCCCGCCCCTCGGCCTTAGTTGTACATATGAGCCTATTACATCTACGATATCGTTGAGGACTCGAACATCTTGGATTACTTCTTGGGGGTACAGCATACGGTACCTCCTATGTTAATCTGACAGGTGATATCGATTCCAAATTAATACCTGTCTGACAGAGCGGCTGCTTGAAACGCGAAGTAAGCGTTTCAAGCGGTTTTGCCGCGATAGGCAGATAGGATTTTAATTGGAGTCGGTATGATTTTGTCGTTTTTGGTAAAGGTTTTCGTTGTTGTTTTGATTGTTTCCTGATGTATCCATGAATATATATCGTTTTTCGTGAATTTTGGGGCCCGCAAATGCATTGAAATATGCTTCCTCCATAGGTATCCACTTTTCAATATAAGTGGCAGCGATTGTTGGATTATTGCGGTTTCCTATTCGTTTTCTCTGCACATCCGGAGTCACATCCATGAACACCTGTATATCCATGTAATCTCCATGTGCCGGATGGCAGCTGTATACACCTTCAACTATCCGCCATAGGTGCGGTGGAACTTCGACTGTACCGTCATAATCCATCCGACCGCAATCGAACTTCCGATACTCAAACCCTTTTCCGCTCCTTATATTAGGAAGAACTTCCTCGGCAAAGCGTTCGTAGTGGATGTTGCCCCCTGGCTGGGCCAGCCTTTCTGGGGTTCTAAGCTCAGAGGGGAGGAAGAAATCATCCATTTTTATGATGATGGGCTTATTTCCAAAGATGACGTCGGCAAAACCCTGGGCAAAGGTGGATTTACCTGATGCAGCTCGTCCATCAATAGCAATTACACCACCAGTTAGCCCCGCCATTGCCTCTAGAAGAGGAAGCACAGAAACCGTCCATCCGGACAATATGCGGTATGCTGGCTTTTCCTTTTCCCGGTATGCCTCACTGTGGTGAACCGGGCCAACCTTGTAATCGGCTATATATTTCGCCCACTCAGCAGTTACGCTGCTTGCCTGTGCAAGATAGTCATCAAAATTACCGCTGTCAGCAAAGCTATTTTCTGAAAACAAGCTCCAAAGCCAGTCCGGGTTGAGACCGAGTCTCTTCCACGCACCAAGATTTACCCGGCATACATCCGGGGCGATATGCTCAGCCAATGGCTTGTCATCCGCAAAGGTGAATTCATATTCTTCTTGGAAATATGCAAGGGCTTTGGTCGTATCTCCTAGCATATGCTCAGCCCCAAAGGCGGCTTGATAGCAAAGCTTAACTACATCCTGCGCTTCCATGGAAGGATGCCGACGCGCTTCTTCTAATATATAGGCAGTTATGTCCATCAAGCTGCAGTGGTGATGGATTTTTTAAGATAGCTCATTATTACCTCCTATGCGACTTCGCCGCAGGTTTTTTGGGGTTGCGCGCGCGCGCGCTTTTAAAAAGCAAGGTTCTTTATTAGGTCTTGCATACCGTAATATCCGGCTGGTTTACCTTTTATATAAATCGCCGCATTCAAGGCTCCGACCGCAAACACATCTCTGGAAAGAGCACTGTGCTTAAGTTCTATGACCTCATCTTGACCAGCGAAGATTACACTGTGTTCACCTACGATAGTGCCGCCCCGTATAGCGTGAAGCCCTATCTCCTGCTTGCTTCGCTTTTCCTTTGCCCGGCTGCGGTCATGTACATATGTTAACTTTTCATCTAGGGCATTATTTGCGGCATCTGCCAGTAGGTAGGCTGTACCGCTTGGGGCGTCTAGCTTTTGGTTGTGATGCTTTTCTATGATTTCTATATCAAAGCCCGCGCCGTATAGCAGTTTAGTAGCACGAGTTATCATATCGGTTAGCAGGTTTATCCCAAGGGACATATTGGCAGACTGAAGTATGGCAACCTTCTTTGATGCTTGCTGCACTCTTTCCTGGATGTTACCGGGCAGGCCCGTAGTGCAAAGCACTAGCGGGACCTGCCTGTTTACGCAATATTCAAGTAATGCATTTATGTCTGAGGTTGCAGATGGCCGATAAACACATATCGCGGCATCTGCCGCAGTTTGGCATTGATTTATGTCCGTATATATTGGATAAGTAAGGCCGCCGCTAGGAGGCATGACATCCACGCCGGCAACTACCTCCACTCCTATATTTGACTCAGCCAATCGGCATATAGCACTGCCTAAGCGTCCAAAACAGCCACAAATTATAATCCTTGTCATTTGAGAATCCCATACCGGGTCATTTCAGCTTTAAGCTTCTCATGTAAACCTTCATCTATCGTGATAAGGGGAAGACGGCATTGGCCTGCATCATAGCCCATCATGTTGAGAGCGGCCTTTACCGGCATTGGGTTAACATCATCAAAGAGGCATCTGACCAATGGCAAAATACCAAGCTGCAAGTCAAGGGCGGTTTTCATGTCGAAATGCAAGTAAGCCATGACCATGTCGTGTACTTGAGTGGGGAGAATATTAGCAATAGTAGAGATAACGCCCTTTCCTCCCAGGCTTAGTATGGGTATGATGTGATTATCATTGCCGGAATAAAAGGTAATGGTATCACCGCACAGCTCCACCATTTCCGCCACTTGGACTATATCGCCGCTTGCTTCTTTAATTGCTACAATATTGGGTATCTTTGAAAGTTCATAGAGGGTTGTGGGCAGCATATTGAGTGCGGTACGCGCCGGTACATTGTAAAGGACTATGGGCAAGTCAACAGCTGCGGCTATTGCCGAAAAATGTGCGACAAGCCCTTTTTGGGAAGTTTTGTTATAATAGGGCGTAACACACATCAGAGCGTCGGCACCGACTTTTTGCAAAGCCTTGCCCATTTCGATGCAATTGGCGGTATCATTGCCTCCCGCACCGGCTATTACAGGTATTTTCTTGCCTGTAAAGGCAACCGCTTGGCGTACTACTTCAATATGTTCGTCTTTAGAAAGAGTGGTAGCCTCGCCGGTGGTACCGCAGGCTACGATAGCATCTGTACCGCTGGTAATCTGGAAGTGGATTAATTTTTCGTAAACGTCGTAGTTGACGGCTCCGGTTTTCTCAAAGGGAGTGCATACTGCAACACCCGACCCGGTAAAAATAGACATAATATCACCCCGCAACAAAAATTACCATGATAATATTGAAAATATGCGCCTATGTCAAATGAACTACCATGCAAAATACATCCGTTTTTCTCCAATTGCAATATGAACAAAACGCGCAAAGCGCGCTTTTGTTTCTGACCGCGCCAGCAGAAATTGCGAAGCAATTTCCTAGCATAATAGAAAAGCGGCTTCGCCGCGGGTTTTAAATAAGGGAGCTTTATAATGATTATTAATTTACCAGAAGATGTTGTCAAAATAATCGAAACCCTAGAGCAAAAAGGCCATCAGGCTTACATCGTCGGCGGCTGTGTTCGGGATAGCATTATGGGCACTTTGCCAAAGGATTGGGATATTACCACATCCGCCAGGCCGGAAGAGGTCATGGAGCTTTTTCCCAAATCATTCGGAACGGGAGTAAAGCACGGCACGATAACAGTGCTTATTAACCGTCACGGATATGAGGTCACAACTTATAGGATAGACGGGGAATACAGTGACAACCGAAGACCGGATAAGGTCATATTCACATCCAACATAATCGAGGATTTAAGCAGGCGGGATTTTACCGTCAATGCGATTGCATACAACCCGGCAAAAGGCTTTGTCGACCCCTTCGATGGCAGAAATGACATTGATAAAAAATTAATCCGCTGCGTGGGTATCCCAAGGCACCGGTTTGGGGAAGATGCCCTACGGATGTTGAGAGCACTTCGTTTTGCAGGACAGCTTGGCTTTTTCATAGATAAGGCAACACTTAGAGCCATTGCAGCTATGAGCTTAAATATAGCCAATATCAGTGCCGAGCGCATACGGGAGGAGCTTGTTCGGCTTCTTTGCAGTCCCTATGTCAAAGCCATAAAGCTGTTGGAAACAACAGGGCTGTTGTGCAATATTCTTGAGTACAGCGGAGATATTGATAAAACGACTGAACTACTGGCCGCCTGCCCAGAAAAAGAAACTCTTCGTCTGGCTGTTTTTTTTGCATACAGCGGGCATAATAGCTTGGAGTTGCTACGGTCACTGCGCTTTGATAATAAAACTATCCGGGAAGTGTTTCATTATATATGTATGCTTCACACGCCTATTCCCCATGATAGATATGAAATAAAGAAAATTCTTAGGCAAATACCACATGAATTATTTGAAAATCTTCTGCTACTGCAATCCCTATTTTATCCTGATGATACCAGCAAACTAGCGGCTATCCGCATCGAGGTACAGGATATCTTGGATAAAGAAGAGTGCTATACATTGCAAAATCTTTCCGTTAAAGGTAAAGACCTGATTACCGCTGGTTTCCCTCCCGGCAAAGCCGTCGGGGATAAGCTTGAGGGGCTTTTGGATATGGTTATGCGCAATCCAGAGCTCAATGATTCACTTCATGATTTTGTGTAAACTGCAAAAAATCCGTATGGCACCATATACCCTTTTTTGTGCATATTGCCAATGCGCTCATTAACGACAATGTATAGTATAATGTTCTAAAATTCACACTCACAAGGATCGTGACTCGATGAAATATAAACCTATCGAAAAAGATTATCTGGACCGATGTCACTCTCTTGCCGTACTCGGCGGCACCTTTGACCCAATTCACTTGGGGCATGTTGCCATTGCCGAGGCCGTGTATGAGCAATTCAAGCCCCAGCGTATACTGTTTATGCCTTGCGGCCAACCGGCGCACAAGTACAGCCAGCGTGTATCCAGTGCCAAACATCGTCTTCATATGGCGGCCCTCGCTGCGTGCGAGCACCCTGCCTTTGATGTTTCAGGCCTTGAGATTGGCAGACCAGGGCTTACATTTACCATTGATACGGCGCGAGCACTCAAAGCAGTATGTCCGGCAGGAGCTGAGATTTCCTTTATAATAGGGGCCGATGCTTTCTTGGATATATTAAACTGGAAAGACACAAAGGAGCTTATAGCAACATGCAAGTTTATTATCGCCCCGCGGCCGGGCTATGACAGCGAAAAAGCCCAGGCCCAAATAGAAGAGCTTACAAAAACCCACAATGGCAGCTTCCACTGGCTGGAAGGCCCACTCTTGGATATTTCCAGTACAAATATCCGGGAACGGCTCAAGACAGGCAAGTCAGTCCAGGGCCTTGTTCCAAAGTGGGTGGAGGATTATGCACATTGGCATGGGCTTTATCGTAGTAAGGATAACAAAGCTCCTACAGGAATGAGTTTTGATGAAGCCGCTGAAAACCTTCGTATTCGCTTGTCCCCTAAGCGATTTAAGCATACTATGGGGGTGGTGGAAGAAGCTGAGAGATTGGCTGCCCACTACGGTGTCAATATAGAAAAGGCCCGAATGGCCGCCCTTCTTCACGACTGCGCCAAGGAATACAGCAGCAACAAGAAACACACCCTAACTAAGCTATGGCGGATAGAAGTAGATGAAATATTAGCGGCAGACATAGATATTGCCCATGGCTTAATAGGCGCAGAGTCCGCCAGGCGGGATTTTCTTATAGACGACGAAGAAATCCTGCAAGCTATACGATATCACACAACAGGGCATAAAGGCATGACATTATTGGATAAAATAATAATGCTGGCAGACTACACGGAACCTTACCGTGAAAACTGGGGTCCAATCCAAGAAATGCGCCGCCTTTCCTTAACAGACATTAACAAAGCCCTGACACTCGGCACAAATTACACTATCATGGAGACAAAAAAGGAAAAGCGTCCCGTTCATCCATGGAGCTTGGACGCGCTGAAGCAACTGAAGAAAAAAAACAAGTAGGAAGCCGCGATTCCGCTCTTCATGCTAGATTAGTGAAGGAATTGCCCGTAATGGGCGGATAGGAGATAAAATGGAAAATAAAGAATTTACAGCAGTACAGGAATTAAAAACCGCACTGGATCAAAAGTTCGGACAGGACATAGTTGTAATGGATTTACGGGAAGTAACCACAATTGCCGATTTTTTTGTTATAGCAACAGGAGGCAGCGCACCTCAAATGCAGGCCTTGGCTGACACCACCGAAGAAATAATGAAAAAACATGACATCCCCCTTCGTCATATCGAAGGCATCCGCGCCGGTGAATGGGTGTTACTGGACTTTGGCAGTATAATCGTCCACCTGTTTGACAAAGAGAACCGTGACTTCTACAAGCTGGAACGCTTATGGGGTGATGCGCAAGTAGTATAATTTTCCATAATTTTGTCAACACTCTCTATAGTGGGAGTACTCTAACCCTCTTCCCGTCATTGCGAGCGACGCGAAGCAATCCAGAACTAGATTGCTTCGTTGCTACGCTCCTCGCAATGACGGATTTTTGGGGCTTTGACAATATGGACACTCCCTATTGAAGGGAGTGTTTTTTATGGCAAAAAAATTCAAGCACCTGATGCTTGCGGAAAGAATCCCTACACTTGTATGCCTGGCAGCTTGTACTGTCTCTGTACTGATGGGGTTTGTGGTAGGATATATCTTCTTGGGACAACATGAAAACGCATACATCTATGCAGAAGCCGCGGAACCTTACCGGGCAGATATCACGCACCCAGTAACGGCAGATACGTATATAGAGCAGCCAGTTGAAGAAATCCCATCGATTATAGAAGAAGAAACCCATCTATATGTGGTAACCGCACTAGACGGCTACATCGTAATATTCCACGCAGCAAGCTACGGCGGCGGCCTTAAGGAAATCACAAGTACCCCTGTGGGAATCTTAGATTCAGATGAACAGGAACGCCTTGCAGAGGGTATCAAGATTTACTCCGAAGAGGCATTGACTCGAATTTTACAAGACTATGGAAGTTAGAACGGCAGGGTATACTCAACATGGTGGCATACATCTGTATGGCGATACCCCAGCCTATGTCCTTGGGGGGCCGTACTCCAAGTCAGGGCTATACCATCTGTCACTGTAAAGACATCGCTTTTACTCCAATTCTTCTCCACGGTATCTTTATCAAAATCCCATTCTAAGGCATATAGGGCTATTTTATCCCCAGTTTCTATGGGGTCGTAGCCTTTTTGTATTACATACCCGTCATTATAACGCACCCCTCTTACATGCCCTTGTGGGTGGTGGGGACTAAAGGAAATCATAATATCCCCCTCTCTACCATTGATTTGAGCAGGTACGGCATACAACCTGCTGTGAGCAGTTGTGGCAACAGGATACATACCAACAGGCCTATCATTAAGGCGTGGCCATAATAAATCATGAGCAGGCTCGGAAGTCTGCAAAAGTCCGGCCATACGGTAGCGGTTTTGGCTTATGGGCTGCCATAGCACCAACTCAGACCGTAGATTTGGAGCGGATTTATCTTTATGGTTCACTAGTCCGTTAAAAAAATGATGCAAGTACTGGGTATACGCTTCATCCATTTCTAAGTCCGAATATGTGCGAAGAGAATGCACTCCTTCGGACTTACCACCATATACATAAAAAGTACTCAAGCCAAAAAGCTCTATGTCGGAATTATGCCGATTGTACACCACGCATCGGTTAAGTGCGTGGATTACCGCAGCTGCTTCCCGTGGGAAGAAGCATTCCAGCATAACCGCCATATCTCCCACATCCACCATATCGGAATAGTTATCTCGTGGACTGCCCTCACCGAACGTCTTGGTAATACCCCGTCTTTCTGCCAATTGGTAAAAGGACGGTGATTCCTTGGTTTTGATGCTGCCGGAAGCCAGCCCCATCAGCCGCCCCATTGTGTCCATTACAGGGCCTACACGAGCCAAATCTACAACACTCAAGCTAAGAAGCTCATCACTGTCCGGACCGTAGAAATCCATAAATGTATCAACGATGACCTTACCAAGGTCAAAACCGTTCATGTTTGGATCACAGTTCAATGCGCCAAGAAATACATAATCCCATCCGTCTCCTGGTTCCAAGTCCTCCGAGGCTATCATTACATGAGCATAATCCGCCGCAAGAACTGCCATTTCCACCGTTGCCATCAGGCAGGCGTCAAAGCCTAGGAACTCCAGTTTATTATCTCTAAGCCCAGCTTCCTCAAAGGCCAGCTTCATATCCCGAAGGGTAAGGGCATCATCATTAAATTTCTCATCGTGGCCAAAACCGGCTATAGACCCTCCACCATGGTCCCACATAATCAAGCCATATTTATTTCCTGGGAAATGCTCCATGGAATATTTGATAAAGTCCCGTAAAGTCGAAGGTTCACCCATGTTTACTAACCCCATGCTATCAACCTCATAAAGCCAGCCGTCTGCCATTTCCCAAATAACGCACTCATTTGCCGGAATAACGTCGTTTTGCCAACGGTTGGTACCGCCGGTTAGTATCACGATATTAGCATGACGTGAGTCCAGGCCTGATTCCAGCATTTCAATCAGGTCTGTGGTTGCGGCACCAAAGTCGCTTTCAAGGTCAGAGCCATTCATGTATATCATTATTGTGTAGGGCTTTGTTGTAGGACTGGCAGCAGCAGTGCAAGCGGCAAAAAATAATATAACCACGATAAACATGGCAAGTTTCTTAATGTATCTCATAAATCAATCTCCCTTAGAAAAACCTTTGGCAAAAATGACAAAAAACAAACCTATGTAGGGGCGGCCACTGGCCGCCCCTACATAGGTGTTTGCAAATAACCGCGCGATACCCCTTAATGCATCATTCCAGCAGGCTGACTGCTGGTCAGTGCTGTCTTTACACTGCTCATATCTTGAGCCGAGGCACTTGGCGAGCAGGTGTAATAGCCTTTTTGCTCTGCAATTTTATACAGGTCATATTGGAACTTTTCATCCCCGTCCCTCATTTGCTGAAAGGTCTGGCGCAAATTAGGACAGGCGGTTTCGCTTATAAAAGTGGCGTAATGGGATAGGCTGGATTTTACGCCATTTAGTACATCCAGCACGATGTCTTTTTCCTGCATAGCAATTCTCCTTTACGATAAATGTTGCAGCAGTTTATTTGCTGACTGAGTGGCCTGGGTGGAGGCTTGGGTAAACATTTGTTTAAGCTGCGGATCATTTACCTGGTTGGCGTAATCTTTGAGCTTGCCCGCTGTCAGTTGATGACCCGGTACAGTTTCCCGAATCCAATTAAGCTCTGACTGTTTAAGTCCCGGCATGGTTTTGCCCCTTTCTGGATTATTTGCTCTTAGTCTGGCAAAGATAAGAAAAATTATGCATGGGTTTATAGCAGAACAAAACGCGCAAAGCGCGCTTTTGTTTCCGACCGCACCAGCAGAAATTGCGATGCAATTTCCTAGTATAGAACAACGCGGCTGCGCCGCCTTGACGCTTGCGTCTGAGCATCGCTGCTGCTTTTTTGTGCAGTTTCCTAGCAAAAAAAAGGACTGTCACATTGTGACAGTCCCCACTTTTCCTCATTTCTACTCAAGTATAGGTCGTTTATACACCAAGGGTATCTTGTTACGCCTTCTCTTTACAAATATCAGCATCCCCACTGCACCACCTAATATTGCAATGCCTACCATTGTAAACATACCTATTCCCAGACCACCAGTCCTTGGAAGCTCAATCCCTCCGATAAAGTTTATATCATAGTTGTTAAACGGGTGAATATCCACACTCAGAGATATCCAATCATCGACAGGTCTTGGCGTTACATCAAGAGCATTACTGGGGGGGAACTCTCTCCTGCCTGCTCTATTTCCGCTGAATGTGACATTGCGCAGGTGAAGATTGTGGTAGGCTCTATCAGCACCGGTAAGACGGGTTAGAGGGGTGCCATACTCGGCAGCCTCTGTGTATATTCCGCCGCCCATGTGCCCTGCTACATTGTTTGTGATATGGAGATTTTCTGACAGCGGTTGCATCAGCATTTCGGAATCCTCGGCTACCCAAACACCGCCACCGCTGTATTCGGCCTCGTTGCCTGTGATATGCTTGGCTGTTGTGCCGCTTAGTGTAAAGCTTGAATCGTAGCCTACCCACACACCGCCGCCATACTGGTCAGAAACATTACCTTCGATTCTGCCGCCGCTCATTGCAAACACGGCCTCGGCGGAAAGAGCTACGCCGCCGCCCCCCGAAGACTCTGTAGGATCATTTGTGAGAGCATGGTTTGCATGTGCTGCGGTTGCGCCGCCGATTGTACCGCCAGACATCTCAAATCTGCCACCAACTACATTTCCATCTACTGTCCTGCCGGCGACATATACACCACCGCCGCCTCTAACCGGGGCTACATTAGTAGGTATACCGCCGCCGCCCTCAGCGATGTTGCCATAAATAGCAGCATTATCACTCATCCAGAATCCGTTAAGCCCGCCACTTCCGTTTGTCCATACACCGCCGCCATTTACGATTGCGGTGTTATTTCTTATTACGGCATCCTCGCTCATAATAAACCGACCAAGATTACGCACACCGCCACCGCCATTGAAAGCGGCTGTGCTAGGTCCTCCGCCAGGAGCAATACCGGCTGTATTACCGGCAATTACACCACCGCTCATGAAAATACCGTTGGTAGGTACAGCTGCCGTAGTAGCTGCGGAATTAAATATACCACCGGCGACACTTCCACGATTACCAATAATCTGGCCGCCTTCCATGACAAGCCGTCCGCTATTGATAAAAATCGCGGCATTACCATCATAGTTCCCATCTGCGAAAGTGGTGCCGCCTATGACACCGTTTACGAGGTGGAAGTGGCCATTACCTTGAATATTTAGGGCAGAACCCCAATTGGCACGGTTTGCTCTGATTGTTCCGCCATTCATAGTGAAAAGACTGTTGGAACGGACACTGACGCCGCCGCCATATACTTGGTTTACTACAAAGGGTTCGTTATACTGGATAACAGCTCCGCTACTCATACTAAAAAAGAGACGCTGGTTTTGGTTATCCACAGGACCACTATTGAAAACATCCACGCCGGAACCATGACTCCGCGCTCTATTACCAGAAATTATACCGCCGGACATATTAAAGGCTGCGCCGCCAGTCACGCCGCCGCCTCTTGACAGAGACACACCACCACCAGATGGCATACCGCCTTGCATACCACCTATGGCGGGTCGGTTTTCGGGGCGATCCGCTTCGTTGTCATGAATCAGTCCGCCGCTCATGTTGAACACGGCACCGCGATAAACATTGTTGGCACCGCTCGTTATGGCAACGCCGCCACCGAAGCGTTCGGCACGGTTACCATAAATTTCGCCGCCGGTCATTGTCAATACCACCGAATTGGTTGTGTTGCCTCCGCGGACATACACGCCGCCACCCATGCCGGAATCCTCACCGGGGCTGTATCTCATTGCCATATTATATCTGATTATGACGCCATTACCGATTGTCAGACTAGCTAGGGTATATATGCCGCCGCCATTTCCAGTGTTATGGCCGGATTCGGCACTTATGGCTCTATTACTTGATATCCGTGTACCATTGCCTAGGGTTACGTTGGCACCGGCCGAAACAAACACACCGCCGCCGTTTCCATTGACAACAGTATCTCCTCTGGCCTCATTGTTAATAATTGTCGCGTAACCTGTCAGAGCAAGATTACCGCGGGTGCTAAAGCTTGCGCTTGTGCTGACCCACACACCGCCGCCGTTTCCGCCGTTGCGGGCAGTGTTGCCGGTGACATCGCCAACGTACATATTAAATGTGCTACCGGTTGAAATATGCACACCACCACCAAATTGGGCAGTATTGCCATATATAGGATTTGTATGACCGATAACTCCACCAAACATATTAAATGTAGAGTTGGTACCGCTAATCGAGACACCACCACCATTTGTAGCACGGCTATTGAATATCCCAGTACCTGACTGCATTGTTAAAATTCCACTTCCCACATGGACACCGCCGCGGTTTCCGGCTGCGTTGGCTGCCATGTTGCCGTCGATTCTAAGGGTACCATTTCCTTCGGCATCCAAGATGAGGTTGCCCCCTGTGCCTATGATAAAGTGTCTATTGAGATTTGTTAATGTTGTTCCCCACGGCTCGTTATTTGGCGTATTTGCGCTGTTTGGCACAGGCATACGCAATATGATATTGGAGCCATCGGCTGCCCTGACAGTAACCGGACGTGTCACGCTTATCCGATGTGGGTCAGAGGCAGGTGCGGGGGCAGGCAATAAAATAGGTACTGTGGTAATAACACGCCCTTCATATGCCAGGATGGGGTTATCATCAGATACAACCAAGTTAAATATACCGGAGCCACTGGGGCCAGGGCCTTCTGTTACACCAGAGTCGGCCTCGTGGATAACGATATAAGTCGGAGCCGGATTCATGATATTGATTGCGTAATTAAGCCGTATCCAGTCAGGAGGGCGCAATTCGTTTTCAACATGCCAGCCATATTCGTCACCGTTGGAGTTGATGTCATGGTTGGTGAAGGCGTGCCCTGTTTGGTATACGGTTACAATATTCGGTTGGACTTGGGGATTAAGAGTAGCCATATCGTGATTAACGCGCATACCTTCACTGGCTACATTTTGGCCAAATACTGCTCCCGCATTGATTGTGAAATTTTGAATAAGTTGATTGTTATTGTGAGTAATAAATATCCCACCGCCACTGGAGGCTTGATTGCGTGTGATACTGCCACCATTCATCACAAAATTGCCAGCACTGGATAACAAATATAAGCCGCCGCCATAGAATGCGGCTGTATTCCTTGTAATAGTACCGCCATTAATTGTTATATTTGTACTGTTCGTACCTCTACGTATACCGCCGCCTCTAGCATCTGTATGATTGGAATGGATGCTGCCACCGTTAAGATTAATATGGTTGGCAGGATCGAAACTACCCGTATTTATGCCGCCGCCGCCAATGACTGATGTATTGTCATAGATGCGCGCATTGCCGCTCATATTAATAGTTACAGTACAACACAGACCAATACCGCCGCCGAAGCCAAGAGCTCTGTTGCCGCTTATTCTACCACCAGATAGATTAATGGTAAGACTCTGGGAGAAGCCATCTGCAAATATGCCACCGCCACCAGCATTGCCGACTGTAGATGAGGATACATTGTTAATAATGTTGCCAGCACTCATATAAAACGTAGCGGAATGACTCAAATTAATACCACCACCCGAGGCAGCTCGGTTGTTGGCTAGGGTAGCGCGTGGATGCGTCATGCGTACTACGCTACCGGCATTACCGGTAATCCCACCAGATGCGAAAGTATTGACCGTGGCCCAGTCTGCATCTCTACCTAATGTAACATCACGAAGTTCTAAGGTAGTATTATTGCCTACAATAATATGACGCCCCGAGGCCTGATTGCGGTTCCATACCTGGTTGCTACCGTTGTAACTATCCAAAATTATATTACGATTACCTGGTGGAACATCAATAGTAGGCACATCACTTCCAGTTGTGACCACAAGATTGCCAGGAAAATTAAAACGAATAATATGGGGTTCGCCATTAGCGGGAATCGAGCTAATCTCGGCCGCCAACTGATCAGGATGTGTAATTACCGCGTGTTCCACTTCCGGTCCCAAGGGCATAATAGGGACATAGTTAGGATAACCACCGTGGTAGTATCCGTTTGCAAGCTGTGCGGCTGCATAACTGTGACAGTCGCAATTAGGAGTTAAGGGCGAGGCTGCTTCTGGTGCCCAGCCTATAAACCCACTAGACGCACCGGAAACTGTGACTATCGGCCTCCATTCAAAATTAGGAGCCACAGCATTAGAGCGCACTATATCATTAATTTCCCGGGTCACCGGGTCTCTGATAATGTTCCAATGGCCGGGAGGGGTTGAGAAGCCCGGTGGTGCTTGATGTTCCCTGAGTCGGTATTCTCCATAGCGGGAGAGGGTAAAGTGTACTTCGCCGTCAGGGTTGGAGCTGATTTGAGGATTTTGGCCGGATACAGGCAGCCACTCGCTTGGGTCGTCTGTGCATTGGCGATATAGGCGGAATTCGGCACCGGGTAGGGGCTCGTCTTCGTCGTCGAGTTTTATGAAGGTGAAGGGGAACTCGGCTTGTAAGGGGCGTAGTACTACTACTAGGTTGTCGCCGTCCATATAGCGTGAGTGCTCTTCGTAGCCCGGGGGTATCGCAATTACAATATCGTAAAGGCCATAGCCTTTTTCTGGCCATATAAAGAATGTGTACTCGCATGGTGGTGGGATTACTATGATGATATTGGAGTTATCTTTTTGTTGGTCATTGGTGGGGTTGCCTACATAATTGTAGCCCATGTCCTCATCGGGTATGCCGTAATAATTGATGGTGTTGGTTGGGTCGTTGGGGTCAGGCTGGAGGATGGTTAAATCAATGTTGACCTCGCCGTCATAGGAAGGGCCACCGGCACCACGGTTGGGAGGGCCGATGACTACATAAGGGATAGGACTTAAAACACGGAGGGTTAAGTTAACACGCCCAACCTCAGCAGGGCCGTGACGAACTAAGAGCACATCTGTGTAGGTCCCTCTATCAAAACCATATTGCACACCTACATCTACGGTATCGGTATCGCGGGGGTCCGCAGCTACTGTGTTGCGGACAATGTCAACCGGTTGCACAGAAAAATCATATGACCCCTGAGCAAATATACCGAAGTTGAAGTAATCAGAAGTCGTCATCCCTTCAAAAATAGCATTAAAATTGGGGCCGTCATTAGCAACACCGGGGCCGGGGTAAAAGTCAGGCTGTGGGTACGGAGGGAAGTCACCGGCATCAACGCCATTCCATGGAATGGATGGGAAATGAATATTTGAAAAAAGAGAACTATGCTCTAGAGTAATCAATTCAGTTACTGGCGTATACCCGACAACATGCACAAAGGTATGGTCATTGCCTGTAATTTCTATCCTTACAAAATCAGGACCTAACATTGGATTAAGAAGACCCATATGCCATAAATCATAGACATAATACGGCTCAAGATTAAGCTGCCTAAGAGAAGTAGGAAAAGCTCGCCCCGTTATGAATACGTTATCATCACGCCAATGTATCATGCTATACCCAAATCTCGGCCTTGAAAAAACCTCCCACATATTTATATCCATCCCCGGCCACACTTCAATAGGCGACACATCAGGAATATAGATGTTTCTGTTGGCTGGCAGGCCAGTATCAAAATCACCAGAAGTAGTGTCACGTAAAGTATATGTCAGAGGAAAAGGAAAATTAGGTGGAAGGCCACCAAATGGCGTAATTTCAATATATTGGTTGTCGTCACTTTCATAGTCTTCTTCATTTACCACATAATCAGCATAAGAATATTCATCATCAGAATATAGCTCGTAGTACCGAGGATAGTAATCGTTATAATAGGTATATTCATCTAAAGAATCCACCACATATGGATAATCATATGCCTCGCTCTCCATATATGGATATACCTCGCCTATGTAAGAGTCAAAATATGTGGGTTCGTAATCATTATTATATGTATAAGCAAAAATAGATAAAGCACTTACCGCAAACAAAACGGCAAATAAAACTAGTACTCGCTTAAAACTTAAATGTTTATTAAGTATGCTACGAGAATCATCGGATGAGTTCTGCATATGTATGGCCTCCACTAATACAATGAATAATTAAACAGTAATTTGTCGACTATTGCTAGCAATATGATTCTATCTTGAACATGCATTTAATGCAATTACATTGCCATTATATTCCTATGACATTTTAATGTCAAATTGTACCATCCGCACTAAAGAGGCTACCCATAAGCATTCAATAAAATAAATATATCGAATGGCTTATGGGCAGCCCTAATAATTTGAGTTATGTTGCGCGAGTAAAAATATCTCCCGGTCTTGAGTCCGGCCGCTCCAATAGCTGCCAAGGTCTAGGGGGATAAATTACACCGACCCATGTATAATTAGCATCATCTTCATGCTGCACATAATAAAAGGAGTTGGCAGCAATCTGGATATACATAAAATACCATGCACTAGGATTCATGTTATCTGTAAACATAACCATGTTGTCAAGAAACTCATCTATGCACTCAGGCATACGATTAAGCATACGGACAATAATAGCTGCCGCTTCTGCTCTGGAAATTGGCTCGTTAGGCCTGAAGTTGCCATCAACCCCCATAAAGCCATAGGTCCACCCCTGTAAGGCAATGGCATTTATATAAGCCGAACCCCAATGCCTTGATATATCATTAAACTGATGCGCCCCCCCATGTATAGGAGTCAGGCCCATAAAACGTGACATAGCCGCAGCAAACTCAGCACGGGTAATATGCCTGCCTGGTTGGAATGTACCTCCCGGCATACCTGTAAAAATACCGTTGTTAGTAGTTGTGGAAATGGCATTATTATGCCAATGATTGATACCCACATCCGTAAAAGGATTATCTTGCAACCAATAGGCAGCACGAACAGAATCAGGCATCAGTCTAAACAGCATAGTCGCCAAATGAGCCCGGGTAACCGGTGCATTGGGCTTGACTGTGCCATCTGTAAATCCTATTACAAAGGCATGGTGCTCATGTATGGTAGGCTGAGGAGTTGGTGTGGGGGTCGGTGTTGGCGTAGGGGTTGGAGTCGGAGTGGGTGATGGGGTTGGAGAGGCAGTTGCAGCAGGAGGATCAGAAGGCTGTTGAGGTGTAGATGTCGGAGGAGTAGACGTTGGAGTTGGTTGCACTGTGCCACCATCAGGCCTTAATATAATACGTAACTGCCCATAATTTGGGTCATTTACATCATTTATTACATATGCACCAATTACAGTGTACCCAGGAGGGGCTTGAATAAAGTCAGCTAAATCACCGTCAGTCGATTGAGTAACGGTATCAAATATTACTGCATTGCCAGCTGCATCATATGCAAAAAATGAATAGGGACACGTAATCGATAGCATAACTACTATATCACCCTGTTGCATCAAGGGATTGGGACTTAATATGCTATTGTAAGTCTCAAAACCAACAAACTCAGCAAATGCATCGTCTGTGTTATGTGTTAATCCAGGGGGCATAGGATGTGGTGTTGGTGAAGGATTTGGTGTCGGCGAAGGAGGAATAGGTGTTGCTACAATTTCCTCAGTGAAATTAATATCCGCGTTAGCAGCTGCAGTCCTGGGATTACCAAATAAATCGATAGACGTCACAGGACGAGTAACCCTGAATCTTACAGTAAATCGCCCTACTTCCGCCGGACCGTGACGAATCAAAACAATATCTTCATGCGTACCAACTGATAGACCGTGTTGAACACCTACATTAATATCATCCGAATTCATCGGCAATGCGACAATATCTACATCTTGAATAGCTACATAACCCTGACTTCCAAAGTTAAAGTTCCCAGCAGACGATGGAGCAAAAACCGCATTAAAATTTGGTCCACCATCTTCTAGACCCAATACAGATGGGAAGTTTGGCCCAGCCGGGACAGCCGGAATAGGAACAGTAGGGGGAATAGTAGCATTCATTAGCAGAACAAGCTCATTTGGAGGTAAGTCAGTGATGAAATAACCAACAATGCGCTCGCCTAAGTCTACTAAGCTCCTCACTTGTGATGGAAGAACTGGAGGGGCAGTTAATGCGTAAACAGCAGGCACTACCAATCTGATAAAAGTAGCTGTTATGATTGGGTCGGTACTAGGAAGTGGCTCTCCTCGCCAAATATAGTACGATTCATTAAGTGCCTGTCTATTCGCTGTAATCACAGCCGCCGCATAAGGAATTGTGTCTGTTCCAGAGACTCCAAATAATGAATGCCCATATTGCGGCTGGAAAAATACCTTATACACACCAGGACGACCGGGATCTGGATCAGGTATTGGCGATGGAGCAACACAAATTGGCATCCAGGGGTTTTCAATCGTAGACGGTATTCCACCCGTGCGGGTTCTTATCCGAGTCCAATTAATGCCAAAAGGCACAGGCAAAATATACCCCCCTTCCCCAAGGGCCTCCACCCCATCCTCAGCAACATCATACCCATCACCATCAATCACCAAATCCCCACCCAAGCCCCCAGGTGCCGCAGCAACATACAACTGCATACTAAATCGTGGCAATAACCCCATTGCCAGTACAATGGCTATAACCACTGCTACAATGCGCTTTCTTACATTGTTTGGGCTCTTTACTAATTGCTCTTGATAATTCATACTAAATTCCCCTTCTCTATTATTATTTATATGTCTCTATGTCAGTTACAATTTTACGCACTATATTACAGCATGTGGTAAATTTTATCAAGTCTTTTTTTGGAACATGTTCCACAGGGCTGCAACCCGCATTATTACTATATGAGCAATGTTCTATACTTGTACCATTTTTTTTCGACAAAATTATATAATTTATACAAAAATATATAATTTTCGACATAATACAACATTTTTGCGCTGCCATGTTTTGTAATTTTAATATGGTCAATCGGACTTGTTCATCACAATGCACCACCATCATACCAATCCCTGTATGATTCATCTGTCAGCCTCAAAGAGGAAGGAAGCAGATTATTAATTTATTCTATATGTAATTCAGCATCGTCGTCCCGGATTTAATCCGGAATTTTATAACCATTGTCGAAAGACTAAGGGGATCCCGGGATACGTCAGTCTAACAATCTAATATTGTTGCCAAGCTGAGACCACCCCTCGCCGCCTAGGTTGTCTTTCCCCTCCGCGGGAGGGGAATTTTATTGTTACACCACTCACAATTCCCCTCCTGCGGAGGGGAGGCGCGAAGCGCCGGGGGTGGTCTCAGCTTGGTAGTATCGTGTAAATTAGATAATGTGCTTGAAAAATGGGAAAAGGGCTGTCTCGCTAAGCAAAAACCATGAATATCTATGCAAGCCTGTCATTGCGAGCAAAGCGAAGCAATCCAGAAGGTTTGATTTGCTGGATTGCTTCGTCGCTTCGCTCCTCGCAATGACGAGGCAAGTGCATAATTATTCATAAAATGCTTAATGAGACAGCCCCTCTTATTTTTACTATCAGGATTAAGCTATCAGCTTACACCCCATCCGGCGCATCCAAGTCCTCTTGAGTTATATCCTTATTCCGATGCAATAAATCATAAAGTGCAGGCACAAAGTACAGTGTCATAATCGTACCGTACAGCAAGCCCCCAATAGACGCTATCGCCATGGGCTGCATCATTTCCGTGCCTTCCCCTACTCCTATTGCCATTACACTTAGGGCGAAAATCGTGGTAATCGCTGTTATGAGAATGGGCCTGATACGCTTGCGGCCTGCATCTATTATTGCATCTACCTTGGGCATACCTTCCCAGCGCATTTGGTTTATCCGGCTTACGAATACGATACCTGTATTTGTTGCAACCCCTGCCAGTAGGATAAGGCCTATCATCGCCACAACAGAAAGGGGCATCCCTACAATCATAAGTGCCACGAAACCACCGGTAAAGGCCAATGGAATTGTGAACATAATAATGAAGGGGGCCAGTAGCGACTGGAATTGGGCCACCATTATCAGATAAATAAATACTACCGCAAGAGCCAACATCAATAGCAAGTCCCCAAAGGCGTCAGCAATAGCCTCAGCCTCGCCGCCGATTACAATTCGGCTGTCTCCTACTGGTATGAAATCCTCAAGCAATGCTTCGATTTCGTTGTTTACCAAGCCAACATTAAAACCGTCTTCTATTTCACCGGTTATTGTAACGAAGCGATTCCGGTTGATTCGATTGATTGAAGAGAAGCCTAAATCCTCGTGGATTTCTGCAATTTCACTTAACGCTACATATCCGGCGGCTGTTTCCAGCATTAGATTTTCAATACCAGTCCAATCCGGAGCTTCAAAATCACCATCGGAAACTACTACCTCGTAGCTTCTGCTATTAAGAGTCATGTCAATACTACGCTCTGGAGCAGATATGGCTTCCATTGCTGCCATAAACACCTGGGCCACTGTCAGACCATGGGCCATTGCAACGTCTTTATCTACGGTTATACGCATTTCCAGAGAGGCTTCCTCGGTCATATCTGTTAGGATTATCGCGCCTTCTACTGTGCCAACTAGCCTCTCTAATGCGATTGCTGTATCCCTTATGGCATCCAAGTCGCTGCCTTCAACTCGTAGCGATATGGGAGAACCGGTCATCATCGCCATGTCCATCCCACCGAAGGATATTTCCAGTCCAAGGGATTCCCCGATATCACGGATTTGGGCGTTTAAGTCTTCATTGGTGATGCTTCGGCCTTCTTCCAAAATTACATACATATTAATGGAAGTCCCGCCTCCAAGGCCCCCCATTCCTCCAAAGCCCATACCAGCGGCAATGGTTTGCATCATGCCACCGCCGATAGAAACCCCAACGGTTTCAACATCTTGGATCGTCATGACTCGGGCAGACAATGCCTCTGCTGTCGCCACCGTGTCATCGAAGGTAGAGCCATCAGGCATTGACGCTGTAACATCAATTTGGCCCATTTCCATTGCCGGGAACATTTCCATTCCGGCCCTGCCAATGCCCCAGATGCTTACGGCAAATGCAACAACGGAGAACACGATTACAGCCCACTTAAACCGCAAGGCAAAGCGCAGGCTGGATTCGTACCAGTCGATAAACTTAGCGAAATACTTGCCTTCCCCGGTGTTTTTTACATTTTTAAGCATCACACTGGAGGCCGCAGGTACAACGGTAAGAGCAATCAGAAGGCTGGCCAACAATGAGAAGGCAATCGTAAGAGCTAAATCTGTAAACAACTGCCTTGTGATACCTCCGGTAAACACAATTGGGAAGAAAACAGAAATTGTACTAATCGTAGCCGCTACAATAGCCCCGGATACCTGCCTGGCACCGGATACAGCCGACCTTGCGGCACTGCGGTCTGTAGTGCTTCGCATACGATAGATATTTTCGATTACAATGATTGAATTATCCACAAGCATACCTACAGCCAGAGCCAGACCGCCCATGGAAATCATGTTAAGACTTACTCCGGTGAAGTACATTAGCGTAAAGGCCAACAGCAAACTGACGGGTATGGAAATCGCCACGATTAATGTCGGACGAAGGTCTTTTAAGAACAGGAACAAGAATACGATAGCCAGCAAACCGCCCCAAAGCAAGCTATCTAGCACTGAGCCAAGGACTACACCAATCATTTCACCTTGGTCCATAAGGATGGCAAAACCTAAGCCTGGGTATTCCGCTATCAACTCATCCATGCGGTCACGGACGGCATTGGTTACATCCGCAGTGGTAAATTCACTTTGCCGTTGGATACTTAGCATTACGCCTGGGTTTCCATTAACTCTTGTAAATGTAAGATGACTGTCATCTGTGACAAAAACATTGGCTACATCAGAAAGCAAAACAGGAGAAAGCCCAGGCAACCCCATGGCCCCAGGGTCAAAAATAAGCATATTCTTAATTTCATCCAAGCTCTCGAATCTATCCCCTACCCTGACCATGTAATCAATATCATTATCGGTTATTACACCTGCGGGCATAGCAAAGTTTTGGGCTTGTAGTATGCCTGTTATGGTCTCGACAGATAGCATTTCCGCCGGGATGCCGATTACCATGTCTTCCTCTGGAGCTTCCCCATTGGCATCTGTGTGCATTTCCGCTAGGTAGTCCGATACCTCTTGGGTAATGGCCTCGATTGCAACGGGTAATTCCTCTTGTAGTTGCATACCCGCAGCCATCATATCAAGTCCGTCCTCCATTAACTCAGCCATACGTGCCTCGGAGAAGGCTTCCACTTGGGCAGTTATCATCTGTTCGGCTATTGCAGCCATTTCTGCCATCGCAGCTTCGATTGCTGCTTCCATCATGGTTGCTATGGTCATCGCCATCTGTTGGTTGACGGCTTCGATACGTTCGCTTTCGATTACTACATGGAGCTGGTTGTTTACCAAGCCGGAAAGGCCGACGACGGCAACTCCGGGAACACCCTCAAGGGCGGGAGCAACGATTTCTCGGGCAAATTCTGATACCTCATCGATGCTGGCCCCCTCCATATGCAGGTTGGCTGTCATTATTGGGAGCATTTCCGGGTTCATACGGATGGTCATTGGCCGGGATGTGCCCTCGGGTAAGGTCATCATGTCCAGAGCTTCCCGGATTTCCAGTGATGCCGAGTCCATATTGGTGGCCTCGGTAAATTCTAATATAAGAATCGAAACATGCTCATTGGAAATGGATTGCACCGTTTGGATACCGCTTAAGGTGCTCATTCTGGTTTCAAGGGGAATAGAAACATCGCGCTCTACTTGCTCCGGTGTTGCACCAAAATAAGTAGTAAAAACTGCCGTAAAGGGTAAATCCATAGAGGGCAGCAAGTCTGTAGAGGTGTTGAATATAGACACTACCCCAAGGACTATCACCAAGATTACCCCCACCAGTACTGTAAAGGGTTTGCGTACACTAAACTTTTCTAGCATTGTATAGCTCCTTTGGCGTTATTTTTCCCGAAACAGGAAAAAGGGCTGTCATTATGACAACCCCTTTATTATACACGAAAATTTACATTGGTGGGCCGTTGCCCTGATTAAAATCTTGGTTGTACCAGTCGTCACTTCCACCTGGTGGAAAGTGCGGTGCTTGGGGTATTACAATCGCACCGATTATATACGCAACTATCCCTGATCCCCCTGCAAACGTAAACAATACCATGCCTAGTCGCACAAGTGATGGGTCGATGTTAAAATATTCGGCGATACCGCCACATACTCCAGATATAACTTTATTTGTCCTTGATCTGTAAAGCCTCTTGGCCATAGAAATCCCTCCATTCATTTATTTTTACACCTCAATATACGCGCATTTGTTGAGGCGGTCTGATTGCTTTATAATACCCATACTACAAAGGAGGTATGAATATGATTGACTTGACAAGAGCCAACGAAATTCTCCGGAAGTACAACAAAGAAGACTTCCATATCCAACACGCCCAAGCCGTATCCGGGACCATGGGCTATTTTGCAAAAAAGCATGACCCGGAACGGGAAGAATACTGGCGTGTAATCGGCCTCTTACACGATACAGACTTTGAGGAATATCCTGAGGAGCACTGTGTCAAAGGCATAGAACTGCTCAAAGCCGAAGGCGTACCCAAGGATATGATTCGCTCGGCCTTAAGCCATGGCTGGGGCATGACTGGGAGCCCATATGAGCCGGAATCCACAATGGAAAAGATATTATTTGCAGTAGACGAGCTTACTGGCCTGATAGGGGCCGCGGCACTGATGCGCCCATCCAAAAGCACCCTGGATATGGAACTGTCCAGCCTCAAGAAGAAATTCAAAGACAAGCGCTTTGCCGCCGGCTGCTCCAGAGAGACAATCGCAAAAGGCGCAGAAATGCTGGATTGGCCCTTGGATGAACTGCTAAGCGAAACATTACTAGCAATGCGCGAGGTAGAAAATGCAGGTAAATAAAATAGAAAAAAACATAGCCAAAGCGGAGTACACCACCACCGCAGTAAAACCGGATCAATTCCCTACAAATGGCTGGCCGGAAGTGGCCTTCGTAGGCCGCTCCAATGTCGGCAAGTCCTCTTTAATAAACGCTTTGGTCAACAGAAAAAAATTGGCCCGCACCAGCCAACACCCAGGCAAGACCCGGACGATTAACTTCTTTAATATAGAAGACAGGCTCTATTTCGTGGACCTGCCAGGCTATGGCTATGCCAAAGTAAGCAAATCAGAATCCGCAAAATGGGGCCAAATGGTAGATGGCTATCTACAAGACCGCCCTCAGCTTAAACATATTTTCCTGCTAATGGATATACGCCATGAGCCAAGTGCCATGGATAAACAAATCCACGAATGGTGTGTGCATTACCACCTCCCATACTCGATAATCGCCACTAAAAGCGATAAGATAAAGAAAAGTCAGGTGCCAAAACACCTGGCAGTAATCCGCAAAACCCTAGGAGAAGAACAACCTCCCCTACCCTTTTCCAGTGAATCATGGGAGGGACGGGAGGAACTTTGGGAGGTTATTGATACCGTTTGCGCCAAGTGATATAATAAATATTGCAAAGGACTGGCGACCGATTTCGGTCGTCTTTTTTTTGTAAGTTTTGCATAAAAAAACCCGTATGGTGCCATACGGATTTTCGTGCATATTTTTGGCTGTTTGACGCTGCACAGCCCAGTGTAGTAGTATGGAACAAATATTCTTTTTTCCAAGGAGCATTCATGAAATCTACAAAAGATTACGGTAACGAAAGCATTACCGCCCTAAAGGGGGCAGACCGAGTCCGGAAGCGCCCCTCAGTTATTTTTGGTTCAGACGGTCTTGAAGGCTGCCAGCACGCCATTTTCGAAATCATTTCCAATTCCATAGACGAAGCCCGAGAAGGCTACGGCACCCAAATCGAAATCATCCGCCACACAGACCATTCCATTACCGTAAAAGACCAAGGCCGGGGTATGCCCGTTGATTACAACCCCATCGAGGAAAAATACAACTGGGAGCTACTTTTTTGCGAGCTCTATGCAGGAGGCAAGTACTCCAACAACGAAGAAGAGGCCAACTATGCCTTCAGCCTAGGCCTCAACGGCCTTGGCCTGTGTGCCACACAATACAGCTCCGAATACATGACCGCAGAGATACTCAGAAGCGGCTATCGCTATACCCTGCGCTTCGAAAAAGGTGAAAACATAGGGGGCCTGGCCAAGGAAAAATATAAAGATACACCAACGGGTACAACCATATCATGGCGGCCAGATACTGATGTTTTTACGGAAATCAATGTCCCTCTAGATTGGTATAAAGACATGCTAAAGCGCCAAGCTATCGTCAATGCGGGGCTTTTATTCATTCTCATAGACGAAACCAGCGGCGAGACATTCCAATTTACTTATGAAAAAGGCATCCAGGACTATATTCTCGAACTGGCAGGGGACACCGCATTAACGGACCCTGTCTTTCTATCCCATGAAACCATGGGCCGGGATAGGGAAGATAAGCCGGAATATAAGCTTAAATTTGATATCGCCTTCTGCTTTTCCAACGATGTAAATGTTCTGGAGTATTATCATAATTCCAGCTACTTAGCTTACGGCGGCGCACCGGATAAAGCTATCAAGAATGCATTTGTATCCGCAGTGGACACATACCTAAAAGCCGGGAATCATTACAAAAAAGATGAAAAAAAAGTAAGTTTCCCGGATATCGAGGAGAGCCTGATTCTTATAACCAACTCATTCTCCACCGTCACATCCTACGAAAACCAAACAAAAAAGGCCATAAACAACCGTTTTATCCAAGATGCAATGACAGTCTTTATGAAAAAACAGTTGGAGATTTATTTTATAGAAAACAGCTCAGACGCTTCAAAACTAGCTGGCCAAGTACTGGCAAACAAGCGCAGTCGGGAATCCGCAGAAAAAACCCGACTCACACTTAAAAAGAAGCTGACGGGTACCCTTGACCTAAACAACCGGGTAGAAAAATTCGTAAACTGCCGAACCAAGGATACCGCCCGCCGGGAAATATATATAGTAGAAGGTGATTCGGCTCTTGGTAGCTGCAAGCTAGGACGGGATGCGGAGTTCCAAGCGATAATGCCTGTGCGAGGCAAAATTTTCAACTGCCTAAAAGCCGATTACGACCGGATTTTTAACAATGAAATTATTACAGATTTGCTCCGAGTCCTGGGCTGCGGTGTGGAAATCAAGCATAAAAGCAGCAGGGACCTAAGTGACTTCGATATGGATAAGCTCAACTGGCGGCGTATAATAATCTGTACAGACGCAGACTACGATGGCTACCATATCCGCACCCTAATCTTAACCATGCTTTACCGCCTGACCCCATCACTGATAGAAGCAGGAAAAGTATATATCGCCGAATCCCCTCTATATGAAATCAATTCCGGCAAAAAAACCTTCTTCGCCTACACAGAAAAGGAAAAGTCCGAAATCCTAGCCAAACTAGAAAAAACCAACAGCAAATACACCATACAACGCTCCAAAGGCCTAGGAGAAAACGAACCAGAAATGATGTGGCAAACCACCATGAACCCAGAAACAAGACGCCTAGTACAGGTAATCCCTACAGATGCAGCAAAAACCCAAGAAATGTTTGAAATCCTGCTAGGGGACAACATAAAAGGCCGCAAGTCCTTTATCGAAGACCATGGGCATTTGTATATTGATTTAGCGGAAACGGGTTGATGTGAAAGGAGAATATTATGGCAACTAGTGAATTGGTAGTACCTATGGATAATGAGTTGAAAGCACAAGCCCAGTCTGTGTTGGATGGATGGGGGTTGGACATCACCACAATAATTACAGACTTGCTTAAGCATGTAGCATATAGAAAGACACTGCCTACAGAGATATCACCAGAAAAACTAGAGCAAATCAGGCAAAAACGCAATGCCTTTTTAGGTTGCATGAAGGACGAAATATGGATGGCTGATGACTTCAATGCCCCACTAGAAGAAATGAAGGAGTACATGTAATGAGGTATCTATTAGACACTCATACTCTTATTTGGTATTCAAAAAACGCTGATGAACTCCCACATACGGTTAGGAATGAGCTGATTAACCCTAGAAACATCTTATATGTATCATCAGCATCCTTTTGGGAAATGACCATAAAAGCAGGGATAAACAAACTGGATATCTCCCTTAAAAAACTGTACAAGCATGTAGAAATGGCTGGAATATTAATTCTCCAAATTGAGCAGGATTATTTGTATAAACAACTTGAATTGCCACCCATCCATAAAGACCCCTTCGATAGGTTGTTAATAGCCACAGCCCAAGCCGAAAAACTCACGATAATAACAGTCGACGAAAATATTCACAGATATGATGTCTCATGGGTTTGGTGATTCTATGTTAACTACTGTGATTAAAGGACATCCATTAGCATTCGAAACCGCTCCTTCATTATTCTCCCCTGGACAAATCGACAAAGGCACATTAGCCATGCTCAAGCAAATAGAATTTTCCCCTGACGATAAAGTCTTAGACTTAGGCTGTGGCTATGGTGTAGTAGGTATTGTTGCAGCAAAATACACGCCCCCCAGCAATATATTCATGTCCGACAACGACAAAATCGCCATAAAATACGCCAAAAAAAATACTGCCCACAACAATATCCAAGGCATAAACATAATCCACAGCAATGCCTACGAAAACATAAATGAAAGTGGCTTTACTATAATAGCCAGCAACCCACCCTACCACGCAGATTTCTCCGTCCCAAAGCTCTTTATAGAAAAAGGCTTTAACCGCCTGGCAATCGGCGGTAAGTTTTATATGGTTACCAAGCGGAAAGACTGGTACAAAAATAAATTTATCAGCATATTCGGCGGAGTGCGTATTCATGAAGCTGATGGTTACTATATCTTCGAAGCGGAAAAGCGCAGCCACTCATATCGAAAAAAAGCATGATGGAGGCATTATGAATAGCCATACCTATAGCAAAGGCGAAATCATAGAATTAACAAAACCTATTTTCAGTCGTTATGCTATAACACGAGCAGATATTTTTGGCTCATACGCTCAAGACACAGCAACACCGGACAGTGATATTGACTTTGTCGTTGAGTTCTCCAATGTTCCATCCCTATTTTTATTGGGGCAGCTAAAAGAGGATTTAGAGTTAACTCTCAACAAGCAATGCGATTTAGTCACGAGATGCAGTTTGCAAAATGATGCATCGGAAATAGCACGCAATATTGAGAGGAGTTTATCAATTGTCTACAGTTGATACCAGGAATATTTTAGCCGTAATTATGCGCCATGCAGAAGACGTTTTGTCAGATACTCAAAATTACGACTATAGTCGCTTTGCCGAAGATTATAAAACACAGCGTGCAGTTTTTATGTCACTACACCAAATTGGCGAATTAGCTGGTAGATTGCCACATCAATTTCGCATACGACACACAACTATTCCATGGACAGCAATCCGCCAAACAAGAAATATTATCGCACATGAGTATGTGCGCATTAATTTAGCAATTATATGGTCAGCAGTTACAAATGACATCCCTATATTGCTAAGTTATGTGAATTCTGTTGTAAAAGATATGAACGAATATAACGAACAATCCCTGTATGAAAGGACTGACCAAACCGTGCCAAAGAAACAATCCCCTCCAGAACAACTAACCCTAACAGAAAACCACATAATAGAACAACCCATAACCAACGCCCTGGAACTCAATTTCATGCCCTACGCCATGAGCGTAATTATTTCCCGGGCAATCCCGGAAATTGACGGCTTCAAACCCGCTCACCGAAAACTGCTCTACACTATGTACAAAATGGGCCTTTTGACTGGTGGCCGCATAAAATCCGCCGATATCGTCGGCCAAACCATGCGCCTCAACCCCCATGGCGACGGCCCTATCTACGAAACAATGGTACGCCTTACTCGTGGACATGATGCCCTTATTCACGCATTTATCGACTCCAAAGGCAATTTCGGCAAGCAATACTCCCGGGATATGGCTTACGCTGCCAGCCGATACACCGAGGCTAAACTGGATGAGTTATGCCGGGAAATATTCACTGGATTAGACAAGCAAGTCGTGGACATGGTTCCCAACTACAACAATACAATGCTTGAACCAGCGTTATTGCCCACAACATTTCCTAATCTGTTGGTAACCCCAAATCAGGGTATTGCCGTCAGTATGGCTAGCACCGTCTGCAGCTTTAACCTAAAAGAAGTCTGTAATACCACTATCGCATGGCTTAAAAATCCAAACCATAACATTATTAAAACATTGCCCGCCCCTGATTTCTCCACCGGCGGGGAGTTGGTCTATAACCAGGCCGAAATGGAAAACATCTACGCCACAGGCCGTGGCTCCTTCAAGCTGCGTGCCAGATATCGCATCGATAAAAAGAATTCCTGTATAGAAGTCTTTGAAATCCCCTATACAACTACAGTAGAAGCCATAATCGATAAAATCGCGGCTTTAGTTAAGACTAACAAAATACGAGACATCAACGATGTGCGAGACGAAACAGACCTCAACGGCCTTAAAATTGCCATAGATTTCAGACGCAGTGCTAACCCGGAGCAAATCATGCAGCGGCTATTTAGCCTCACGACTCTACAAGATTCCTTTAGCTGCAATTTCAACTTCCTGGTAGATGGCCGCCCCAGAGTAATGGGCATTGCAGAAATACTGGAGGAATGGACGGCCTTTAGAATGGGCTGCATAAAACGCCAACTCGCATATGACATAAGCAAAAAAACTGAGAAACTCCATTTACTGGAAGGCCTCGCTGCTATTCTCCTTGACATCGACAAAGCGATACAAATCATCCGTAATACACCCACAGAGGCAGAGGTTATCCCCAACCTGATGAAGGGTTTCGAAATAACCCAGCCCCAAGCGGAATTTATTGCTGAAATAAAGCTACGTCATCTTAACCGTGAATACCTGACAGGACGTGTAAACGAGCGCAAATCACTGGAGGAAGAACTGGCCGAACTTAAAACCATTAGCGGCTCAGATGAACGTATCCGGGATATGATTAGTGACCAACTAAAGGAGGTATCCAAAAAATACGGACGCCCCCGCCGCACAGAAATCATCCAAGCCGATGACACCCCAGCACCACCCCAAGAAAGCTTTATCGACGATTACAATGTCAAATTATTCCTGACCGGACATAGTTATTTCAAAAAAATCACATTAGTGTCATTGCGGGCATCCGCGGATCAATACTTAAAAGAAGAGGATTATCTAGCCCAAGAAATCGAAGCCACCAATCGGGATGAAATCCTATTTTTCTCAAATAAATGCAATGTATACAAAATGAAGTTATATGATATGGCAGACCATAAAGCTTCTGCCCTTGGGGATTATCTCCCCAATTTACTTGGCCTAGAAGCCGACGAAGGCATAATCTTTATGACCTTAGCCAAGGACCACCAAGGCTATATGCTATATGCCTTCGAAAATGGCAAAGTAGCAAAGGTAGCCTTTAATGCCTATGCCACCAAGACTAACCGCCGCAAACTGGTTAACGCCTATTCCGGTAAATCGCCACTTGTGTCCATTCACTGGATACCAGAGGATGTAGATTTATTTTTACAAAGAGGCACTGACAAGGCCATGGTAGTACATTCATCTTTGATACCAGCCAATACATCCAAACAATCCGGTGGTGTGACAGTGTTTAGCCTGAGACAAAATACAATCCTAACCGCCATGCGTCCTGTTAGCGAAGGTGATGATTTAGATTATTATAGAATGGATAAAATACCAACAGCAGGGCATTTTTTGTTGAATAGAAAGGGCTGATATCGTGGCAATACCAAGGGCGCGTCTATACACCTACAAGGAGTGGACAGAAATGGATTGGGCTGAAAATGAACGGGCTGAGCTGATTGATGGTCGGATTTATATGATGGCAACACCATCAACACGCCATCAATTTGTGTCAGGCAATATGTTCGGACAATTATTCAATCATTTGTCCGGAAAAAAATGCAGGGTTTACTACAGCCCATTTGCTGTTCAGCTAAACGACGACACTGAAGTCCAACCGGACTTAGTGGTTATTTGTGACCCAAACAAACTAACAGGAAGAGGATGTAAAGGCACACCTGATTTGGTTATTGAAATATTGTCCCCATCCACTGCTAGTCATGATATGTACACAAAATTTAAGCTTTACCTTCAGGCCGGTGTACCAGAATACTGGATTGTTGACCCACTAGAAAACGCTATAACTGTACACCGCTTAATCGAAAATATGTATACAACCACCATTTTTACCGAAAATGACACGGCAACAATAAGCTGCTTGCCAGGCTTTGAAATGGACTTGGCCGCAGTGTTTGAGGAATAAACATAAAGGAGAATAACCATGCAAGATATAAAAGCTTTAAGAGAGAACTTTGAAGGTGTAAAAAATCTACTAGCTCGTCGCGGCAAGGATTTTGAACTGGACAAATTCGTAGAAATGGACAAACGCCGCCGGGCATTGCTACAGCAATCCGAGGAAATGAAGGCAAAGCAAAATGCTGCAAGCAAGCAAATTCCCGCTCTTAAAAAAGAGGGGAAGGAATCTGCCCCCCTTATGGCAGAAATGAAAACCCTTTCTGAAGAAATAAAGGGCCTAGAGCCTCAGGTAAGAGCAATCGACGAGGAGCTGGACAATTTCCTGCTAGGGATACCCAACACCCCAAACCCCAACACCCCAATAGGCGAAAGCGACGAAGAAAATGTAGAAATCCGCCGCTGGAGTGAGCCAATTATGTTCACTTTCGAAGCGAAACCCCACTGGGAAATCGGCGAGGATTTGGGAATAATCAATGCCGCCGCCGCCGCCAAAGTTACCGGATCTCGTTTTGTGATGATGTATGGCCTTGGGGCCAGACTTGAGCGGGCTCTTATTAATTTTATGATGGAACGCCATGCCAACCACGGCTATGTGGAATTATCCACTCCGATTATTGTACACAGGCGCAGTGCCCTTGGCACAGGCCAGTTGCCCAAGTTCGAAGATGAAATGATGTACAAACTGGAAAATACGGAGTATTTCCTTAACTCCACAGCGGAAATTCCCGTTACCAACTATCACCGGGAGGAAATCATTGACGGGGAACAACTTCCAATTAATTATTGTTCATGGGCTGTAAGCTTCCGTAAGGAGGGTGGCTCCGCCGGGCGTGATACCCGTGGACTTATCCGCCAGCATCAGTTTCACAAGGTGGAGCTGGTTAAGTTCACAAAGCCAGAGGAATCTGATGCTGAACTTGAAAAGCTTACCGCTGACGCGGAAGATATTTTACAAAAATTAGGCCTTCCCTACCGGGTTGTTGACCGCTGCACTGGGGATTTAGGATTTTCTGCAGCCAAGGGCTACGACCTGGAAGTCTGGCTGCCCAGCTATAACAAGTATGTAGAAATATCCAGCTGCAGTAATTTCGAAGGCTTCCAAGCCAGGCGGGCTGATATTCGATACCGGGACGGCCAAGGCAAACCTGTCCATGTGCATACTCTAAACGGCAGTGGCCTAGCAATTGGCCGTACAATCGCCGCCATATTAGAGAACTATCAACAGGAAGACGGTAGCGTAGTTATCCCTGAGGCACTTGTACCATATATGGGCGGGGTTAGTAAAATTGTGAAAACTATGTAGGTAAATATAGGTAGCTGTCTCATTAAGCACTTTTATGAATAATTATGTACTTGCCTCGTCAACATAAAAGCGTTGAGAAGCGAAGCGACGAAGCAATCTAGTAAATCAAACCCTCTGGATTGCTTCGCTTCGCTCGCAATGACGAGTGCTGTATAGATATTCATGGTATTTGCTTAGCAAGACAGACATCACGCCGCCCGCGTCACCCAAAGAAATGTAATTCTTTGGTGCCGCGGGTTCATGATATCTGTCCTTTACAGGACAGTAATTTTCGCGCGTTTCATGTCTTTCGCGGTTAATATTTCTTTCATACGTTTGACCTGATAACTGCGTGCATAAACCCTGCATTTTTTACATATATTCTGCTATAACGAACGACATTGAGAAATGTGACTGAAAGAGGGCTGCTAAAACGCGAAACAAGCGTTTTTAGCTGATTTTGCCCGTGCACTGGCGGTTCACGATTTCGAAAGTCGTTCGCTATAGCAATACTATTTAAGGGGGGTTATGAGTGCGCGTCAAAGAAAAAGTGACCGGCTTGTTTGCCCTACCTAAGGAAATTGCCCTTAACCTGCCCCTTATTACCACAACAGGCCGGGACGAAATCAATATCGAAAACTATAAGAATCTGGTGGAGTTTACCGAGAGCAAAATTCGAATCTTGACCAACCCGGGAATGCTGACAATAGAGGGCAAAAACCTGGTTCTCAAGCAAGTAACCTCGGAGCATGTACTAATTACCGGTAAAATCAAAGCAATACAATGGTAAGGATGAGGGCCTATGATACTTAATTTATGGCAGTTCGCACGAGGATATGTAAGGCTCAGGGTTATGGGGTTTTCCATAGAGCGATTTTTGAACATGGCTACATATCGCGGTATTTACATATGGGATGTGGAGCGCACCCCGGAAGGTGTACATATTAGTGTCTCAATTAAAGGCTTTAGGAGATTAATGGGCTGTAGCCGTAAGACTAAGTGCCGTACAAAGATTATTTCAAAGCGAGGCATACCCTTTATCGCTCATAGATACCGCAAGCGAAAGTTCCTGCTTGGCGGCATTCTTTTTTTTGTGCTTATGTTGTTTGCACTTTCGTCATTTGTATGGCGAGTGGAAATAGTGGGAGGCGAGGATATTGCCCACGAGACAATTCTAACTTTTTTAGACGAACAAGGACTGCGTACCGGGACATTTAAGCATAGAATAGATACCAGAAGTCTTGCACGGGAGTTATTAAATGAGTTCCCGGAGCTTAGTTGGGCAGATATCCACACCAGAGGTACACGCACTACTGTGATGATTACCGAGTCCCTACCCCCTCAGCCAATAATAGACAGGCAAACACCGGCACATGTGGTAGCTGCCCATGACGGGTTGATTACCGGGATTGCCACATCCTCAGGGGCACCATTGGTTAGGCAAAATGATATTGTCCGCCAGGGTGAAATGCTGGTAAGCGGGATGTTGGAGCTTGGGGTGGATACAGGCAACCCTACAACCATGTATGTACATGCGTATGCGGAAGTTTGGGCCAGGCGATATCATCCTATCGAATTTGCAATTCCCCTTACATATACAGAAAAAGTCTATACCGGACGTACAACTACACACCGGTCTTTGGAATTACTCTTTGCGGGTAATATCCGTGTAAATTTGCCAAGAGGTGGCATTTCCTTTGAATCTTATGATAGAATGACCACGCATCATCAACCGGGAGTGGGTGGGGATTATCCGTTGCCGTTTATATTGGTAACGGAAATTTATTCGGAGTTCACGCCAACCCAACGTAGCCGCACTATAGAGGAAGCAAGGGAAATGGCTGACCGGATTCTTACAAACCGGATTTTGCGGGAGTTTGACTTCGGCATAGATATCATAGGCCGGGATGTGGAATTGTTCGAAACTGTTGACGCATTGCATGTACGTGCTCTAATCACAACCCATGAGCGTATAGACATGCAGGTGCCGATAGAATAGACCTCTTCTGAAATATGGGAAACAAGCTGAACTTCAAGCTTGTTTTCCCTATTTCAGAAGAGGTCCAATGAAACTTTTTTGCCTACGGCAAAAACCGCAAAATTTTTCTGCGTAGAAGCGTTCGCAGATAAAATTTTGCTAGTTAATACGAAAATAACTCTGTCGGCTTACAATCTATGGCAAACCAAAACCGGTTTTTAGAAAGCGCGCGCGAAGCGCGCGCAACTCAACAGTTATATTGAGCGGCGGAGCCGCGACTCCGCTTTTCATACTTGGCTGGTGACGAATACGCCCGTAATGGGCTGTTAGGAGGATACATGGACGCACCCAAGAAAAATATCGAGATACCTAGTGCTCTTATTGGCAATATCTTTGGCAAGCTGGACGAGCACATAAAAAAAGTTGAGCAGGCCTTCAATGTAACCATCGTAAACCGAGACGATGCAGTACAGATAATGAGTAACACAACCGTAGCAACGGGAGTGGACAAGGCCGAGTCTGTGCTCAAAAAGCTAATGCTTTTTGCCAAAAAAGGTGAGGCAATCACTGACCAACAGGTTAATTATCTAATTGCAGCATTGGAAGACGAAAGTTTCGACAAAATTGAGAAGATAAACGATGATACAATATGCATGACCATCTCCGGCCGCCCAGTGAAACCCAAAACCATGGGCCAGAAGAAGTATATCGACCAGATACGTGGGAATACCATAGTGTTCTCCATAGGCCCTGCCGGTACCGGCAAGACCTATCTTGCAATGGCGATGGCAATAACAGCTTTTAGGGCAGGAGAGGTTAATCGTATAATCCTGACCCGCCCCGCCATCGAAGCGGGGGAGAAGTTGGGCTTCCTACCAGGGGATTTGCAGCAAAAGGTTGACCCATATCTACGGCCCTTGTACGACGCCCTTCACGATATCATGGGACCGGAGGCATTTAACCGAAATGTAGAACGCAACCTAATAGAAGTTGCACCTCTGGCATATATGCGAGGTCGTACTTTGGACAACTCTTTCATCGTATTGGATGAGGCCCAAAATACTACTCCCGAGCAGATGAAGATGTTTCTCACTCGACTTGGATTCAACGCCAAGGCCGTAATAACAGGAGATATCACCCAGATAGACCTCCCCGATGGCAAGCAATCCGGCCTCAAAGAGGCGATTCGCCTATTGGATAACATTCCGGATATTGGAATCAGCCATCTTTCCAGCAAAGATGTAGTACGCCATCCATTGGTACAAAAAATCATTAATGCCTACGATAAGCAAGCCGCACGCACCGCTTACAAAAAAACAGTGACTGAAAAACGCGTAAAATATGTACGCCGCTCCACCAAGGATGTGAGGTAATGAAAGCACGTGAAGCACGAAGAACCAGATTGGCTGCAACAGAATCCCCCCACCCAGGCCATGACATGAAGAAAAACCGCATGTTTAATATGGCTTTGGGGCTTATTGCCTTTATTTTGACATGCTGCTTTATTGCATTTGGGGCATATTTTCAAGTGGAGGAAGGCCTGGGGGGGATATCTGTAGGATACCCTTCCAATGTGGATATTTTGGCTCCACGGGAAGTGGAAAATACCAGTGCCACAGCCCGTAACCGGGAAGAAGCAGAAGCAAATGCTGCCGCTTTGCATGCAATATATATGCTGGACCCAACTGTTTGGCCCCATGTGGAGCTTAATCTTAGAGTCCTGGCTGAAGATATGGCTGAAGTCAGAGCATATTATGCCCAGGAACTAGCGGCTTTTCGGCAGGCGCAATTGAACGCCGACTCGGATTTTGCCTTGGCAGAGATACAGCATACGGAAGCAATGGTAGCCTGGGAAGCTCTACGAGCCAGTATACTAGCAAACGACGATGATACACGGGAAATTCCCGAGCCGCCAACCCCTCCTATAGAACCGGAGCCTTTGGAACCGGACTTCCAGGTATGGGCGCAATTCGAATTGTTGGCACCGGAGTTTAGTGAATCCGAGCAAGAGTTAATTGTATCAATGGACGACGATGCATATGAAATAATGTGGGAAATTATTATGGATGTAGCCTACAATACCCAGGCTACCAACATATATCAAGTTGACTTCCGCACTCTGGGAGTTATGGAGTCTTATTTAGGTCCATGGGCATTGGACTCCGGCACACGGTCAACAATTGAGAAAATAATCGAAAGATTCCTGACTACAAACCGTATAGAAAATATCGAAGCAACGCAAAGCAACCGGGAAAGCATAGCCAACAATTATCAACGGGTAATGATTCTTGAAGGCGCGTCAATTGTTCGCGTCGGGGATATTGTTACGCAGGATATGTACACAGTCTTAGAGCAATTGGGGCTACTTGAAGATGCCACCATCGGGGATTTGGCTTTTCCTATGGCGGGGGCATTTTTTATTGTAGCGTTATTGTTTCTTGCCTGTGTTATGTACTTACATTTTTATCGGCCCACCGTTGCGGCTATCGGGCGTGAGGCGTTTCTTTTGTTTACACTATATGTCTTGACATTGACGGCAGTGTGGGCACTCAGAGATTTCTCCTATCCGTTTATACCTATTCTAATCTTCCCTATGCTAGTATCTGTGCTTATTGAACGCAGAGCTGCCGTTGTGCTGTCTTTTGCCATGGTCATTATCAATTACTTTGTAGTGGCTGCCTCTTGGGATTATCTAATGTTCTTCCTTATTTCCGGGCTTGTTATCGCAATGCTTTCCCGTTTTACCACCGAACGCAATAAGATATTTATTATCGGGGTCGCCGTATCTATAATCCAGTTTGCTCTTTCTATCGCCATTGCCGTTATCGTGGATTTAAACCAAGCACTGTATAGCATCCCCGGGCTTTTTACAACTGCTATGTTCGCGGCCTTCAATGGCCTTCTTGTTGTGATTCTTTCTACGGGGAGTTTGCCAATTTGGGAGACTTTTTTTGGTGTGGTTACGCCGGTAAAGCTTATGGATCTAACCAATCCTACCAACTTGCTTCTCAGGCGGCTTACAATTGAAGCACCAGGGACTTATCATCACTCCCTTATAGTCGCCAATCTTGCCGAGACCGCCGCTTATGATATCGGAGCCAATGCCCATGCCGCCCGTGTCGGCGGATATTATCATGATATCGGTAAGCTTAAGCATCCTCATTTTTTTGCGGAAAACCTGGATGGAGCCAATCCTCATGACCATCTTGACCCAATAGATAGTGCTCGTATTATTATCGGCCATATATCTTATGGCCTGAGGCTGGCAACAGAGCATAAGCTGCCCCAATTTGTACGGGATATTATCCAGGAGCATCATGGGAATAGCTTGATACAGTTTTTTTACCATAAAGCAATGGAAACAGAGAAAAATGTAAACGAAAAGGATTATAGATATCCATATCAAATCCCCCAAACCAGGGAATCGGCCTGTGTATCTCTAGCCGATGCAGTGGAAGCAGCGATGCGCGCTATGATGCCTAAGCTTAAATCCCCAGAGGAAGTAGAGGGTAAGATTAGAGAACTGGTCAACAGCAGGCTTGCAAGCGGCCAATTGGCGGATAGCCAGCTCAGTATAAAAGATGTGGAGATTATTATGCAATCCTTTATTCGGGTACTTAAGGGAATGTATCATGAGCGGATAACCTATCCCAAGTTGGTGCCTGTTGGAGATGCAGAGTCTGTAATCTCGGCTGGTGGGGATTAGCACAAAGAAGAAGTGCGTGGGAGTGGCGTAGCCATTCCTGCTCGAAGAGTCATGTGTACGATAATAACGATTTTACCCGTGGTGGTGACTGATGCAGATATATTGGGAAGATAAGGGCAAACTAAACTCGGAGCAATTGAGCTTGCTCAACCAGGTTGCTATTGGCGTAAATGAGTTTTGTGATTTCCCGGGAAATAGTGAAGTGAGCATATCTATAATGGATATGGAGGAGATTCAAGTGCTTAACCGTGATTATCGCGGTAAGAATACTCCCACGGATGTACTGAGTTTCCCGGTGGATGAAAATCTGGCAATGGGGCCGGAAGTTTCCCTTGGGGATATTGTGATTTGTATAGATGTGGCCCAAAGACAAGCTGAGGAATATGGTCACAGCATAGAGAGAGAGCTGGCCTTCTTAGTAGTGCATGGGATGCTGCATCTGCATGGGTATGCCCACGAGACAACTGAAGATGAAGCGGAGATGATGGCGGCGCAAGATGAGATACTGATGAAACACGGTCTGCACCGCGAGTAATATTAGGTTTTGATGACGGGGCCAAACGCGGTTTTCTTCCGGCAAACTCCAGCTCCCCAGCAAAGACAATGCTGATTATATAGGCTTCATTAGGTTTTGATGACAACGACAAACGCGCTTTTCTTCCGATAAGCATATAGAGCTAATCAACTTCATTCGAAAAGATTAGGTGAACTGATGAAATCAAACAACTGGCTGGAATCCTTCCGCCATGCATTACGGGGCATACGCAGCACCGCCCGGCGGGAAAGGAATTTTCGTATCCATATTTTTTTTGCCATTTTAGTGGTGGCGGCATGTATTATTTTTCGGGTTGAGGCTATCCACTTTATTATGGTGGGGTTTGCTATTTTCTTTGTTATGGCAATGGAATTGGTGAATACCGCTGTTGAAGCCCTGGTGGATATGTATTGCCGGGGAAAGCCCCACCCTATGGCCAAGCTGGCCAAGGATGCGGCGGCAGGGGCTGTGCTTCTTGCCTCTGTTCAGGCGGTAGTCGTGGGGATTGTTGTAGCTATTTCTATTATTAGGAGATATATTTGATGGTTTTAAAGCAATATATAGCGAATGACTTTCGAAATAGGCATATTTTTCTTACAATATTACTGGCTGGGCTGCTGTTTTTGAGCGGTTGCTCTTCGAGGACAGCAGAGGCATTCAACTGGCATGAGGATATTTTTATTCAAATGCCCTCACCTGCCCCAACCACTGAATCTATTGAATCCAGCAGGCATTATTTCTCTCCCCGAGCAGAGGAATCTCCGTTGGAGTTTCTGCCATTTATCATACCGTCAGGACCATTTAGCCGCCTCACAGGATTGCCTATTTACGAAGAATATCAATATCGCCGGCCTCTTGCTGCTGTAATTAATAATTCTACCAGAGCGTTGCCTCAAAGCGGTATCGGCTCTGCGGATATAATCTACGAAGTCCTTGCCGAGGGGGATGTTACTCGCCTTGTAGGGATTTTTCAGTCATATATTCCTGAGAAAATCGGGCCTATGCGCTCCGCCCGGGACTATTTTGTGGATTTCGCATTTAATCACGATGCCTTGTTTATACATCACGGAGCCAGCCCGGGAGGATACTCCAGAATCAGTACCTTGCGTATTACCAACCTAGACGGAATGGCTTTGGAAGGAACGGTATTTTGGCGGGACCGGACTTACCCATACTGGGCGGTAAACACCGGTACCCGTCCCCTAGAGCACAGCTCATACACAGGATATGAACGCCTGTTTAACCATATCGAAAATCGCGGAATTAGGGATTACTGGCATGACAGTCCCGATAATTTTGGATTTAATTTCAGCTTCTTCCCGCCACCATTCGAATCTGAAGGTGGGCAGGCCTATGTGGTAACTATCCCCTACTCTGCCCTATATTTCCGCAGATTTGTTTTTGACCATGACACGGGACTTTATATGTCGGAAAACCGACAAGGGGAGCACATGGATGCGGTAACCGAAGAGCAGGTTTCCGTGAGGAATATTCTTATTCAGTTTACACCTATGCGTGTAATTGATGGGGTTGGGCGGCGCACCGTGGACACTGTTGGCTCTGGGGATGGCTATTTGATACATGGAGGCAGGTACCAGCCTGTACGCTGGGCTCGTGATAGCCATACGGACCCTACCCGGTGGTATTTCCCAGATGGGACGCCTCTGGTTATGCACCCTGGGCGAGTATGGGTCTGTGTTTTTCAATCTACAGGAAATGTGGTGTTTGAGTGAAGTTTTATTCTGGATTTGTGCCCCTTATAGGGCGGCCTAATGTGGGCAAATCAACCTTGATGAATCATTTTATTGGTGAGAAGATTTCGATTGTTTCCAACAAGCCACAGACCACCCGCAATAAAATCCGTAGCATACTTACAGGTGAGGATTACCAGATTATTTTCATTGATACACCGGGGATGCATAAGCCTACAACCAAACTTGGGGATTTTATGGTTAAATCCGCTGTCAACACCATTGGTGAGGCAGACGCCGTTATTTTTATGGTGGAACCTAAGCGGAAGATTCCCGAAGGTGATATGGCGATTATCCAGCGGCTACAAGGCAGCAAAACACCGATTTTCCTTGCCATAAATAAGGTAGATACGGTTCCTAAGCAGGACTTACTTGCTATAATCGACCAATATCGGCAGCTATACAATTTCAGAGAGATTATTCCATTATCAGCCTTGAAAGGGGATAATACCGAGGGCTTGCTCAAGGCAATACGTGAGGTTCTGCCAGAGGGACCGATGTACTTCCCAGGAGATCAGCTCACCGACCAGCCCGAGCGGCAGATTGCGGCAGAGATTATCCGAGAGAAGGCGTTGCAATTCTTGCAAGATGAAATACCCCATGGTATGGCTGTAGAAATTACCCAATTTAAATTGCGAGATGGCCACAGTGAGGACGACCCTAATGCCCTGGTCGACCTTGGTGCAAATATTTATTGCGAACGGGATAGCCATAAAGCCATAATCATTGGCAAGCAAGGAGCCATGCTCAAGCGTATAGGGGCAGCAGCTCGCCGGGATATTGAAATGCTTTTAGGGTTCAAGCTATTTATGGAATTGTGGGTAAAGGTTAAAAAAAATTGGCGGGACAGTGATTTTCTGCTGAGGAATTTTGGGTATAACCAGAATGATATATAGTAATTTCAATCCAAAATACGGGATTGAAATTACTATGTTTTCGGAAAGCGTTTCAATTAAGAGTGACAAAAAACGTCACTCTCAATTGAAATCGCTATAGCACCATGATGCCGGAATTTTCCTTACCAAAAATTCAATAGCATAGGTACCATTATCCTGGTCAAAATAATGTCAGTTGCTTTACCGCCATGCTGGGGCATGGCACGCAGGCGATGCCTGCGGAGCGGAACATGGCTTTTGCCTCGTGTAGCGAGGGAGCTTGAGGGCGTAGCCCTCATTAGAATGAGGAAGGGGATATTTAAATGGAACAACATGAACGCTGTTGGCAGCAATTTGCACTGTCTGGTGACCCTAAGATGTACCTTGCATATCGGCAAAGCCGCAGAAATAACGAGGATAAAAAAACCAATGGAGAGCATTAAAACCCGTGGGTTGGTGCTAAAAGAATATGAAGCCGGGGAGTCGGATAAGCGGCTCCTCTTGCTGTGCAAGGAACATGGCCGGATGATGATTTATGCTCGTGGTGCCCGTAAGCCTAAGTCAAAGTTTATGGCCTCCGCGCAGCTTTTTACATATTCGGATTTTGTATTAACAGCCGGGCGTGGATTTCATGCATTGGCCCAGGCCCAGGTTATAGAGAGTTTTTATGGTCTAAGAACTGATTATGACGCCCTGACGGCGGCTCATCTTGTAGTTGAGGTCTGTGAGAAGACTTTACTTGAGGATACCCAGTGTGATGAGTTATTATTGCTTGCACTCAAGGCATTGGGGTATTTGAATAAACAGAAGTTGCCTCCGTTACAAGTCGCCTCTGTTTTTTTTATACGATTTTTTGCATATTATGGTCTTGCACCGGAAACCCAAGGATGCACTGTATGCGGCGAAATTGCTGATACAGAGATGTATATCAGCGCAGAAGGGCTAATTTGCAGAATACATAAGCCGGGATATGGTATACGGCTTTCACAAGCAGGGGTTTATGCGTTGCGGCATATACTAGGCCGCGAATTGACTGGCGCGTTTTTATTTAATGCCAGAGATGATGTAATAAAAGAATTGTGGGAAACATCACAAATGCTGTGGCGATGCCATTTTGATTGGAAGTTGAAAACAACTGAATTCATATAATATACAGCCGCCCCCCTCCGGTGAGGGCGACAAACTAAATAATGTACGAAAGAGTGATACCAATGAAAAAAGGCATATTCATAGCCTTCGAAGGCCTGGACGGCTCTGGCAAAACTACCCAATTTAACGCCATCAAAAACAAACTGGCAAAGATAGGTATCAATTGCATAGGAGAAAAGGAGCCTAGCGACCGTAATCCGATAGGACTGCTCTTACAGGACATTGTAAGAAATATTGGGCTGACTGTTTCCCCGATATCTATGGCCAAGCTTTTTTCTGTAGACCGCTACGAGCATGTAATCAACAATATCAAGCCTTGTATAGACAGTGGCGGCCATGTGCTCATTGATAGATATGTGTTTTCCAGTTTTGCTTATCAGGGGCTGGACTTAAACTTTGAGGATATTTTTCATTACAATCGCGACGCAATTGAGCTCCTGATGCCTGATATCACTATTTTTGTGGATGTAGCACCGGAAGTTTGCCTTGAGCGGATAAATAATAACCGCATCAGAAAAGAGTTATTCGATGATAACGGAGTTGATTTACGGGAAAGGTTCTTTGATGCATTTGAAAGAATGAAGGATACTGCCAAGGTGTTGATAGTTGACGGCAACCGGTCTGCGGATGCAGTTACTGATGAGATTTGGGATGTTATAGGGCCGCGGTTTATGTATAGCGAACGACATTGAGAATCGCGATTGAAGGAGGTCAGTACGTTTGCTACGCAAACGCCGCCTTCGGCGTCCGGCTTTCTTACCGGTATATGCTGCCAAAAACGCAAAGTTAACATTTTTGGCCGATTTTGCCCGACGTGCAATCACGATTTCGAAAGCGCTCGCTATAGCAATGCAGACCCATCAATAGTTCTGCCTGGTAGAAAGTAATTTACGCATGAAAAATGCTGGTCGCAATACAAAATATGTAAGCTGCATAGAAAACGGAGAAACCCAAGTACCCCCCGATGTCTTGGCGCGGATACAAAGATTTTTGGAAGTGGAAACTGCCCCACTGTTTGACAATGAGCTTACCGTATACAAAATACAAGCAGAAATATGTCTGCCATCCACGAAAGAATAGAAGGCGCAACACCTCACCAAATTGGCGGCACTGTTACTATGTCTGGGGAAAATGCACATATCCGCAACCATAATGAACAGGGTACAGCAGCTGGCACGGGGCTAAGTCATGGAAGCGGCGTAGACATACGCGGTGGCGAATTTTATATGTCTGCAGGATATATAACAAGCAACCGTACAGAAGCGGCTGACAGGCCCGGCGGTGTAAATGTCGAGGGTACCGGTGTATTTAATATGACAGGCACCACCACTATCGGCGGCATATGGGTTGCCCTTACATCTAGCTTAGTTGCAAACAATGTCGCCATTACAAAAAACGAAGCCGAAGAAATGGGTGGCGGGATATTCACAGAGAATCACGAGTATGCGATCAACCTAAACATGCTTGCTGTGCCGGCACCTTACAGTAACTTGACAATCCAGAACATGACTTTCCTTGATAACAGCGCAAACCTGGCTTGGGCACCACCTATTAATGCTCTTGCTACTGGTATTCCTGCTGGTTCGCAGAGCATATATACTCACCCGTTAAACAACTACGATATCAATTTCCAACTAGATAGCAATATTATTGAGTTTCAGTTTACAAAGACAAATAATATAGTCACACCTGCAACAGGTGAACCGGTGCCGGGTGCTGTGTTCCAGCTTTATTCCTGGGACACTGTCGGCGATATATGGGTAGCCTCTAGTACGCCGGTGATTAGTGATGCAAACGGCTTAGTGACGCTTAATCTTTCCATAACTGGGCAATATCGTTTAGTCGAAGTTATCCCCCCAGCGGGTTTATGCCGGTATTTGGTTATTAATCGAAGATACAAGTATTGCATTAATAACAATCTTGTAGACATGCGTAATCTTGGTGCTGAAATCTTTACTATTGCGAATATAACAAAAACGCTTCCAGCAAACCTTCAAAAATAGCCTGGGCAACCCACCATTGATACTCTGCTGAAATCAACGTCGCAAATTCCTCAGGGTTACTCATAAAGCCTACTTCAATTAAAACCGTAGGGATTTCAGAATATCTAAGAATTACAAAATCAGCGGTTCTAGAACCTCTATCATTGCGTCCGGTGTGGTCAAGTATCTGCCTTTGGATAATCCTTGCCAAATTCTGGCTTGTTAGTGAGCGGGAGGTGTCAAATTCATTTGTTCGGTAGAACGTCTCTACGCCGTTTATATATGGAGTATGCCATGCATTATGGTGAATGGTCACCATTATATCTCCGCGTTCATTAGCAAACTGGACACGGTCATTTAATTCTACAATGTAGTCTCCAGTACGCGTAGTATAAACCGTCATATAGCCACATTCTTCTATTAGCTGAATCAATTTCTCCGCTATTGCAAGATTTAAATCCGCTGCTCGTACATCATCATAAACCGCGCCAGGACGACCACCATGCCCAGGGTCTACAATTACAACACGGGAGTCGCTTCCCCTCGGCGGAGGTGTTGGCGTTGAATCAATAACTGGCGGAGGGGTAGGCTCCGGATCTATAGGTTCCACGGACACTGAATCAATAAATACGGTGCGGTTTTTAAAATCAACCTCAAAGCCCAAATTTTCAGCCACGGCTCTAAGAGGAATCATTGTATTCCCATTTATAATCTGCGCTGGAATTGGCATATCAGAAGGGTGTCCGTTCACAATAATTACCCTGCTTCCAATAACAAGTAATATATGTGTTTCACCATAACTAATAGAAACAGTGCGCGTCTCCCCCTGCCACTCTACCTCCGCACCAAGCCCGTCTTGAAAAACAGCCCGAGCCGGTACTAGTGTCCTGTTTTGTTGGATTACAGGAGGCATGGGCATACCGGTAATGGTTTGTCCATTGATTACAAGCCCGATAGGAGCAGCCGCAGTAGTGCTTAGGGGATTTATGATAATGATTGCTATGCACATGATTGAAATAAGTACCGCACATATTTGTTTCTTCAAGTTCAAATATATCACTCCAAATTTAATTTTTTTGCTTAGACATTTATTCATAAAATGCATAACGAGACAACCTTCCAATAAACGACAGCAACCCATTTAAAATAACACAAATCCAGCGGGCTTACAATCACTTGTTTGCCCTGGTCTAACGATGAAATCAAGTTGCAAATCCGTGTAGGGATTTGTATAATCCTTGCGGATGTCAATGACGAAATTTTGGAGGCATTGTAGTGGAGGAAAATTTTAAACTAAAGAACTGGGTTTCTTGGGCGGTAGAATTGTGCAAACCTGACAATGTAGTTTGGATTGATGGTGAAGGCCTGGACGCACTTCGCGAAGAGGCTATCGAAAAGGGTGAGCTGATTAGGCTCAATCAAGAAATCTTGCCCGGCTGCTACCTGCATCGTTCCGCAATAAACGACGTCGCACGCTCGGAAGATAAAACATTCATTTGCACTACAGCAAAAGAAGATGCGGGGCCAAACAATAACTGGCAGGCACCGGAAGAAATGTACGCCCGCTTGACCGCATTATTTGACGGCTCCATGAAGGGCCGCACTATGTATGTAATACCTTTTTGTATGGGGCCTGTAGGCTCACCATTCTCAAAGCTTGGGGTCGAAATAACAGACTCCATCTATGTTGTACTCAATATGAATATCATGACCCGTATCTCAAAAGATGTAACAAAACTGGTGAAAAACACTGGCGATTTTGTAAAATGCCTTCACTCTACGGCAACTTTAAGCCTAGATGATAGGTTTATTGCTCATTTCCCAGAGGATAATGCCATATGGTCAATTAATTCCGGCTATGGGGGAAACGCTCTGTTGGGGAAAAAATGCTTTGCCCTGCGCATAGCTTCGTATCAGGCCAAAAATGAAGGCTGGCTTGCGGAGCATATGCTTATAATCGGTATAGAAAATCCCCAGGGAGAGGTTCACTATGTGTGCGCAGCCTTCCCCTCTGCATGTGGAAAAACAAATTTGGCAATGCTTATTCCACCAGAAGTCTATCAAGAAAAGGGCTATAAAGTGTGGTGTGTAGGCGACGACATAGCTTGGCTTAGAATAGGTGAAGACGGGCGTCTCTGGGCAATTAATCCTGAAAACGGATATTTCGGCGTCGTCCCTGGTACAAACAGCGTTACAAATCCAAACGCTCTCGCAACAATCAGTAATGATACGATTTTTACCAACGTCGTCCATAACCAAGACGATAACACTGTCTGGTGGGAAGGTCTCAGTAAAACCCCTCCGACACAGGGCATCAATTGGAAAGGCGAACAATGGAACGGCACAACATCCCAAGAAAAAGGTGCTCATCCCAATAGCCGTTTCACAACCCCGGCAAAAAACCTGCCTATTTTGAGCCCAGAGGTAGAAAACCCCAATGGTGTGCCTATTTCCGCATTGGTTTTCGGCGGGCGGCGCGCAAAAACGGCTCCTTTGGTATATCAGGCCCGGGACTTTAATCATGGTGTATTTATCGCATCAACCATGGCGTCAGAGACAACTGCCGCCCAAACAGGTGCAGTTGGAGTAACCCGCATTGATTCCATGGCGATGAAACCCTTCTGTGGATACAACATGGGGGACTATTTTGCCCATTGGTTGGATATGGGTGAGAAGCTGGGGGATAATGCCCCAAAGATTTTCAATGTTAATTGGTTCCGTACCGGAGACAATGGCAAATTCCTTTGGCCGGGTTATGGCGAAAACCTTCGTATTCTTGAATGGGTACTTGCCCGCTGCGAAGGAGAGGCCTTGGCAATAGATACACCAATTGGTTTAATGCCCAATCCTGACGATATAAGCACAGAGGGACTTGACCTTCCCAAAGAAAAGCTGGAGGAACTGCTTCACGTAGACAAAAATCTTTGGGTAGATGAAACCGCCGCAATGCGGGAATACTACAAATCATATGGTGACCGCCTGCCCAAAGTACTTTGGGACGAGCTTAGTGGCTTGGAAAATCGACTACACCTGTAGCCGTTTTGTCATTAATGGCAAAACTAGAAAAGTAACACATTTGATGATTTGGTACAAAGCATCAACAACTGTAGACTGAGCAGGAGGGTTCCATATGAAGATAAAAATTGAACTAACCCAAAACCTTAAACCAAAAACCGCCCTTGAGAAAAACGAATTACCCTTTGGGCAAGTGTTTACTGATTACATGTTTATGATGGACTATTCACGAGACGAAGGCTGGCATAATGCAAAAATCACCCCCTATGCACCCATAAGCCTAGACCCAGCAACAAGCTGCCTACACTATGGGCAAATGTTTTTCGAGGGTATGAAGGCATACAAGCAAGTAGACGGCAAGATTGCTATGTTCCGCCCGATGGAAAATATGCATCGGATGAATTTAAGTGCAGGGCGCATGAGTATGCCCGAAATCAACTCTGATGAAGTACTTGACGCATTGGCACAGCTTGTGGAGCTGGAAAAGGATTGGATTCCCACCACCCCGGAGTCATCATTGTATATACGCCCTTTTATGTTTGGGACAGACCCTTTTTTAGGCGTTCGCACATCAAACACATATAAACTTGTAATCATCCTAAGCCCTGTGGGGCCGTATTACGGAAAAGACGGCCTTGCACCAGTACGTATTTTTGTGGAGCCTGAATATGTACGGGCAGTAAAAGGAGGAACCGGCTTTGCCAAATGCGCCGGAAACTATGCCGGTACCATGCTTTCTCAGCTCAACGCACAAGGCTTAGGCTTTAATCAGGTGCTTTGGCTGGACGGCATCCACCGAAAATATATCGAAGAAGTGGGAGCCATGAATGTCTTTTTCCTAATAGATGGCAATCTAGTTACACCAGAGCTAACAGGAAGCATTCTCCCAGGCATAACCCGTAAATCTGTTATTGAAATATGTAAGGACTGGGGCATGAGAGTTGAGGAACGCCCCATTTCTATTGACGAGCTTGCCAATGCCTATGATGGCGGGAAGCTTGTAGAAGCTTTTGGGTCAGGAACGGCAGCGGTAGTCTCCCCAATCGGCGAGCTTACATGGAATGACAAGGTCATAAAGCTTGCCAATGACAAACCTGGTGAGCTTACCCAGAAAATTTATGATGAAATCACAGGGATACAATACGGTTTGCGCCCAGATACTCGAGGATGGATAAAAAACATATAGGAGGGCTGTCATGAAGCCTCTATCAATAAAAGCATTACAGGTAAGGGAATCATCGACCTTGGCTATTACTGCAAAAGCAAAAGCACTAAAAGCCGCCGGTGAAGATTTAATAGCCTTTACCGCAGGTGAACCGGATTTTGATACCCCGGAGCATATCAAGGAAGCCGCTTACCAGGCAGCACAACAAGGTTTTACTAAATACACGGCAACTCCGGGAATACATGAAGTCAGAAATGCTATATCTGCAAAACTAAAAAAAGACAATAGGCTTGATTATACGCCCAGCCAGATAATAGTATCCAACGGGGCAAAACATGCCCTTCACAACGCATTTACTGCGATAATAAACGATGGTGACGAAATAATTTTCCCGGCCCCTTATTGGATTACTTATCCGGAGCTTGCCGCTTTGGCCGGAGGCGTATCCCATATAATAATGACGGACAAATCCACTGGTTATAAGCCCACAGCCAAGCAGATTAAGTCCGCAATAACCAACAAGACAAAGGCAATTTTGCTAAACAGCCCGAATAACCCATCGGGAGCGGTATTTAGCGAAGACGAGCTTAAAGCGGTAGCCGATATCGCCGTGGAAAATGATTTATACGTAATCTCTGACGAAATTTACGAAAAGCTTATATACAATAAATCAACCCCACATGTGAGCATAGCTTCCTTCGGAAAAGAAATATATGACCGCACCATTGTTGTAAACGGCTATTCCAAGAGTTATTCCATGACAGGCTGGCGAGTAGGTTATACCGCAAGCAGCAAACCAATTGCTGATGTTATCGGTAATATACAAAGCCATCAGACTTCAAATATAAATACCCTAACCCAAAAGGCAGCATTGGTCGCCGAGACCGGTGACCAACAATGCATTGCGGACATGGGCGTTGCATTTGGAAAGCGGATGGAGCTAATGTATAGTCTGGTGTCAGATATCTCCGGGTTTGAAGCGAATAAGCCTGACGGCGCGTTCTATGTTTTTATTGATATTTCCTCACTTTGTGGAAAATCTGTAAGGGGTAAGACTATAAACAATGCATCAGATTTTGCCGAGTTTATTTTAGATGAACAAAAGGTGGCACTTGTTCCCTGTAGTGATTTCGGGTACGAGAAGCATATCAGGTTGTCGTATGCATGTTCCGAGGATGAAATTATTGAGGGCATGAGACGAATAAAGACATTTGTTAGTATAGCGAATTAAATGAGAAACAGTCCAGGCCAAGCCGAAAATCGCGAACGCTTCTACGCGTTTTCGGCGACAGACTGGACTGATTTCGAATTAATTCGCTATAAAATCGCTTGATATAGCGATTTCAATTAAGAGTGACGTATAAATAGAAAACAGGCCGTTTGGTTATAGTAACCAAATAGTCTGTTTTTTTGTCCATGCAGACCTAAAATTAAATGTTACGTTTATATAAAAGCGCGCAGTTCTTAACAAAGGAGATAAATCATGGCACTAATTACGACAAAGAAATTAAGCAAAGCATTTTCAATAGGTGGCAGGGACCAACATGTCCTTAAAAATCTTGACTTAGAAATTAACGAAGGGGATTTTACCGTAATCATGGGTCCTTCTGGGGCAGGAAAATCTACATTGATGTATGCATTATCCGGCATGGATAAGCCTACCGGCGGTTCTATCAGCTTTTTAGGCTCGGAAATTTCTACACTATCTAACGACGCCCTTGCACGCTTCCGCCGCAAAAACTGCGGCTTCGTTTTTCAGCAAATGTTTTTACTTGATAATATGAGCATTTTAGATAATATTTTGGCCGCCGGGTTTTTAGTCTCTAGCGACAGGGGGACAATCATTGCCCGGGCCAAACAATTACTTGAGAGCGTTGGCCTTACCGAGCAAGAGTGGAATAAGTTCCCTACTCAAATTTCCGGGGGGGAAGCACAGCGTTCCTCAATTGTTCGCGCTTTAATCAACAAACCTGCCGTTGTATTTGCCGATGAGCCAACAGGGGCGTTAAACTCCACTGCCGGCGGTGCTGCACTGGATACGCTTACCAAAGTCAACAACGATGGGCAAAGTGTGATTTGCGTAACTCATGATTTGCGTACAGCACGCCGAGGCAATCGCGTGCTGTATATTAGTGACGGAACAATCGGCGGCGAATGTAACCTAGGACCCTATGTCAGCGGCGACCGAGATAGACACAAGAAACTAGCTGCATTTTTAGATGATATGGGGTGGTAGAGATGAAGCGAACATTTCTGTTAGCGGGTGCAAACATCCGCAAAGCTAAAGGGCAGATGATTATTTTAACCGTTCTTTTTCTCATCGCAGCTACGCTGATGAATATTGGCTTTGCACTGCTGTTTAACTTTGGCAACTACTTTGACGAAATGGCTAAAGAGCTCCACACCTCTGATACGCTGGTTATTATTTCACAAAATTTATGGAATGAAGAAACCGAGGGCTTCTTACGTGACAATTCAACAGAGTTTGAAAAACATAGTGTAGTACTTTTGAACGGGGAAATCCCATGGGGCGAGAATATGATTACAAGCTTCTTTATGCTTAGTGATATAAACGAAGCACGCAACTTCTCTCAGTGGAAACTGGTTAGCGACAGTCAACCCCTGGCAGTAGATGGAGCATATATTCCATTTGGCTTATATATCCACGGGCACGAGCTGGGTAACGACTTCGTTATTAATACAACAGGTTATGGCTCCATACATTTTACAATCAACGGGCACACGGAAAGTATTTTGAGTGATGGTGTAAACACACCGGCAAACCTTTTTATTCCCACAGAGCGTTTTGAGGAATTTTACCACAGGTTTCCTGAGTATCGGAATTACCTGATTTTTGCCAATGGCGTTGACAATATCCGCGGGCTTTTGTTTGGGCTTGACGAGCTATCGGGCTTTGCATCCGGATTTAGTACAGAAAGCGTAATTTCTGGTATTTCTCTCGAAGATATGTCTATGTTTAGAACAATGATGGCTAACATGACTGCAATGATAATGGTGGTATTTACCTTGATTATCGCGCTTGTATCTTTGTTTGTAGTGCGATTCCGTATCAAAAACAGTTTGGAAGAAGACATAACCAGAATAGGCTCATTGAAGGCCATTGGTTATACCAGCAAGGAAATTATTCGGTCTGTTATATTGCAGTATGGGACAGTAATCTTTTTTGCTTCTATGTTGGCAATTGTTCCCACAATCTTCCTTTTACCTTTGATTGGTAATGTATTAGCGTCCCAAAGCGGCATTTTTTGGCGACCTGGCATCACACCAGAATTTTATGTAATTACTACTGTAATTTTGGTGCTGATTGTCTGGCTTGGCACAAAGATTTCGGCACGTGGAATCAAGAAAATCACACCAGTTGCCGCTTTACGGGGTGAATCAGCAACCGGCAAAAAAGCCAAGCGCAACCGCATTTTGTTGAGCAAAACCAAGCTGCCATTGATTCCTGCCTTGGCTGGCAAATCTGTTTTTCATGGCTTTAGGCAAAGTTTGATGATATTTTTTATTATGCTGGCAGTTTCATTTACAGGGATGATTTCGCTGGTTATCTTCTACAATTCCACAATTGATTTAACGGCTTTTGAAGTAATCCCTGGTGGTGAACGTGCAAACTCGGGTATTATCTTTAGGCCAGACGAAGATTTGTCTGCTTTACGAAGTGAAATAATCGCCATGCCTGAAGTCCGGGATGCACAGTTTCATGACTTTGCACAGACGATTATTGACGGCGAGTTTTCCTTTATTTCTGTAATGGATGACTTTGACCGCCGTGTGACACGAAACATTCACCGCGGCGAGTTTCCACGAGCAGATAATGAAGTTGCTTTATCAGGCTTGGCTGCAAACCGCTTTGATGTAGATATTGGTGATGAGGTTACCGTTGGTACGGACGAATCTCCATTTGTTGTGACCGGGATTTTTAGCGGAATGGCAGAAGATGCGATGGTTACAATTTATGGGATGCTTCGTGCACAGCCAGAGTTTAGGCAAAGCGGCTTGAATATATATCTGCATCCCGGAACTGATTCCGCTGTGTTTACAGAAAATCTGGGTCAACAGTTTGCCGCAGAGTCCTTCATGGTTGTAAATATAGATGCGGAATTTGAAGAAGGTGCCGGCATCTTTGCTTCGATACTTTCTTTGGTTGGTATAGTTATTTTATGCGTTGCAATCTTTGTAATTTTGTTAATTTTATATCTTGTGATTGGTGCAACAATTATACGTCGCCACCGCGAACTGGGTATTCAGAAAGCTATCGGCTTTACGACAGGGAATCTAATGCGCCAGATAAGTTTAGCATTCTCAATACCAGTTGTGCTGGGTACGATTATAGGAGTGTTATTAGGAATTTTTTATGCCAGTCCACTCCTCAATATTGCTATGCGGCCGATGGGCGTCCTTGCTGCTAATTTGCTGGTTAACAATGCATGGATGGTTGTGGCAGGCGGGATTATCACAGTCTTAGCTATAGGACTTAGCCTGCTGGTTACATGGCGTATCCGCAAAATATCGGCATATAAGTTGGTTACAGAGTAGTCGCAAAAAAGGAGTTTTGCGCACCAGCTTACACTGCCTCCGGCTCCCTCTACAGCGTCACGCAGTCCTACAGGCGTCAAGCCCCATGGGTCATTGCTCATTGTAGCTTTGGAGTATGCCATCTCACCGGAAGAAAAAATCCTTTATCAAAAACGACAAAACTAGGAAAGCGGCATGTTGCCCTATTAAAAACGAGAATATGGACGAAGCTAGCGCAAAAATGCGGCAAATAGTTGCATAAACTTCGATATCGCTTTTACCAATAACGACAAAACCAGAAAAGTAACATAGCGTTTATGATATGAATGGTAGAAAGGAGTACACTAAAACATACTCAACCACCCAGTTTACGGTAAACAACGGTTTTTGAGAAAAAAGTGGAAGGAGGGTATCAATTTTTTCAGCTAGTGGGATTTTACTTTTGTGGAAAATGATTTTATTTTCACAGATGTGAAACCCCGCTTATTTTGAATCCCCGAAGGGGCACAGCAGTATTAGCTTTGCTGGTACTGTATAAGTGCCTCGCCTAGGTTTTTATGCATGAAAAAGCGAACTTACTTTAATTCATTTCTCTTTGTTTTCATTATTGACAAATATTGTTCTGTAATCTATTTGATATTTTCAGAAATAGGCTTTCCTCCTTTTTGTTCATGCATTTTACGCATGTTATAGCGAATTAAATGAGAAACAGTCCAGACCGAGCCGAAAATCGTGAACGATTCTACACGTTTTCGGCGACAGTCTGGACAGATTTCGAATTAATTAGCTATACATGTGCGAACAACTCAGCACCATGGTGATATTTCATAGTTTCTAGGTCGTATGCACATCATGATTATGTGGCAAAATATACCGCGCATATCCATTCGGTCAAGACAATAGGAGTAATATAAAGCCCGTCATCCTGGGCTTGACCTGGAATCCCCTTAGTCTTTCGACAATGATAATGGAATCCCGGATTAAATCCGGGATGACGAGCCTTAAAATTACGGCATTCTTAACGAGACAGCCCCGGTTGGACGTTATCTTTGATACAAATGCACAAAACCCAAATCGGTTACGGTTCCACGCAATTTAATGTAGAGACTTCATTTTTAATGTGCTATACTTATTTTGCCAACAAATGGTGACGGTGTCTCAAGCACGAGGCAATAGTAAGTTTGTTGTGCCGTTTGGCAAACTTGCTTACTATAGCGAATTAAATGAGAAACAGTCCAGGCCGAGCCGAAAATCGCGAACACTTCTACGCGTTTTCGGCGACAGACTGGACTGACTTCGAATTAATTCGCTATAAAAACCAATGCGAGGGCATTAGTAACATAAATACAAAGCAGAAGGGATTGAGAGTATGGCAAAAAAGCAGGCACCCATGTCTTTAATGGACAGCGAAACAAGGAATGAGCTGGCTGAGTTCGACTTAGTGCAGTTTGTAGAAACAAGACATTCTATAAAAAAAGCTGTAGTGGCAGCAATCGTATTTGCCGCTTTAGCGGTGGCATTGTTTTTGGTAGGCTACTTCATGGCCGTCCGCCCGGAATGGTTCCCTATTGACTTGGAGGTAGAAGGCGGCTTGTTTGCATGGGCGTTAGCCCTTTTTGCCGCATTAGC
>WQVF01000012.1 GCA_009781725.1 Defluviitaleaceae bacterium
AGACCCTTCCTTGGCGGCCCTAAGACCATATCGCTATTATATGTTTTGCCATTATATACGATGGAATCCCCAGTTTGTTTCTGCAAAGGGCTCCATAATTCAAGTGGAATTTCCTGGGCTTTGGCACGAGCCGGGTCAAACTTCCCTCGCCGCAGTAGCTCAAAGCTATATCCAAAGCATGGAGCGCGGTGCCATAGGGGTAGGGCTTTGATGATAAACATGTCATCTTGATAGCTATGTGCGACACGGTTGGGCCACTCTATAAATTCCAATTCGAAAGGGAGTTCCTGGGCGATTACACATAGACTTTTTACTACATGAGCCAGACCTGTAGGGCCGAAGAGCTTAAGGGGCTCAGTCCGTTCTGCATTGGCCATGGTAAGGAGCAACCCCGGCAGTCCTGATATATGATCCCCATGGAAATGAGTAATGCAAATTATATCAATTTGCTTAAAGCCCCAACCAAGAATCCTGAGGCTTACCTGGGTCCCCTCGCCGCAATCCACAAGAATCATATTACCTTCTACACGGCAGAGCATAGATGACAAAAACCGGCCAGGAAGAGGCATCATGCCACCGGTACCAACGAGTGCTACATCTATCATGGGTGTATAACTCCATTCCTTTTATGGGAATGCACTGCATTCCATAGATAATATAGCACAGGGTGTGTTGAGGGTTCAAGGCAGTGGGGCTGGATATGTATTCATTAACTTCATGGTGTTTGCCTCATTAAGAACTCATCAAACATCAACTTCGTCGTCCAGTGCAGACGCGGGATTCTCTAACTCTAGTCAAGAGGCTGGGGCCCCCCCGGGGCAAGCACAGATGACAGGCCTCAAACACATTCTGCGAAAAAAACTTGCATGAAAAATAACTGTATGATAAAAATAATACACGAATTTTTACGTGAATGAATTAATTTTTGTTAAGGTGGGAATATAATGAACTACTCGACTCTAAGTTTAGGTGAAAAAATACAACAGATAAGAAAATCCAAAGGACTGTCTATGGAAAATTTGGCTCATGCCGCCGGATGTAATATGTCTACTATCAGTCGGATTGAGAATGGGCAGTTGGAGTGTAGTGATGAGATGCTTGCCACTATCAAGAAATTTATGGAGATAGGGGATGCCCCGCTATTAAAGCATGAACTTGAGTCTTATAAGGACCATTTGTGGTTGGTTCACGCTACGTATTATGGCGATAAACAGCTTGTGGCAGAAAGTATGATTGATAGCGTATTCCCTATTACAGAGCTACCTTTTGAACATGACCTATGTCTTTTGTACTCTATGTTAAAAGTAAAATTTATATGTATGAGGTTTGGTGAAACAGGTGATAACTCTGCGGCAGATGAAATACTAAGTAAGGCAGAAGCTTTATTAGATTGGGCTAGTAAAGATACCTTACATGTATATCATTTTAATAAGGGTATCTGTTATTGGCAGGATAAAGACTATAAGAATTCCCTTAAGCACTACTTAAAAACACTCGACTTAGTAGGGGATAATGCAAAGCCACAAGCACTTCATTTTTTATACATTGGTGATAATTACCGCGATCTTGGAATGCCATATTATTCTATCATCTACTACGAGCGTGCAAAATTGATGTTTACTGGTGACCAATTTAATGTTATTAGGATAAATATTGATATTCATCTTGCTTTAAGCTATATGATGGTAGGCAGGTTTCATAAAGCAAAAAGATTACACGAGACATCTCTTTCATATGCAAAAAATCGTAAGATTAATTTTTATATTGGTATGCTGTCAAATGATTTATCATATATTTGCAGAAAAACCGGTGACCTGGAAGAAGCCCTAATGCATTGTGAGCAAGCAATTGTAAATCTTGATAACACTCCGTATTCTGTATTTGCTCTCTATAGCAAAGCTGATACTTTATTACTTATGAAAGAACATGCAAAGTGTAGTGAGGTGATAGATAATGGAAAACCATTGGCTATGAAGTATGAGGACAAAACACATACTGTTTTGTTTGAAACTTTAAGCCACATGATAAATTTAACGACTAAAAAAGATAATATCTCCACTGCCTATATAGAAAATATTGCTATTCCACATCTAAGAACATGTGAAGGGCAATTCAGGCTGAAAGCAGTGGATTTATGTGAAGACCTTGAAGCATACTACAAGAAAAACAGGTCTAATACTAAGGCTCTGACCATGGCAGCAATAGCGCGGGATATCTATAAAGAAATGATTTATGGTGATGAGGATTTTGATATAGATTAAGAACCTATATACGATTGAAACGACTATATTTTATGCATAAGTGAGAAAGTGGGAATATAATGAATTATTCGACTCTAAGTTTGGGTGAGAAGATACAACAAATCAGAAAATCAAAGGGCCTATCAATGGAAAACATAGCTCACGCCGCTGGATGTAACATGTCGACTATTAGTCGAATCGAGAATGGGCAATTGGAGTGCGGCAATGAGATTCTTACAACAATTAAGAAGTTTATGGAAATTGAAGATGCGCCATTATTGGAACATGAACTTGCACTTTATACAAATCATTTATGGTTGATTTACAATACAATTTATGGTGACAGAAAAAAAGAGGCAAAAGCCATGTTTGATAGAGTATTCCCTATAACCGATTTGCCTTTTGAACATGACCTATCTCTGCTGTACTCTATGTTAAAAGTAAAATTTTTGTTTAGCAGAACACTACTAAACGACCGTGCCGCTGCAGAAGAAATCCTGAATGAGTCAGAAAGCTTATTGGATAAGGCTAGTAACGATACCCTGTATGTATATCATATGAATAGGGAAACTGGATATAGGCTTCGCAGAGACTACAAAAAATCGCTGGAGCACGGTATAAAAAGGCTTGATATAGTAGGAGATTACGTAAAGCCAGAAGCACTCAATTTTTCAACTATTGGTGACAATTATCGTGATCTTGGAATGCCGTATTATTCCATTATTTATTACGAGCGTGCGAAATTGATGTTTAGTGGTGAGCATTTCAATATTATTAGGATAAATATAGATATTCATCTTGCCTTGGCTTATATGATGGTAGGCCGGTTTCGTAAAGCAAGAAAATTACACGATGCATCTCTTTCATACGCTAAAAGTATACAGGAAAAATTCTACATTGGAATGCTGTCAAATGACTTATCGCTAATTTGCAGAAAAACAGGTAACTTAGAGGAATCCTTAATGTTTTGCGACCAAGCATTTATGCATCTTGACGGTACGCCATATTCGGTGTTTGCTCTCTATAGCAAAGCAGATACTTTATTGCTTATGAAAGAATATACAAAGTGTAGTGAGGTGATAGAGCAGGGAAAACCCTTGGCTATAAAGCATGAAGACAAAACACATACAATTTTGTTTGAAACATTAAGCCATATGATAAATCTGATGGCTAAAAAGGATAGCAATTCCGCCGCATATGTAGAAGATGTAGCGATTCCACATCTAAGAACCTGCGAAGGGCAATTTAGATTAAAAGCTGTGGATTTATGCGAAGACCTTGAAGCCTACTACAAGAAAAATAGGTCTAACACAAAGGCTCTGACCATGGCAGCAACAGCTCGGGATATCTATAAAGAAATGATTTATGGTGATGAGGATTTTGATATTGATTAAAATCCACGGCAGTATGGCCTTACTGTCGGCTTTATGAGACATTGTAAGTTGCACATAATCTATGAAAAGCAAAAACCCCTTGAAGGCTAGGAATTAAGCCATTTCAAGGGGTTTTGTTTCGCGCTTGGCATGAATCGAACATGCGACCTACCGCTTAGGAGGCGGCCGCTCTATCCCCTGAGCTACAAGCGCATTGTTTGAGCACTTAAAATTCTACGCAACATATGGTAGGATGTCAAGGAAATGGAGATGAGGAATGCATGAAAATAATTCTAGCCTCGGGCTCCCCACGGCGGCGGCAGCTTTTTGCTCAGGTGGGTATCCCTTGTGAGGTTGTTGTTAGCGGTGCAGATGAGACAATATCCGGGGCACCAGACTATCAGGTGCGTGAGCTTGCTTTGCGTAAGGCTTGTGCTGTACAGCGTTTGGTTGGTCCTGATGATGTGATAATCGCGGCGGATACTTTGGTTTATATTGACGGGATGGTACTGGGTAAACCTGAGAGCCCTGATGATGCATTTGCTATGCTCAAATCCTTGTCAGGCCGCTGCCATACCGTTTATACGGGAGTAGCGGTACTGAGGGGGGAGAAGGAAATCCTTTTTGCTGACACCACTTTAGTATATTTTCGTGAGCTTTCTGATGAAGAAATATGGGGCTATATCGCAACCGGCGAGCCTTTTGATAAAGCGGGGGCCTATGGAGTGCAGGACAAAGGTGCTCTGCTGGTTGACCATGTGGAAGGGGATTACTTTACTGTGGTGGGGCTGCCTGTAGCCAAGGTGGCCGCGGCACTTAGGGAGATGGGATATGATCCTTGGCGTAGGGGTTGATATCGTAAAAATAGCCCGTTTTGAAAGTATAACTCAAAGCTTTGCCGCCCGGGTGTTTACTCCGGATGAACGGGCTTTTTTATCGGCCAAGGGGCCTGCCTCGGCGGCTGGGCTGTTTGCCGCAAAAGAGGCGGTGGCAAAGGCCCTAGGGACAGGGTTCTCTGGGTTTTGGCCGGACTCAATTGAGATTGTTCACAATAAAAAAGGCCGCCCCTATGTAGTTTTACACAATGAGGCGGCCAAAATTACACAAGATTTAACCGGTGGTGATTACTCGATTATGCTAAGCATATCCCATACGAACACCGACGCGGTTGCTTTCGCGATTCTTATTCAACAAAAAAACATACATCCAGAATAATATTCCCTTTTTCATCGGGGGTAGTAAACCTGGGGCAGGTGTATCGCTCGAAACACCAGGTATCAAGGACTTTAAATCCCTCCCCCTCAAGCCTTTCTCCGCAATGGCCTTCCTGCATAAATACTTCCTCTTCTTTGCCATAGACCCAGCAAACCCCGAGTTCGCTTTTGGGGAAGTCCATTGATTGGAATCCCTCCGGTGTTGTTGTGCTTTCTGGCATGAAGTACCCAATCCAGTATTCGAAGATACCATCTATCTCCCGCATTAGGCCAATGTTGCCGTCGCCATCTTCGCAGATATTCTTCATGTTTCCAGAGACCTGCTTTTCTAATTGGTCAAACCAACCGTTCTGGAACCATTCTCCCCATTTTTCTCCGAAGCCGCCGTTTACCCGGTCTTCGTCTGTGTACCGCTTACCAATAAACTTGGACGGGGTCATTGTTTGGCGGTAGGTTTTGATAATTTCTGGCATGGTGTAACTCCTCTCTGGATAAAAGAAATCGGAATTATGTTTGCTTGTCCATTATACGCATTATGTCAAACTTATCAACAGACTTTGTGAACTTTATCCTCAGCATCTGTTGAGGATGGGGGGCTGATTGCAAGGGATCGCCTTCTATATCGTACATATCAGTTATTATCTGCTTAAAGCTGCCCTTGGGACTTATAATTTCCAACTCATCTCCTTGGGAGAATTTATTTCGTTGTTCCACCAAAGCAAATCCGGTGGATGCATCGTAGGCTTCCACGATTCCAACAAATTCCTGAGAATTATTGTAGATGGTATTGGATAAGTTCTGTCCGTCAATTGCCTTATTTTCGAAGAAGCCGGTTATAAAACCACGGTTGCCGGTTCTATCCAGTTCTTTCATGTAATAGTCTTTTTTGGATGTGTAGAAGGCTGGGTCGGTGAAATAGTCATCCAATGCCTCTCGGTAGATTTTTGTCACCATGGCCACATAGTAAGCGGTTTTCATCCGGCCTTCGATTTTGAGACTTGTGACCCCGGAGGCGACTAGCTGGGGAATATGGTCAATCATACATAAATCCTTGGAATTAAGGATATGGGTGCCCCGTTCGTCCTCGTATACAGGCATATATTCCCCTGGTCGCAGTTCTTCTACCAGGTGGTATTTCCAGCGGCAAGGCTGGGCGCAGTCTCCTCGATTGGCGTCGCGGCCTTGGGCCATATAGTTGCTTAGCAGGCAGCGGCCAGAGTAGGATACGCACATGGCACCATGGATAAATACTTCGGTTTCAATAGCCTTGTGTTCGTTGACTTCTTTTATTTCTTCAAAAGAAAGTTCCCGTGCCAGTATTACCCTACCTGCACCTAGCTCCTTGTAGAGAGCTGCGCTTTGATAGTTGGTAACATTGGCCTGGGTGCTGATATGAATTTCCAGGCCTGGGATTTGCCTTGCTACATTGATGACGCCTAGGTCCGCTACAATTACCGCGTCGGCGTTTATTTCTTTGAGGACTGATAAATATTCATGTAAGCCATCGAAGTCTCGGTTATTGGCAAAGATATTTACACTCACATATACTTTTACATTTTTGCTATGGGCATAAGCTATGGCCTGCTTTAGCTCTGGCAGGTCAAAATTTTTAGCATTGGCCCGCAAGCTGAATTCCTTGCCTCCAACATACACGGCATCGGCACCATAGGCTATGGCCATTTGCAGTTTTTCCATATCCCCGGCGGGGGCTAGTAGTTCAGGCTTTTTCATTTTTCCTCCATGGGTCAAGCGGGAGCGCTTGCATTCCCATTTGACCCTCAAATAAAGTGTGAAGTGGTTTTCTTCACACTTTTCTCCAAAAAAAGAAGCCAATAGCTCCGATTATAACAAATGCACTGGCATAAATTACCGCATGTACCCAACTGGAGCTGATAAGCGCGTAAATCATAAATCCGGCACCACCGGCTGCAAGGAGCGGTGCAAAAAACCGGTTAATGAGATTAACCTCGTGATTGCCTCGGTTTTTTATGATAAACCCGATAAAAATCGGAATCAGCAATATGAAAAATATCATATTATAGAAATCCGGCAGGTCAAAACGGAATGGCCGTCCATCAAGCATCCCAAACCAGCCATTATGATTGCCGTAAATCACCATCATCCAAAGGAAGGACAGGCCAACGCAAACTACCATGCTGTTTGTGGGCACATTTGTTGCCGGGTCAAGGTGTACCATCCGCTCCGGGATAGGGCCGCGGCCACGACGGGCCAGGGCATAGAGACTGCGGCTCATTCCCATACAGCACATGTTTAGGATTCCCAGACCGGAGATAATAACAAACACCAGCACAACATAGCTTGCTTGAGAGCCAAAAATATTGGCAAAGGCAGCCCTTGTACCCAATTGGTTGTTTTGCATCAATTGATATGAATCCCCTGCGGTTACAACTCCGATAAAGTACAGTACATAAATAATCACAACAATAAAAAACCCTGCCAATAGTGCTATCGGCAGATTGCGCTTACTGTTATTTATTTCAGAGTTAAATGCCACAGCAGCTTGCCAGCCATTATATGCAAACACCGTCGCAAACACCGCTCCAAGAAAAGAGGGGGCTGCCATCCCTTCTCCAATACCAGCCGCAACCACCTCGACAGTGGTACCGTCGCCAAGGAAAATCCCGACTACAACACCGATAGTACCCATAAGCACCAGGGGTATCATCCTGGCGATTACCGTAAAGGTATTAAGCCGCATAGGTAGTCTGGGCACTAGGTAGTTTATAACAAACACAACAGCCATATAAAATGCTGCTAAGAAGAATACAAAGGGAGAGTTGGTCACATTGGAATGCCCTGCTAAAGTCGCAGTAAAACTGGCAGAAATCCAAGCGATAATTGCATAACCTGCGGTCTGGTACATTACACAAAAAAACCACCCTGCCAGATAACCGAATCTAGGGCCTACAATGGCTTCGGCATAATCCACCATGCCATGGATTTTCTCGTATCTAGCTGCCATTACCGCAAACATATATACACAAGCGGCTATAACCAGTCCGCCCACGACCCAGGCCAAAACCCCAAGCCACATATTGCCGCCAGCTTCATACAGTACCCGGCCTGGCCGCCAAAATATCCCTGTGCCAACAATAAAGCCTACAACAACACATATTGCAACGGGTAAGCCGTATTGGCGTTTAAGTATGTTGTCGGTCATTGAAGAGGCGACCCGCAGTATTCACATGTACCTGTGGGGCCGAATACCTTGTTGTTGGCACCGCAGCCATCACAAACTACGATTCGTTCCCTTGGTGGGGCAGCGGCAGGCATTCCCATTGCAGCCATGGGTGCGCCATGAGGCATTGCACTAGGATGAGGCATTAGCACAATTTCATTTGTTGCACGGTCAATGCGAGCACCCACAAAGAATCCTTCGTTAATCATCCTATGAAGATCAAGCATTACCATTTCATTGGAGAGCCCCATAATAGCTGCAATATGAGGGACTGATCTTTGATTATGATTAACAATCAAATCCACATATTGTCTATAACGGTTACCCTGGACAGTATTCTTCCTGGCAGATCTTAGGACAACAAGACCGCCTACGATAAACATTACACCTATGACAGCACCACCGGAGCCTGGAGAAATAATCAACACCCCGCCGATAATGAACAAGACAACAGCAACCACATTAAGTCGTTTTCCACAAGAAAAAGTAGCAGTTCTGTCAGTTGAAAGCCGCTTGAATAGTAAAATCAATCCCACCGGCCAAAACAGTATAAGTGCCAAAACAACCCAGAACCATGAAATAGGTCTCCGCATGAAACATACCCCCTTCAATAAATCAACGTACGATTTCGAAAGTCGTTCGCTATATTACTATTGTATGCGAATAACAGCAAAATACAAGAGGCTGTGATTTTTGCACAAAAAAACCGTATGACGCCATACGGTTTTTCTGTGCAGTTTTATATTCAACTTACGCCACCTTGGCAAGCTCCCCGAATGCATCATATTTCCTGCAATATGCAAAGGCTAATGCTCCGGGGCCTGCATGGGTGCCTATTGCGGCACCTACATCCACTATGGGGTTGGATATTTCTATTCCCAAAGCCGATTCTATATTTGTCATAAAATCTTCAGCCTCTGACCTACTCCTTATATGCCCCATACATACACTTAAGTTTTCCTCTTGGCCGGATATAGCCTTGGTCATAACTTCTTCCATCAGCTTGGTAGCCCGTGCCTTGCTCCTTACTTTTTCAAATGGGGTGACCTGGCCGTTTTCTACCTGGAGTATGGGCCTGATTCCCAGGATCCCGCCCACCAAGGCTGCCGCTGAGCCTACTCGGCCGCCTCTTTTTAGGTATTCCAGGGTATCCAGGGTAAAGTATACACAGGTGGACTTTATTACTTGCTGTGCTAACTGGATTGTTTCGTTAAGGGAGCAGCCTGCGTCCCGCATTTTGACAATCTCCCTAAGAATTAGCCCCTGGCCTATGCACGCGCTTTTCGAATCGACTATTTTGACAGTATGACCTGGGTATTCATCCTTTAACATGTCGGCGGCAATTGTCGCGCTGGCGTGGGAACCACTAAGCTTTGATGATATTGACAGATAAAGAATATCCTGGCCTTTTTCCAAGAATGGTGTGAACTTATCAACATAATCCTGAGGGCTGGGTTGAGAAGTCTTGGGGCGCAATGTACTGTCGGATGTAAGGCGGGTGAAATAATCTTGGTTGGAAATATCTATCCCCTCCTTGAAAAAGGTTTTGCCATCAAAGGCGATATAGAATGGGACAACACCCACATTGAGCTTTTCCGCTTCTGTCTGAGTAAAATCACAGCCGCTGTCTGAAAATAATTTGTACATATTTTATACCTCCTGGGTTTGAATGATTCCTTAGTGATAATAAAGACCGGAGGATTTTATTTTGGTTGCGCTTATTCACGCCCCTTCGACCTTGGACATAGAATAAATCAGGAGAGATGGGCAAGGGGCAATTACTATGACAACACGTGACTTCGCTATTGTAGGCGGTGACAAAAGAAATATCGCCCTGGCTGAGATGCTATTTCGCCAAGGGCATAAAATAAAACTCTATGGTTTTACCAACTATGAACAAGAAATCCCCATGAAATGCAAAAACCTTCATGAAACGATTAACAACGCCGAATATATCATCGGCCCTATTCCTTGTACCCACAACAGCGGTGTACTCAACGCACCATTCCACAACGAACTTATCTTGTGCGAGGATTTGTTTAAATTGATAAAACCCTCACAAACCTTGCTTGCAGGATATATAAAGCCTGAGGTTTCTGACTTGGCGGCCAAGCACAATGTAAAAATGATAGATATGCTACACAGGGAAGAGTTGCTAGTGCTTAATGCCATCCCCACCGCCGAAGGTGCTATAAAAATCGCAATAGAAGAAACCGACATTACCCTCCACGGCAATAATATGCTGGTTATAGGATACGGGCGAATCGGGTCCATCCTTTGTAAGATGCTTTCAGGGATAGGAGCCAGGGTAGTTGCAGTGATTAACTCCCCTCATAAGCTGGCTATGGCAAATAGCTGCGGTTATGGAGCCGTGCATTTTGATGATTTGGATATGTATTTGCATGAGGCAGATATAATCTTTAACACGGTACCAAAAATTCTTCTGGACAGACGGAATATGAGCAATATTCGCAAAAATACCTTGATAGTTGATCTTGCCTCGCCCCCATATGGAGTGGATGTAGAAGCAAGCAGGGATTATGGGCTCAAGGTGCTGTTCACTAACTCCCTGCCTGGGAAAATCGCGCCGGTGACAACGGCGGGATATATATTGGATACAATAAATAATATCATCGGGGAGGGTGCTTCTTATGAAAGATAAAAGAATAGGCTTTGCTCTCACCGGCTCATTTTGCACACTGGATGCGGCATTAGAAATAATTGAAAGCCTAGTAGTGGCGGGTGCCGAAGTGCTTCCCATAATATCAACTGCGGTAGATACTACGGACACAGCTTTTGGCGCGGCTGAAGACATAAAAAAACGGCTGACCGAAATCACAGGCCAGCCAATAATAAACACCATTGCAACCGCCGAGCCAGTTGGCCCGAAGAAGCTGCTGGATATTTTGGTAGTACTACCGGCAACAGGCAACACTTTGGCTAAAATCGCCCTAGGTATAACCGATACCCCTGTAACGATGGCAGTCAAGGCTCACTTGCGAAATAATCGTCCAGTGGTACTGGGATTAGCCAGCAATGATGCTCTTGGCAATGGGGCTAAGAATATTGGTTTCTTGCTGGGGATGCGTAATATTTACTTTGTGCCCTTCGGTCAGGATATGCCCCTAGCCAAGCCACGATCTATGGTGTTTAAAGATGAATATGTAATGGCTACTATTGCCGAGGCACTGGAAAGCCGGCAGATTCAGCCGATATTAGCATAAAAACAGAAGGGGCCGTCTCGTTAAGCATTTTTATGAATAATTATGTACGTGCCTCGTCAACATAAAAGCGTTGAGGAGCGAAACGACGAAGCAATCCAGCAAATCAAACCTTTTGGATTGCTTCGCTTTGCTCGCAATGACAGGCTTTGCATAGATATTCATGGTTTTTGCTTAGCAAGACAGCCCCTTTGTATTTTATGATACTAAGAATTTGATTTTCCACCCCTGAGATACAAAACAAACAACACAGCCCCTGCAAAAATAGCCATAGCACCGGCCGCACTAATCCATGTCCTCACATTGTTGGCAGATAAAATATCCACTCCCGTCAGGTTCATTATTTGGAAAACGGTCATATTGTTGATGATAACTACTACCATTATACCGATGATAGCCAAAACAATTGCCGCAATAAGCTGTACAGTTCTCCCAACCCTGCTGCTTTTTTGCGCAGGTTCATGTACAGGGGGCACGTTTTTGTCAGAGATGGTATCCCTCACCCCACTAATCAATTCCCCAAGGGATACCCCAAATATTTCTGATAATGCAATCAGATTTGCCGTAGATGGGGCAGACTGCCCAGTTTCCCATTTTGTCACTGCCTGACGGCTTACACCAACCAGTTCAGCAACTTTCTCCTGTGATAATCCGCTTTGACTACGCTGATTCTTGATTCTTTCACCTAATGACATGTATGTCACCTCCTAATTAGTAAGTTTTCTTCTGCGAACGCTTTTACGCAGAAAAAACTTACGGTTTTTGCCAACGGCAAAAAAATTACATACTTTAGTAAGTTTTCTTCTGCGAACGCTTCTACGCAGAAAAAACTTACGGTTTTTGCCAACGGCAAAAAAATTACATACTTAGTAAATTTTCTTCTGCGAACGCTTTTACGCAGAAAAAACTTACGGTTTTTGCCAACGGCAAAAAAATTACATATGTAATTATGGCAGAAGCCCTAGTTGCATACTACCAACTGCATAGCAACTATAGGTTGCATTTATGCTCTTAGCACCTTCTCTATTGCCTTGCCCTTGGCAAGCTCATCTACCAGCTTATCCATCCAGCGGATTTTTTGCATCAGAGGGTCTTCGATATTTTCTACTCGAACGCCGCATATTACCCCTTTAATCATGGGTGCATTGGGATGAATTTGCGGTGCCTCGGCAAAGAAGGCTTCGAGGCTGACATTTTTTTCGATTTGGGCTGCCAGCCCGGCCTCGTCATAGCCGGTTAGCCAGCATATTACTATGTCCAGTTCCGATTTTATTCGCCCTTTGCGTTCTACTTTTTGAATATAGAGTGGGTAAATAAGCGAAAAATCCATTGCGAAAATTTTTTCATTTTTCATTCAGACGTCATCCCTTAATAAATATTTTTGCAACCTATCAAATTTACACTCAATCCGCTTGCGAAGTGCATCATCGTCAATACCAAGCACCAGCCGCATTTGTGCCAGCATCATCTCTACATCGGCGATTTCATCTAGGACTCTTTCAACGGTGTCTGGTTTAGATGTTCTGTTTACAAACTTTTGAAGGGCGACGATTAACTCCGCGCATTCTTCTACTGCTTGGCCGACTTGGGCAGGTATGCCCCACTGGTCTAGGCAGGTCTGCATAATTTCTATCTCGTTTTTGGTGAATTGTACTTTCATGCGCCTTGTACCTTTACATAGAATTTCCGATTTCGTGGCGGGTCAAACTCCGTAAGATAAATCCCCTGCCATGTGCCAAGAAGGGGTCTACCCTTTTCAATAATAATCGTCGTGCTGGAACCCATTGCAGATGCCTTAAGATGGGCGGAGCTGTTGCCCTCGCCATGGGTGAACTCTGCTCGGTCAGGGAAGGCCTTATCCAGTCCAAGGAGCAAATCATGAACCACATCCGGGTCGGCGTTTTCGTTGATGGTAATCCCTGCTGTTGTGTGTGGGCAGAAAACCACGGCAATACCGCTTGTTATACCGCTTTTGGTGATGGCTTCCCGGACTTTGCTTGTGATATTGTAAAAGTCCTCCCCTTGGGCGGATAGTTGGTATTCGTAGAGCATATTTGCCTCCTTTACTCAGCCAGCAACCGCTTTAGCTCAGCTACTTCCGTATCCGACAAGGTAACACCCTTACCCATCTTGGCCCGCTCCGGTGCCCAGTCCCGTATATCGTACTTGGGCTCACGGTCATTCCAGCTTATTAGATTAAGTTCCTTCCGCCAGCCCTTTGAGCCTTCGGACAATACACCTATGTGCTTGGTTACTTTGAATTTAAAGTCTGACATGTTCCATCGCTCCTTTGTATTATTGGTGTTGATTCTTTAGTGATTAGACTATACGCGATAATGCTAAATTTTGTAAAGAGACGCGCAAAGCGCGCTTTTGTTTCCGACCGCGCCAGCAGAAATTGCGAAGCAATTTCTAGTATAACAAAACGCCCCATGTCATTCATTAAGAACAACATGGGGCGTTTTTACACCCATAGGGCTATGTCTTACTAATTTTATTGCATGTATTCTTACTTAGAACTTACGCTTACGTGCCGCTTCCGATTTTTTCTTGCGCTTTACGCTGGGCTTGTCATAATGCTCGCGTTTGCGAATTTCCCCCATTATACCAGCTTTAGCACAGTTGCGCTTGAAACGCCGAAGCGCGCTGTCCAGGGTCTCATTATCTTTTATAACTACCTCTGACATTGGACTTCCCTCCCTCCGGGCGGTTCATTGTATCCGCAAAGTCATGATACACCTATAAGTAAAAAGCGTCAAGCATTGTAGCAGAATGAGTATAATTTCATCCAGATTACACATAAATTACAAAGGGTCAAACATCTTCACAAACATGTGTAGATATGTTAGCATTTCAGATGCAACAATCAGAAACTAATCCGCGAGGTGGTACAATGTATCAATACCGTAGGCCTCCCAAGCCTAAGAAACCCCAAATTCCAAAGATAATGTACTTAGTACTTGCAGTTATATTGCTCGTGTCCACTGCTGTTATTATCAACTATGTATACGAAGGCTTTAGATATACCCATGGTCATGGCAGCGTACTTGCGGCTCCGACTCCGTCCCAGGATTACGATGATTATGAATATGTACCCGCACCTATCCCCACCCCTACTGCTACCACGGCACCTGCCCAACCAACGCCAGAACATACTCCAGAACCTACCCCGGAGCCTACTCCAACCCCAGTTCCTCGGGTAGAGCGGCAGGAGTTTCTGGATTGGCGGACTCATTATAATAACGATGAGATTATAGGCCAAGTTTGGATACCCAATACTACAATTTATTATCTGGTAGCCCAGACTACGGACAATGATTTTTATTTGTCCCATAATTTACGTGGCAACCGTTATCTCCCTGGCTCCATTTTCCTAGACTATCTGGCGGATATACGCAATCCTGGGGATCATAACTGGGTGTTGTATGGGCATAATATGGCCCGTAATCATAAATTTCATATGGTGCGGCGTTTTCTCCAAGAGGATTTCTTCTTTGCCAACCGGTACATTCACTTTAGTACCATATATGCGGACTATGTATTCGAGGTCTTTTCGGCCTATGTGGCCCATATAGACCATCCATATATTGACCCCTGGTATTACGATTGGGGGCATTGGATAAATGTATTTAGAGAGATGTCCCGGTTTGACGCCGGGATAGAGGTATCCGAGCATGACAGGATTTTGACATTGTCTACCTGTGAAAATAGTTATAGGAATTTGCGTATTGCGGTACATGCGGTGCTGATTAGTGAGACCTTCCCCCATTTGGAGGGGGGCGGCTACTATGATTATAATTCATATGATTAGCGAGGTGGATTGATGTATCAATACAGACGGCCTCCTAAGCCTACAAAACCCAAAATCCCAAAAATAATGTACTTGGTTCTTGCCGTTGTGCTATTGATTTCAGCTGCAGTTATTGTAAATTACATATATGAGGATTTTAGATATACCCATGGTCACAATGTCCATACGGCTAATATCTCTTTCCAAAATAGCAATAATTTTGATTATTTGCCTACCCCTGCCCCACTTCCGGAAACAATCTTTGTGCCACCAATAGAGCAGGAATACATCTATGAGCCTGAGCCTGATTTAGAACCTACTCCGACTCCAGTACCTCGGGTGGCGAGGCAGGGATTTTTGGATTATCGTACTCACTATGGTAATGATGAAATCATAGGCCATTTATGGATTCCCAATACTACAATTGATTATCTGGTTACTCAGACTACGGACAATGAATTTTACCTTCATCACAATCTGCGGGGGAATCGTTATACACCAGGAACTATTTTTTTGGATTACTTAGCTGATATTTACAACCCAGGGGACCATAACTGGGTTTTGTATGGGCATAACACAAGGCGTAACCATAAATTCCATATGGTGCGCAACTTCCTGCAAGAGGAGTTCTTCCACTCCACTCGGTATATCCACTTTAGCACTATTTACGCAGACTATGTATTTGAGGTGTTTTCTGCATATGTAACTCATATAGATTTCCCATATATTTGGCCGAGGTATGATGATTGGGGTTTTATGGTTAATGAATTTAGAAGTTTGTCCCGCTTTGACGCGGAGATAGAGGTATCTGCAGATGACAGAATTTTGACCTTGTCTACCTGTGACAATCGTTATGTGAATTGGCGTATAGTGGTACATGCGGTGTTGATTAATGAGACATTCCCTCATTTGGAGGGGGGTGGCTATTATAATAATGAGACTTATTGATAATTATAGTGAAATAATTCGAAATCAGTCTCGCCTGTCGCGGCAAAATCGCCCTAAAACGCCTTATTTCGGCGTTTCAGGGTGCCGCTCGGGCGAGACCGTTTCTCATTGATTTCACTATAATATGTAGCATATAGCCCGTCACCCCGGTCTTGCCCCGGGGTTCCATTAATCTTTCGCTTTTAGGTTAGGGGATTCCGTGTCAAGCACGGGATGACGGGTATTTTTTTATTTATCAAACTTCATCCCTTTGAGTGCTCCGAAGGGGTTATTCTTTGGCTGTTCTTTTTTCTGGCCGTCTATAAAGGACTGTACCTCCCGTTTGGACATGGCTCCTCGCTCTTCTTTTTTACGCTTCTCAAATGAGGCGTAGTTTTCCTTGTAACCACAGGGGCATACTACCTTGCGCTTTTCTCCTTCTCCTACTATTTTAAGGAACTTATAGCAGTGGGGGCATTTTGAGCGGATTTGTAAGGATACATTTACTCTGGCGTTGCATTCACGGTCTTGGCATACCAGCATTTCTCCTTTTTTCCCGGCAACTTGCAACATGAACATGCCACAGTCCGGGCATTTTGTGGTGGTGAGATTATCATGTCTGAAAATGTGGGTGCTGGTCTTAATTTCGGAGATTAGGGCTTGGGTGTATTTGCGGATATCCTTGAGGAAGATGTTTTTATTTTGCTTCCCTGTGGAAATGCATTGCAGCTGCTGCTCCCAGTTTGCGGTTAAGGATGGGGATTTCAGCTCCGCCGGTACCAGGGTTAACAACTGGCGACCCTTGGATGTGGAGAAGATATCCTTACCCTTTTTCTCTATCAGGAAGTTGTCGTAGAGCTTTTCTATTATGTCTGCCCGGGTAGCTACTGTCCCTAGGCCCCCAGTTTGTTCCAGAGTTGTGGTGAGGGCTTTGTCTTTGGTTTCCATATACTTTGCCGGGGATTCCATAGCGGAAAGTAAAGTGGCTTCATTGAAGGGAGCAGGCGGGGCTGTTTTGCCTTCTGTAAGGCGAAAGCCCTTGACTGTAATGCGGTCGCCACGCTTGAAGCTGGGGAGGGTTTGGCTTTCTATTGGGTCTTCATCTTCGTCTATGTCTGTATAAACCGCCTGGTATCCTTGGGAGATTATCACTCTGCCTTTGGCGGTAAACTCCTCACCGCTTATTTTTACCTTTATCCCAAGTTGTTCGTATTCGAAGGGTGGGTAAAACACGGATAAAAACCGGGTTATTACCAAGTCATAAATTTTTCGTTCCTTGTCGTTTAAATCCCGGATATTAACGGTCTGCTCTGTGGGGATAATGGCGTGGTGGTCAGAGACCTTTGCGTTGTCTACATAATTGGGATTAGGGCGAATGGGGCTGCGCAGTATGTGTGCGGCGGATTTATTGTATGGGGGCACCATGCAGGCCTTGAGCCGGTCCGGTAGGGTGGGGACTATGTCCGAGGAAATATACCGGGAATCTGTCCGGGGGTAGGTGAGGACTTTATGCTCCTCATATAGCCGCTGCATTATTCCAAGAGTGTCCTTGGGAGAGTAGCCGAAGCGTTTGCTTGCGTCCCGCTGTAGCTCTGTCAGGTCGTATAGTTTTGGGGGGTATTTTCGTTTTGTGGTTTTAGTGACTTCGGCTACAACTCCCTGAGTTTGAAGCTTCCCTAGGGTTGCCTCGGCCTTGGCCTTATCGAAGCATCGCCCTTCCGCCCAATTCAGCTTGAAATTGCCCCCATCGGCGGTTATTCCATAATAGGGTCTGGGAACGAAGGCCCGGATTTCTTCTTCTCGTTTTGCGATAATGGCAAGGGTCGGTGTTTGGACCCTGCCACAGGATAAAGGGCTGTTAAACTTGGTAGTCAGGCAGCGGGTTGCATTGATACCTACCAGCCAATCCGCCTCGGCTCGGGCCTTTGCAGAGTCTGCCAATCCTATATACAGCTTGCCATCCTTAAGGGCAGCAAAACCATCCTTGATGGCCTTGTCTGTTACGGAGGAAATCCAAAGCCGCTTGATGGGCTTATTGCACTTGGCTTTTTCTATTATCCATCTGGCTACCAGCTCACCCTCTCGGCCTGCGTCGGTGGCGATTATTATCCCGGTGACATCCTTGCGCAGGAGCAAATCCTTTACGGTTTTATATTGTTTGGAAGTTTGGGGGATAACTGTCAGGCGTAAATTATCGGGCATTATGGGCAGGTGATTAATATCCCATTTTTGGAAGGCCTTGTCGTATTCCTCGGGGTCGGCAAGGGTTACTAGGTGCCCCAGGGCCCAGGTTACTATGTGCTTGGGTCCTTCCATATAGCCGTTCCCTGCCGGGCGGCAGCCAAGTACTCGGGCTATGTCCTTGCCTACGGAGGGTTTTTCTGCTAGTACCAGAGATTTCATGAGTGAGTCCTTTCCGGCTTCTTAAATTTACTTATTATCCAACAAATTAATATCGCAAAGGGAAACGCTGCCCATGATGCTATCCAAAAGTCCAAAGCAACACCCACGGCCATAAGAATAATGGAGAAGATGTAGTAAATGATTTCGAAAATATTATCAGTTGAGTAGTCGCGCTCACGAATTATATCTATCAGCTCGATGATACAAATGACTAGCCATGTTAGGGGAAACGCAATCCATGCCCTGGTTATTATTTCTGCGATGATACCAAACGCAAATATAATCAATTGCGGCCATGGAATGGTGAAGCTGTCCGCGCTGCTGCCTTTTTTCCTTACCAGGGGGAAAATAATTATGAATAAAATCCATGTTATGGGTCCGGCTAGCCAGGATGCATACATGGCACCTATGAGCACTGCACCATAAACCATAATGGTTGTAATCGCCATATAGATTGAGTCTTCCAACAGAGATTCAAAAGTGTGGGTAAACATAGATCCTTTATATCCGCCGCTTTTCCTTGCGTCAAAGGCATCCTTAAAAAAGGTGATTGTTGTCGTCAGAAGAAATAACAGGGGCGATAAAGGACGGAGGCGATGTACGCTCCACCATCTAAAGCCTTGTCCATCCTCTAGTCCTTCGGTAAGTTCCGGCATTATATCGCTTAGGCTGCCTCCCAAGATATTGATGCCAAATCTCGAGCTTAAAATTTCGGGGACAACCAGGAGTACCACAACGATTATTCCTGTGATTGTAAATGCATAATCAGAAAAATCCCATTTGTTGTCTTTTTCATCGTTTTTTAAATCATTGTTCATTATATAAAGCCTCATTTATAGTGAAATAATTCGAAATCGGTCTCGCCTGTCGCGGCAAAATCGCCCTAAAACGCCTTGTTTCGGCGTTTCAGGGTGCCGCTCGGGCGAGACCGTTTCTCATTGATTTCACTATATTTATATTTTCGGTGCAAAAATTTTACCATAATGAGCGAAGGATGAACATAATTTTCCCCAAAATGGCAATACTAAGCATCGGTGATGACAATGACAACAAGAAATATCCGTACAGACTTAGCCCTGGAAAACAAAGAACACATATCAGAATGCGGCCAGGAGCTTAGCGGGGTAGAGGTTACAACTGAGGAAGACGAGGAGTTGGGCATAACCGTAACCTGGGTAAAAATAACTGATGAAGCCGGAGCTGCTTCAATGGGTAAGCCCGTGGGCAACTACATTACAATCGAATCCGCCGCAATGAAGGAAAATGACACCGTGGCTCACGAGGAGATTATTAAGATCCTTGCCAGAAAACTAGGTAAGCTACACAACCTACAGCCTGATGCCGTGATATTAGTAATCGGTCTGGGCAATTGGCAGGTAACCCCTGACGCCCTTGGGCCAAAGGTCTGTGAAAAAATACTGGTGACCCGTCATCTTGGTGATGACATGCCCCAAGACCTCCAAGGCAGGGTGAGGGCGGTAAGTGCTCTATCCCCAGGGGTAATGGGCCTTACAGGCATAGAAACCGCGGAGATAGTCAAAGGGGTAGCGGAAAAAGTTAACCCCGACATGATTATTGCAGTAGATGCCCTGGCCGCCCGGCGCACCAGCCGTATCAACGCTACTATTCAAATGTCCGACGCCGGAATCAACCCAGGTAGCGGCCTTGGGAATAAACGCGCTGCTATCAATCAGGCCACTATGGGGATGCCTGTAATAGCGGTAGGAGTACCGACCGTGGTAGATGCTGCGACCTTGGTCAACGACACAATGGAAAGAATGCTGGATGAAATGGCGGAATCAGCTCCCGACGAGCAGACCTTTTACGATATGCTGCGTGGCCTACAAGAGACAGAACGGTACGGTCTGATAAAAGAAATCCTGGACCCCTACGAAGGGAATATGTTTGTAACTCCCAAGGATGTGGATGCGGTGATAGGGCGGCTTGCAGGTATTATCGCAAGCGGATTTAATATCGCGTTGCATCCTGGGATTACCCAGGAGGATGTGAATAGGTATCTGCAATAACCATTATTAGTAAATTTTCTTCTGTGAACGCTTCTATGCAGAAAAATTTCTGTATTACTGTACTAGTGAAGTAATACAGTTTCTGTATGAATATGGCTTTGCATGGAAACGCAACCTGCATAAATGCAGGGAAAACTGATGCGCCCGCAAAAAAAAACGTATGTCACCATACGTAAAATTTGCGTCATTAATATTTCCGTAATATTACATTAATATTTCATTCAAATTCCCGGAACAAACAAATATCCCTGCCGTTATTTCAAATATAGCTGACATAGGCTATACTACAGAATCGTGATTTGCGCCTCCCCCACCACCATGTGGAGGAGGCGAGCATGTAATCTGTCAGTACATGACAGGGAGTGACTAAGATGCGCTGTGCGGAGGTACAGGGACTTTTTTCAGAAATTTATGACAACAGAGCTGAGGACCAGGCCCTGCTGATTAGTCATATAGAAAATTGCTCCGATTGCACAAATGAATATAGAGCCTATAGCCAATTGCTGGATGAGCTCCGTCAGCTTCCCGAGCCTGACTTGCCAGAGGGCTTCCATGAAACAGCAATGGACAATATCAGAGCACTGATGCAATTTACCCCCCAAAGAGAAGTAAGACGCAGCAGAAGAAATACAAAAACCGCCGGATTTGCCGCAAGGCGATGGGCTGGGATTGCAGTAGTGGCTTGCCTCCTTCTTATGAGCCTATGGGCGGTACGGGTTTTTAATTTTGGTCAAAGACATGATGACTTTGAGTATGCGGCACCTCAAGCCGCCGCTGATATGGCAGTTACAGCACCGGCACCCACAGAAGCTGCACCGGTAGTGGAAGAGCTTGCTGATGAATTCCTAGATAATCTGGAGTTAGCCGCTGAAGCTGAATGGATGGATGATGACGCCCTTTGGGATGGCAGAGGTAGGGTATGGGGATATCAGGAAGAGGAACAAGAGCCGTTAGACTTTAATATGACCGTGGAATCATTTGACGATGATATGGGGTATGATGTTCCCATAGCCGCTGTGGACATGTTTGCAGGTGCAATAGATGAAGGCGATTTAAGTTTCAGGCATGGAGACTATGATTTTGACGATATGGCCATTGAATCCTTCGGAGCCGCTGAGATTGGAGGAACTGGGGGCGTGACCGAACGTATGTCAACAACCGACTCGGTACCTATGGCTCTGGATATCGACGGTTATAGTGATGCCCACAACCAAGGAGGCAGTACCCTTGGTGCAATTCTTGTATTTGCCGCCATTCTGCTTGCAACCGTAGTTTTGGGATTAGTAGTACGGAAAAAACTAGCCGGTGGGTCAGATGAACCAAAGGATTACACCTGATGCCACAGGACGGAACCGTAATCAGTAGCCTCGTACATGAGGCCAAACAGCATGTCCTTGGGGGACGTATAGATAAAATTACCCAGCCCGAAGGGGATGAGATTCATATATCAATAAGGGCAGGGGGAGCCAATCATAAATTGCTCCTTACCGCTCATGCGTCGGCTCCTCGGTTTCATTTAACCAAGGAAAATAAGCCAAGCCCAATGCAGGCCCCTATGTTTTCCATGGTGCTGAGAAAGCATCTAAGCGGTGGCCGTTTGCTGGACATTAAGCAGCCTGGATTTGAACGTATCGTGGAGTTTCATATAGAAGCCCTTAACGAAATGGGGGATAAAACCCTCAAGACCCTTATAATCGAAATTATGGGGAGGCATAGCAATATTATTTTGGTGTCACCGGAGTCATCCAAGGTAATCGACGCCATCAAGCATGTGCCGCCTAGTGTAAGCTCGGTTAGGACGATTCTGCCTGGGGTTCAGTTTCTGCCCCCACCTAATCCTGGTAAAGCAGACCCTCTGGCTGTAACAGAGGAGTCATTTTACCAAACCATATTCCATGTTAATCACAATGTTCAGAAGGCTCTGTATACCAGTTATACAGGCCTAAGCCCCATATTAGCCAGCGAAATTTCTACGCGGGCCAATATTCCGCCAGAGACTTTTGTGGGAGAGTTGGCCAAGGAGGAGCGTGAAAGGCTGTATGGGGCTTTTTTGCAGGTATTTGACCTTATAAGAAGCGGGGAATTTTCTTCCCATATTTACTATGATGACCAGGGCAAGGCGGTGGATATAACTGCATTGCCCTTTGCTATGTATGAACATATGAGAGGGGAAAGCTACGAGTCCCCATCGGCAATGCAGGAGGCCTTTTACGCCAAGCGGGACGCAGGGTATCGAGTAAACCAGAAAACTGCCGATTTGCGTAAGCTAATTGCCACTCATCTGGAGCGTTGTAATAAAAAAGCCCTAATGTACAAAAAAACCCTTGCCGATATACAAAACCGGGATGAGCTACGGGTTATAGGGGAACTGCTTACGGCATATCTACATCAAGTGGAAAGCGGTGCCGAGGCTGTGACTCTGGAGAATTTCTATGATAAAAACAAGCCGATGGAAATACCCTTGTCACCCCTCCTTACCCCTTCTGAAAATGCTCAAAGGTATTTTAAGCAATATAATAAGCAAAAACGCACATACACTGCCTTGCAAGATCAAATAAAGCAAAACCATGAAGACCTGGCCTACCTGGATAGCGTGATTCAAGCCATGGAAACGGTGCAAACCGAGGCAGATATATCGGAAATACGAGGAGAGCTGGCGGAGTCAGGCTTTATAAAACGAAAATACGCCCCCAAAAAGGGCAGCAAAAAAGGGCTTGTATCCAAGCCTCTCCATTTCAAATCATCTGATGGGTTTGACATGTATGTAGGCAAAAACAACATACAAAATGACCAACTTACTTTGCGTCAAGCCAAGGGTCATGATATCTGGATGCATACAAAGGATATCCCTGGCTCACATGTAATCATAGTTACTGGGGGAGCCGAGCCGCCAGAAGCCACAATATTGGAAGGGGCCAATCTAGCGGCATATTACAGCAAAGGCCGTAGTGGGAGTCAGGTGCCTGTGGACTACGTAAGATGCAAATATGTACGTAAACCCGTAGGGGCCAAGCCCGGGTTTGTGATTTATGATAGACATAGGACGGTGTATGTTACGCCGCAAGAACCGAGGCTTTGAGTATGAATTACCTAGTGTCATTGCGAGCGCAACGAATCAATCCAGATGCTTTGGTTTTCTGGATTGATTCGCTACGCTCGCGATGACAAGTCTGTTTTACTTATTCTTCTATCTTGTGCTCCTTAAAATAACAGTAAACCAACGCTGAAAGCAGCTCACTATTCGTAATCCGTTTTCCTGGTGGTACCATGGGGATACCCAGGTAGTTAGTAATTATTAGATCCCGGCCCTTGGTCATTGTTCTCGTTGCCATGTATCGTATGCTGCGCTCTACTTGCACCGGGGTGGTCTTGTGGATTTTGGCTACCTCGGGATAGATTCGATTCATTAAATCTCTCGATTGGTAGTGGCCCTCTGCTACTATCATCTGGAAGGCGGTCTTGAGATAGGCACTGCCTTGTAGGTGATAGGGTGCGCCTATTTTATGGAGTAATTCTTCTATAAAGGGTTTTGGACTGCGCTTTGTAGGCCTTGGCGGCAACGGGCCGATTTCTTCTGCCCATTCTCCTGTTTCGCGTCTTCCGCGGGATGGGCTTTTTCTTATTTTCGATTCCCATATTTTGGTAATTTGCTCCCCCAAATAGAACATCTCTGCTGTTTTTGGGAGTATATAATCGACCTTGCCAGCCTCATTCGTAAGCGCGATAAAAACAGGCTTATTCCCTGGAGCAAAAGCCATTTGGTCCAGCACATACAGCCCTTCGTCCCCGGGCAAATTTATTAGTACGATATCTACCTGATTGGATTTTATAAGCTCAAGGGCCGTGTCCCCGTCAGATGCGGCTCCTATTACTGTCAGGCCTCCGGCGTTTAAGCTGTACTTAATAAATTTGTCCATAAATTCCCGATTCGAATCCAGAAGCACTATTTTTATCATTATTTTTCGGTCCATTCTTGTTTTTTGTCGAAAAAGACTATAACATCGGCATCATCTGATTGTAAATATTTTGAAAAGTTGTTTGTAAGTTTTCAATAAAAATTCGCATGACATCATATGGATTTTTTGTTTGTTTTGCCAATGGATGAATTCCATTCAATATATTTGACGCAAGCCCTCAGCAGTTGTATAATACTGCCTTGTCACAGTTCGTGACGGTTTTGCGTTACCAATTTCCCGCAAAGCCCTATTTTAAGGAGGCATTCATATGCACAAACTCATAAAGGAACTAGAACAAGAGCAAATGAAAGAAACTGTTCCTTCCTTCAACATTGGCGACACTGTACGTGTACACGCCAAAATCGTTGAGGGTTCCAAAGAAAGAATCCAGGTATTCGAAGGGGTAGTCTTCAAACGCCAAGGAGGAGGTCTTAGAGAGACCTTTACCGTGCGCCGTCTTTCCTACGGTGTAGGCGTTGAAAAGACATGGCCGTTGCATTCACCAAGAGTTGATAGGGTAGAAGTAGTACGCCGCGGGATAGTCCGCCGTGCAAAACTCTTTTATCTCCGCGACAGAATCGGTAAAGCAGCCAAAGTTAAAGAAGCTATTTACAGTAAGGCCAAAAAAGCCGACTAATAACCGATTACGGAGTAACCATGCTAAAAAAACGCATCTCTAACCCGGTAGTAAGGGGCCTTGTAGAGTGGGCCATTGCAATTGGCCTTGCTTTCTTGTTGTTTTTTGTGTTGCGTATGTATGTTTTTAGGGTCGCCCATGTATCTGGGGAATCCATGCATCCTACACTACACGATGGAGACAGGGTAATCCTTAACCGGGCAGCTATTGTATTTGGGGAACCACAAGTAGGCGATATTGTGGCATACCCCTATCCAGGTAACCCGAGTGAGTATCATATCAAACGGGTTATTGGTGTTTACGGAGATGTTGTAGATTTTGTAAACGGGGGCTTTATTGTGAACGGTACGCCCCTGGAGGATGACTTTTCACACGAAGTAGTATGGTCTATGGGTAATGTGTACTTCCCCCTTACTGTGGAAGAAGGCCGGGTATTTGTCCTTGGAGATAACCGTAACGCAAGTAAAGACAGCCGATATTCTACTGTGGGTACCGTTGCCAATGACGATATAATCGGCAGGGTGCTAGTCAGGATTTGGCCTTTTGATTCTCTTGGGCAGGTGGAATAATGCAGATTCAGTGGTATCCCGGTCATATGACCAAAACCAAGAGGATGCTAACGGCCCAGTTGGGTGTAGTAGACGTCGTAATAGAACTACTTGACGCCCGGCTTCCCTTAAGTAGCAAAAATCCCGACATAGACGAACTGGCAGCCAGTAAGCAGCGTTTGCTGGTTTTGAATAAAGCAGATTTGGCCGATAAGGCTGTATCAGCCCAGTGGGAGGCGTATTTTCGCCGGCTGGGCTTTTTTACATTGTCCTTAGACTCCACGCAGCGCACAGCGGTTAAGCCCCTGGCGGAGAGAGTGCGGGAGATAATGCAGCCAAAAGTAGAACGAATGCGGACAAGAGGCCGGGTCAATGCCCCTATCCGAGCCATGATTGTAGGGATTCCCAATGTGGGGAAATCCACCTTTATCAATCAGCTTGCAGGAAAGGCCAGTGCCGCAACCGCGGACAGGCCCGGTGTAACCCGTGGTCGGCAATGGATAAAAGTGCGGGACATATCCTCCAAAGGTGGTACAGAGACCTCGGATTTTGATATGATGGATACCCCAGGGGTTCTTTGGCCCAAGTTCGAAGATGAACAGGTAGGGATAAAGCTGGCCATTTCCGGCGCAGTAAGCGACCTGATATTAGATAGAATAACTTTGGCTGAGAATTTAATAAAAATTTTACTAGAAATAAAGCCCGTGGCCATTGTGGCCAGATATAAAGTAAGCACAGATATAAATGGCATAGAAAAAATACCACGGCAAATATTAGAAGAAATAGGTAGCTTAAGAGGATTTAAAATGAAAGGCGGAGTAGTAGACTTGGAACGAGCCGCGATAACACTCCTTGATGAGTATCGAGGGGGTAAGTTGGGAAGGATATCTCTGGAGAGGCCAGAGTGATATATTTTACGAAAGGATGAAGAAGATGAGTAAAGTTAAAGACAATCTACAAGATTTATTTTCAAAACTGGAGGGCCATCTGTCCACAAAAACTGTAGTTGGTGAGCCGGTGCATATCGGCGAGGTAATCCTGATTCCCCTAGTAGACGTTTCCCTGGGGATGGGTACAGCCATGGTAGCCAACACCGAGGAAGACGCAGGGAAAAAAGGCGGCAAGGACGGTGGTGGCGGTGCCCTTGGTGCCAAGATGACACCTTCTGCTGTTGTAGTAGTCAGCGGCGGCACTGTGCAGCTTGTCAATATCAAGAATCAGGAAAGTGTGAATAAAGTGCTAGATATGATTCCTGGGATATTGTCCAAGTTTAATCTGGGGTCCATATTTGGTAAGAAGGAAGAAGAAGAGCCAGAAATTGTAATCGAAGTGCCGGTTGAGACGATTTAGGTTAATAAAAAGCCATTATGAGCAGTAGGGGCGGCAATCTGCCGCCCTTTTTCATATCCAATACCAGGAGGTTTTCATGAAACTTGAAAAACTAGTAGGTGAAAGATTTAAAGAAAGACCCGCAGATTGCACTATTGATAGCCATGCCCTAATGATTCGTGGCGGCTATATCAAGCAAGTTACTGCTGGGATATTCTCATCTTTTCCCATTATGAAACGCATCACCCACAAAATAGAAAATATAGTCCGGGAAGAAATGGACGCCATCGACGGTCAAGAAGTAGTTTTCCCAGTTGTGATGCCTGCTTCCCTTTGGCAGGAGTCAGGCCGTTATGAAAGTGTAGGTAAAGAGCTTATGCGCTTTACAGACCGCAACGACACTCCTCTGGTCTTGGGCATGACCCATGAAGAAGCTGCGGTACACATGGTGCGTGAATATGGAAATTCATACACAAAATATCCCTTTATGATTTACCAAATCCAAACCAAGCTCCGGGATGAAGCCCGTCCCCGTGCAGGCCTTATTCGCGTCAGGGAGTTTACAATGAAGGATGGCTACTCCTATCATACGTCCCAGGAAGATTTGGATATGTACTATGAGGTATGTCACAAGGCCTACGAAAGAATCTATGCCCGATTAGGATTGCCTCAAGTAATCTCAGTCGAATCCGACTCCGGCATGATGGGAGGGAAGGTCTCCCATGAGTTTATGTTCCTCACTCCGGTTGGTGAGGATACAATTATAACCTGCCGCGATTGTGACTACCGGGCTAACCTGGAAGCCGCTGTTGCTTTAATTAAGAACAAAGCCCCCAACACCCTAGAGCCCTTACAAAAAGTTCATACACCAAACACAAAAACCATCGAGGATGTATGCGCATATCTAAAACTGCCCATAGAAAATTCCTGTAAAGCCGTGATTTATCAAAAGACAAACGGTGAATATGTTGTGCTGTTTATTCGTGGAGATTGTGATGCCAACGAAACCAAAATTGCTAACCACATAGGCGAAGAAATCCATGTAGCTACCATCACCCAGGCAAGCGGTTTAGTTGCAGGTTTTCTTGGCCCGATTGACATAAACAACGCTCAGATTCTGTTTGATAACTCTCTGAAAAACTCCGGAAATCTATGCTGTGGTGCCAACGAAATTGATTATCATTACACTGGCTTTAATATAGAACGCGACTTCGGTGAGGTAGAATATCATGACTTTTCCAAGGCAACTGAAGGCGGAATATGTCCAAGCTGTAGCCAACCCTCTCTCGCAATTTCTCGTGGTATAGAGGTGGGCAATATTTTTCAGTTAGGCGAAAAGTATACGCGGTCAATGGAAATGAAATATATAGATGAAAACGGAAAGGCCAACTACCCGGTGATGGGATGCTATGGTTTTGGAGTAGGCCGCACCGCTGCCTCTGTATGTGAGGCCTACCATGACGATTACGGCCCAATATGGCCGATGGCAATTGCCCCATGGCAGGTGCATCTATGCTGTGTAAAATCCCAAGACGAGGAAACCAAAATCTATGCCGAGAAGCTTTACGAGCAACTTAAAGCCCAGGGCATAGAAGTAATATATGATGACAGGCCGGTAAGCCCAGGGGTAATGTTCTCCGATGCGGATTTATTGGGTGTGCCGATTCGGATAATTGCAAGTCCACGGAATATGAAAGAAGGCTCCTCGGAAATCGTCACCAGGGATAAATCGATTAAAGATATGGTAAAGCATGAGGATGTTGTGCCGTATATTCAAAGACTAATCGGTGAATTGATGGCAATATAAAAGCTTCCTTTTACCGCAAAAAACGCTGGAAAAACCTTATTTCGCGTCTTTTACGTTTTTCGCGGTAAATGAGCTTGTGTAATTCTTTGGTGCTGCGGCATTATTTTCTGGTTTATTGTCAAGATATATACATGTGTCGAATAAATTCAAAGGAGAACACATGACCACTAAGACTTCAAGCCCTAAAGGCAACCTGATGATTATTGTTGCCACACTTATCTGGGGATCAGGCTATATAGCCCAGTCCTCAGGTATGTACCATGTAGCACCCCTTACCTTCAATGCCGTCCGTTTTGCGATAGGTGGAACTATCGCTCTAGGGCCGGCATTATTTTTCGTGATGCGACAGCGCGTGACTCCACCCGAGGAACATAAACCCGCTCCTATCAGCAAAAGCACTGCTGTAGCGGGGGCCATTTGTGGTATTGTTCTCTGTCTTGCTATCAACTTGCAACAATTTGGCCTTCTTTATACTTCCGTTGCTAATGCCAGTTTTATTACATCGCTGTATGTTATTATGGTCCCTATTGCCAGTATGATTGTTTTCAGAAAAAAGCCACCGGTTTTTGTTTGGATTAGTGTGGTTATTGCAATGGTGGGTATATATTTCTTAAGCTTATCCGATGGGTTTTATGTCAATCTTGGGGATATTCTTGTTTTATTATGCGCGATTACTTTTACGGCACAGATTCTACTGATTAGCCACTTTTCCCCAAAGCATAATGTTATTGTAATGGCATGTGTGCAATTCTATGTTGTATCTGCTATATCCTTAAGCTTAGCCTTTATTTTCGAAACCCCGTCGATGGTTGCTATTTTTGCTGCTGCTCCATATGTACTGTACACAGGTGTGCTCTCAAGCGGCGTCGCGTATATACTGCAAATGAAAGCACAAAAAACCACCGATGCCACAGTGGCGGCGGTGCTGTTTAGTTTTGAGGGGGTTGTTGCGGCGATAGTGGGATGGCTTGTAATCAATCAAGTCTTGACATCAAGAGAGCTCCTTGGTTGTGGACTTATTTTCATTGGGATATTGGTTGCGCAAATGAAACAAAAAAAGGCGGCTACAGCATAACGCCATAGCCGCCACGATATAAGCTTATCGGTCATACCTATGCTTTAACATCTCATATTCGGTAGCGATTTCTGTATGCATACCCCCGCTGAATTTATACACAACCCAGTGAATCGCAACACTCAACCACAATGCTGACATGGGCCAAATGGGCCAAAAATAACCCCCTGGGGTCGTAAACATGTAAATCGCCAAGAAAAATACGCTTAATGCAACTACCACCGAGCAATGTATTCTCATACCAACCCTTGCATAGACTCGCCTTTTTGCAAGTCTCATTATCCGGTGATCTGTGTCCGAGCTATGGGCTTCATAGCTTTCATGTGCATCATCCGGTTCGGTATCGCTCATATTCTCCATACCTGGGGCAAAGCGAATGGCGTCATGATTATCATTTATCCAGTACGCTCTTTGCTGCTTCACAAGCTGCCTTGCCCTGCGGACAAATGTTTCACCTATCTTAACATCGTTGGAATCGTATAGAATTACCTTGCTTTCCATAATAACCTCCCATACATAAAATAAGAATTATCACATATGCGCCAGCTGTTTTTGCATGGGCAACCGGCCCAATGCCTTTGGGTGCCTCCCCCTACGCATTTGTCTTTATATCATGTATACGTGGATTGGTTATGAAAGTTTATGAAACCAGCTGCAGCATCACCCGAAGAGTTTCCAAAGTCGCCATCCCTGAAACAGTAGATACCAATTGTCCCCGGGAGTCGATAAAGAAGGTCATAGGGATGGATTGCACTCCAAATAGTGTGGCACCAGCACCGGTGTCAAAAAATAATGGGAAATCATATCCGCCATCCGCCATAAAGCTATCCACCCTTTCACGGGTTTCCAGTTCCCCATCTAGCATGTTGACTTTAATAATATGAGCATCATCGCTTACCTCGGCATAAAACTGCTCAAAATAGGATATCTCCTGCACACAGGTATAGCACCATGATGCCCAAAAGTTAAGGACTATGGGCTTGCCAAAAAAATCCGATAGCTGTACTTGGTTGCCGTTTACATCATACATAGCAAAATCCATAGTGACGTCAATTTCGGCTTGTGAGATAATTACGCCTGGGTCTGGTTGGATAACAAGGTCGGCAGGTAAGTTCTCCGAGGTGATGTCCAATTGGGTCATTGTGCCCTGCCCTCGTCCTCGTGGGGCATCCCTGTCCTCACCAAGCCAGTCATGCGCTATTACAACAGCAGTTACAATCACCGCAAGTGCTACAATTCCAAATACCACTGCCAGTCTTTTGTACATATTGTTTTCTTCCTTTCGATTATCTGCTTTGTAGCAGCTGTTCTATTATTTGTACCGCATTAGTGGCTGCGCCTTTGCGTGTATTATCCGTTACCACCCACATATTTATGCCGTTTTCTAAGCTTGTATCCCGGCGCAATCTTCCTATATATACATTATCATTGCCTGCGGCCATTATTGGCATTGGGTAATTATGGCCCTGAGACAGTACGACTCCTGGGGCATTGGCTAGCCTGGTTTGTAAATCCTCCATTTCAAAGGGCTTTTTCAGGCTTACATTTATGCATAGGCTATGGCCAGTGTATACAGGGACTCGTACTGTTGTAGCTGTTATTTTTAAGTTGGGACGGTTGAGCATTTTTTGTATTTCTGCCATAAGCTTGGTTTCCTCACCGGTGTAGCCGTTCTCTTCAAAGCTGCCTATATGAGGGATTAGGTTATGAGCGATTTTGTATGGGAAAAATGTTGGTTCCTCGCCGGCCAGTGTTGTGTCTAAGTCCCGTATTCCATCCACCCCAGCCCCTGACACGGATTGGTATGTGGATATTACGACGCGCTCTAGGCCATACGCGTCATCCAGTGGCTTAAGGGCAATAACCGCCGGAGCAGCACAGCAGTTGGGATTGGCGATAATACCATTATGATGAGAGATATCGCCCTCGTTTACCTCGGGTACAACCAGTGGCACTGATGGGTCCATCCGCCATGCAGGAGAGTTGTCCACTACGACACATCCTTTTGCCGCTGCAATGGGAGCATAGGTAAGACTGGTGTCATCATCTACTGCAAAAAGAGCATAATCAATACCCTTGTCAAAGGACGAGATTGTCAACTCCTGGATTAATACATTTTCACCATTAAACATAAGAGTCTTCCCGGCAGACCGCGCCGAAGCAAAGAGATATAACCGCGAAACAGGGAGCCGACGCTCCTCCAAAACCTTGATAAACATCCCACCAACCATACCGGTAGCACCTACAATAGCACAAGTAAAATCTTTCATGTCATCCCTCCCCGCTACACTCGCAAAAAACTCGCAAACTTTTCATGCACAACTTGCATCGCCTTTTCTGCTTTACTCTCATCTATCAATACAGCCACTTTTATTTCGGATGTTGATATCATCACTATATCAATATCATTTTCATACAATGCTTCAAACATAGCGGCGGCGACCCCAGGACTTGCGGTCATGCCTGCACCTACTATTGAGACTTTGGCCAAGCTTAAGTTATGAGTCAGCTTCTCATATCCAAGACTTTCTTTATTTGATTCAAGAACAGCCAAAGCGGTGTCGCTGTCCTGCTTGGAAACGGTAAAACTTATATCTGTGATATTATTGGCACCGGGAGTTTGTAGAATTATATCCACAGATATATCTTCTTTTGCCAACAGTGCAAAGATATTGAAAGCCGCGGCCTTGCGGCCTCTCATTCCCCACAGGGATATCTGGGCTACGTCTCTGTCAACTGAGACGCCGCTTACATACAAGTCTTCCATATTGGAGCTCTCCTTTTGCGCGACTACTTCGGTACCGCTCTCCTCTGTCATGCTTGAGCGAATTATAAGCTTAACATTGTAACGCTTGGCTATCTCTGCCGCTCGGTTGTGAAATACCTGGCAGGACATCTCCAGGATTTCGTCATAAGTAATAGAGGCAAGCTTCTTCGCATCCCTTACAACTCGAGGGTCAGCAGTGTATACTCCGTCTACGTCGGTACAGTTTTCGCACAGGTCGGCATTTAGGACAGCGGCTATTGCTACAGCTGTGGTATTGGAGGCACCTCGCCCTAGGGTAGTAAGGTCCCCATGGCTGTTTACACCCTGGAAGCCTGCGACTAGTACGATATTGCCTTTATCAAGCTCTGCCAAAATCCGGCCCGTTCGAATGCACTTTATACGGGCATTGCCATAATGGTCTGTTGCCTCAAGTCCGATTTGGACTGCATTAAGAGAAACGGCAGGCATACCTAGCCTATTGAGGGCCATTGCCATAAGAGCCACGGATTGCTGTTCCCCGGTGGTAAGGAGCATATCCAGTTCCCGCTTACTGGCCTGGGGGTTGATTTCGTGGGCTTTTTGAAGGAGTCGGTCTGTAAGGCTACCCTGAGCGGATAGTACAACTACCATTTGGTTGCCGGCAAGATAAGAGTCTGCTATACGCTCCGCCACATGATTTATACGCTCGGCGTTGGCAACGGATGTCCCGCCGTATTTTTGAACAATTAACATACTGCCCCCTGTGCCCCTTGGTTATGTTGTGCTGCATTGTATTATTATATAGAAAAACACAGGAAAATTTCCTGTGCTTGAGAAACTCAAAAAATGTATCATATGAATGCCTCTTGCGCAAGATTTACAAAAAGGGCGTATGACGTCATAGGGATTTATGGAGGAAGTTATGCCATACATATTAGCAACTATCGGGATTATTATCCTAGTCGCGTCTATAAGTCTATTGATTGCACCGTTTTTCAACTGGCAAAAATATCAGGCGGCTAAAACCCCTGTGATTATGGATATATCCACAGCTGGGCGATACTCTTTCTTTGTTATATGCTATCGGAGTTGGTCATCATACGGCAGTAATCGAAAGATTACGTTTTCCATTGCAATCTGCGATGTTCTGCGTAAAGGCGAGTTTGTCTCTGCTCATAACATGACAGTAACCACCTCGACAGGAGTAGGCTTTGATGTCGTAAGAGTGGGGCTTTTTAACGCTCCTTACCCAGGTAGATTTACCATTCATAATATGCCTGATAGCCATTATGGGGAAAGAGATAAAATTATTATCCGCAGATATGTAAGCAAGGTACGGCAAATCCTTTTGATTTTATGTCTAGTACTAAGCCCCCATATGATTACAAGCGGCCTTGCAGGGGGGCTTGTATCATTTGGGGGCTTGATTGTTGGGTCGATTATACTAGCACTTAATTGGTGACCTACACCAATACTGCCTTAATCTCATCAGGCAGACTTTTTTTATCCCAATTTACACTAATAGTAAAACTCACATCGTCCAATTTTGCTATAGACTCAAGCCTTGCTTGCAATTTTAGCAGGCTTTCTATGTCCACTGATTCAATTATATTGTTAATCCCGTCTACATAAATATGCTGGATATCGCTGTTTTGGGAGATTATCCCCAATAGAAATCCGGTGAATTCCCGGTGATTATAGAAGAAGCCTTTTCCTGTTTCCACGAATCTTATGTCTCTGTGTACGTCATGGATATGACGTTTGTCATCGTCGATAAATACTAGGTGCCCATCTGTTGTTTTGGCTTCGTTATTGGCCATGTCAATTAGCTTGCGAGTCTTGCCCTCGCCTTTTAATCCTGCCATAAACCATACCTTTGCTTTGCGTTCAGTCATTAACTCCATATGCTTCCGCCTCCCTTTTCATTATTACTATTGCTTTGCTGTGTCCATTATAGCATAATCTTCTGTGCACTGTAAAAACAGAGAAATAAAAATTAGGGGAAAAATATGCACCTTAAGAAACTTGAACTTGCTGGTTTTAAATCCTTCGCTGACCGTACACAGCTTACCCTCGGTACCGGTCTCAACGCCGTTGTTGGCCCAAACGGCAGCGGTAAATCCAATATATCCGACGCCCTTCGCTGGGTTCTTGGAGAGCAAAGTGCTAAGCAGCTCCGTGGGGGCAAAATGGAAGATATCATTTTCGCAGGCACGGCCCACCGCAAGCCCCTCGGGTTTGCGGAGATTGTTATGCGCCTGGATAACGGGGATAAAGCCCTGCCTGTAGACTTTCCCGAAGTTACTGTGGCCCGCCGGGTATATCGTTCCGGAGAGAGCGAGTATTCTATTAACTCCACCCCCTGCCGCCTTAAGGATATCCAGATGCTTTTCATGGATACGGGGATTGGCCGGGATGGGTACTCTATTATCGGCCAAGGCCGGATTGACGAAATCCTAAGCCTGCGCTCAGAAGACCGCCGCCTGGTTTTCGAAGAAGCCGCAGGGATAAGCAAGTACAAGGCCCGCCGCAACGAGGCCCTTACAAAACTGGAACGGGAGCGTCAAAACCGCGCCCGGGTAGATGATATTATCTTCGAATTGGAGGAGCAAATCCCCCCTCTTGAAATCCAAGCGGAAGAAGCCAATCGCTTTATGGATATGCGGGAGCGGTATAAGCAGCTTCATATTAATCTTTTCCTATTAGAAGCCCAAAAAATCGAAATAGAGCTGGAAAAAACAGGGGAATCCCTTGCATTAATACTGGCTCAAACCCGTGACGGTGAGTCCAGGCTGCTTAATACCCGCCAACTAGGGGAAGAACTAAGGGCAAAATCCATAGCGACAGATGTCCGTTACAGGCAGGCAAATGAGAACCAACTGGAAACCGTAACATCTATTGAGAAAACCGAAAGCGAGTGTAAGCTGTTAGAAAGCCAAATAGCCCAGTATATCCAAGACCATAATCGTATAAATGCGGAAATAGAAAAACGCAGGCTAACCGCCGACGAAAAATCCACAGAGAAATCCGACCAGGAAGCTCTACTTGCCCAAACCCAAGCTGATTTGGATAGGCTCAATGGAGAACTGGCCGCTCAGGAAGATAAGACCTCACAACTTGAGGGTGCACAAGAAGAAAGCGCGCAAATAATAGAAGCCCATAATCAGGCCATTCTCAAGGAAATAAATGCGGTGGCCGAGTTCAAATCCCAAGTCCTAGACGCGGAAAACCGCTACCAACGCCTGGAGGAAGATAAAGAGCAGCTCAACATAGAGATAACCAACCATGAGGTAAAGTTGGCTGACCAGCAAGAAGTTTGCAAAGCAGCCGAGGAACAGGCCAAAGCCGCCACCGCCGAAGCCGCAAAACTGGTGGAAAGAGCAGAAGCCTATAAGACAGCCTACTCCCGCCTACAAACCGAAGCCCATGACTTACACAAAGCTCAACGGGAGGCACAGGACAATCTCACTGCTGCCATAGCTCGCCAAAAGGCACTAGCAAGCCTGGAAGCCAACCGGGAAGGTTATTATCAAAGTGTCAAAGCAGTGCTGAGAAAAAAAGCCACAGATTCAAGCTTTTCGGGGATTTGCGGTGCTGTCAGTGAGTTAATTGGGGTGCCTCAAGAGTACGAAACTGCAATAGAAATTGCACTGGGTGCCGCTGCACAAAATATCGTTACAGAAACAGAAGAAGACGCAAAGCTGGCTATCCAATATCTTAAGCAAAGCAGGGAAGGACGGGCAACTTTTTTGCCCCTTACCGCTATCAAGGGGCGGAGAGTAGACCCATCCCGCCTAACATCAGAGCCAGGCTATATCGGCGTTGCCTCAGATTTATGCGAATACGAGGAAAAATACGCACAGGTTATAACTCAGGTGCTGGGTAATGCCATAATCGTAGACAACCTGGATAATGCAACAGCAATGCACAAAAAACAACGCTACACCAATAAAATCGTGACTTTAGGCGGGGAGCTACTAAGCCCTGGGGGGGCCATGACCGGCGGCTCAACTAACCGCAACACCTCAGGCATTGTAGGTCGAGGCCGCCAACTGGCAGAGCTTGATATCCGTGTCAAAAAACTAAAAAATGAATACGAGAACCTGAAACAGCAGCATGAATCTCATACCCAAAAATACCAGGCCACAGAAGAAGCCTTCCATAGGGCAAGAGATGCCGCCGCAGAGCTTCAAATTGAAGGAAGAAATATGCAAGATAAGCTGTCTCAAGCTAAAGCCGCCCTTCATGGCCTGCACCAAGGGGCAATCGCATTAAACGATGAAAACGAAAGGCTTATGGCCCAACTAATAGAGGGCAATAAGTCAGTAAGGGAAGCCTCAAGGGCACTTCTCGAGCAGGAAAACGCGGTAGTAAGTGCCCGCAATGCTCTTGCCGCCTACCAGGAGGAAATGACCCAAGCCCGTGAGTCCAGCCGGGAAGAAACCCAGGCTCTGATGGAGCTTCGCATAGAAATAAGTCGCCAGGAGGAATGGAAGACTCAAGCCCAGGCCAATATCACCAGGTTGGAAAGGGAGCTAAAAACCTATAACACAGAAATATCCCTACTGGAAGCAGAAATTGCCGGGACCATACAAAAAACTTGTCAAGCCGAAGAGAATAAGGAGCAAGTTGGAAAGTCCTTAACTAATCTAAAAAATCATCTGGAGGAAGTTCGGACAGAGCTAACCAATGCCGAAGCACAAAAGGCCGAACTTGATGCGGCAATTGCCCAAGCGGAAACTGACGAGCGCACCCATACAGATGAGGCCGCAAATCTAGCCCGTGAAACGACCCGCCTGGAAATGCGGAAAGAGCAGCTAGACCAAAACAGCCATAGAATCCACAACGAAATATGGGAAGAATATCAATTGACTCACCAGCAGGCCCAAGCCTATAAGCAATCAGACCAAAGCGAGACCGCAATGCGCCGGGAAAGCCAGTCCCTCAAGTCAGAGCTTAGCACCATGACCGATGTAAACCTAGGCGCGGTTGAAGCTTACAAGCAGCTCAAAACCCGTTTCGACTTCTTATCTACACAGCGTGATGATATACTAGGGGCAGAAGAAAGCCTTAATGAGTTGATAGCCAGCCTGACCGCCCAAATGGAGACACAGTTTGCCCAGCAGTTCGCTTTGATAGCAGACCATTTTCAAGAAGTGTTCAAGGAAATGTTTGGTGGTGGCAATGCGTCCCTTAAGCTGCAAAACACAGAAAATGTACTGGAGTCCGGCATAGAAATCACAGCCCAGCCCCCAGGCAAGTCTTTGCAAAACATGATGTTACTATCCGGTGGGGAACGTGCACTGACTGCCATAGCTCTGCTCTTCGCAATACTGCGCCTTAAGCCCTCACCTTTCTGTGTGCTGGACGAAATAGAATCCGCTTTGGATGACGCCAATGTATCCCGATTTGCCAAATTCTTAAAGGAATACGCAAAGGGGACTCAGTTTATAGCGATAACCCATCGTAAAGGCACCATGGAGGCCGCAGATAATCTCTATGGGGTCACCATGGAGGAGCAAGGTGTCTCTAAACTTGTGAGTGTAAGGCTTACGGATGAAGGATAATGGCTTTACTCGGTTTTGTCATTTTGGGCAAAGCCGCTCTATATGTGCAGATAAATTCATGCAGAAAGAAGGGATTGAAAATGAAATTATTATCACCACGTCAAGTCCACCTGGATTTCCACACATCGGGCTATATACATGGCATTGGTGGGGACTTTGACTCGGAGGCATTCGCAAAGACATTTCAGGAGGCCTCGGTAAGCTCCGTTACGGTATTCGGCCGCTGTCATCACGGGTACCTGTACTATCAATCTGAGGCTCACCCAGAGATTATGCATCCTTATTTGGAGCGCAAAAACCTGATGCTTGAGCAAATTGATGCCCTTCATGCAGTGGGGATACGCGCTCCTGTGTACACAACTATTCAGTGGGACAGATACAATGCTGAGCTTCATCCTGAATGGCTGATTCGTAACGAAAAAGGTGAGCATGAGGGCGGCCCATTCACAGAGCCGGGATTTTATCAATCACTGTGCGTAAACACCGGGTACTGGGATTTCCTTGAAGCACATATGCGGGAGCTGTTAACCTTGCTTAAGGGCAAGACAGACGGGTTTTTCTTTGATATTACGGGCATACGCCCTTGTGTATGCGCAGCCTGTTTAGGCATGATGCGCAAGCGTGGCATTGATGCAAAGGACCCTGTTGCTCTTCGCAACTTTGCTAAAGAAAGCATCGACAATTTCAAAGGGCGTATGACAGCTCTTGTACGGGAATATAGCAAAGATTGTACGGTTTTCTATAACGCAGGGCATATCGGCCCCTGTACCAAGGCAAGTGTTGACAGCTATTCTCATTTCGAATTAGAAAGCTTGCCTTCCGGTGCTTGGGGTTATCTGCATTTCCCTCTGACCGCAAGGTATGCACGTACCTTGGGCAAGGATTATATGGGGATGAACGGGAAATTCCACACTGAGTGGGGTGATTTCCATTCTCTTAAAAATCTTGCAGCTTTGGAATTTGAAGTATTTCGTATGCTGAGCTTTGGCGCAGCGGCGTCCATTGGTGACCAGCTTGAGCCAAGAGGCATACTTAATCCTGCCACATATAATCTAATCGGCAAGGTATATAAACGGGTTGCCCAGTGCGAAGAATGGGCGCGGCCTTCTGTCAATGTCGCGGAAGCGGCGGTTATTACTTCGGAGCCGTCGAATGGGGAGTTCAGTCTCCCGGAAAGCATGATGGGTGCCGCTCAAATGCTGGAAGAGCTGGCCTTGCAATTTGATATTATCGCCCCAGAGGCTGACCTTTCTGGCTATAAGCTGGTGATATTGCCTGAGGACTTGGTAGCAGACGCGAGCTTACAAAGCCGCTTGGATGCCTATACAGCAGCAGGGGGAGCAATTATTGCGTGTGCAAAAGGCGGCATGGATGCACAGGGTAACTACCCAGCTTGCTTTGGCGCGGCATCCCTTGAGGAAAATGAGAACTATCCTGATTTCGTAATAGCAGAGGGTTTGCTGACAAAAGATTTGGAAAGCGGAAACGAATATGTAATCTATAAGCAAGGGCAGCGTATAGCTCCCAAAGGTGCCAAAACAATATTGGAAGCTCGTGGGCCGTATTTCCCAAGAAAGGGTGATAAATTCTGCTCCCACAGATACACCCCTTCTGCAAAAGGAGAAAAATATCCGGCGGCACTTCAAAACGGCAATGTAATCCTTTTCGCTCATCCTCTATTTGAGCAATACCGCCACAACGCGCCCCACTGGTGTAAGCAATTGATGGACAATGCAATCTCACTGCTGCTGCCCAAGCGGATGGTAAAGCATGATGGCCCGTCCTTTATAAGTGTTAATTTGCTTGGGCAGCCCGAGCATAAGCGAGTCAACGCCCATGTGCTCTCATATGTGCCCCAACGCAAATCTGCAGCCATAGATATTATCGAAGAGCGGATTAAATTACGGAATGTAAGGTTTGAGTTCAACCTCCCAGGTAAGGTGATTAAACAAGCGCGGATGGTTCCGGAAGGTGTGTCTTTGGCCATTGAGGGTAATGCCGTTATTGTGCCTGAAATAGACGGGTATGGGATTGTGGAGCTGGTGTGGGAATAATTATCCTGTAGCCCTCGTATATAGAAGAAAAGCGATTACAACAGGAGGATTCCATGCCAGACAAATTACAAATCCTACAACGCCTGCAAGCAGGTGAGATTACTGCCGAAGAAGCCCTTGCCTTTATGAATCAAGGTCAGGAAGCTCCGCCCTCAGTAGGTAGCCAATCTGGTCCAGTTGACCACAAGCAATCAAATCCCAACAGGCCGCCTCATTCTCATAGCGGAACCCATTCTCAAGACACCCAGGGCCACCACGAGTATGATTACGACCATCGCCGGGAATCTGGTTGGACAGATGGGTTATTTAGCTGGGTTGGAGATGTGGTGGAGACCGTTACTGACAGTATCCGGGACATGGATATTGATGTTAATATCTCCGATTTCTTTGGAGGCAATTTCAGTCATAACAAAAACACGGTCCGTTTTGACTCTGGACCGGTACTCCAGGGGCTTACACAACTGGAGCTTCACGGGAAGAACGAAAAAATAGAAATCTTTGGCTATGACGGTGACATTGTACAAATCCAATGCGCATACGATGCCAGATATCCCGATGCCCATGTTCATTTTTCTGATGAAAACGGTGTTGTCTCCTTGCTGTTTAATGAAAAAGAGTTTCGCTCGGTGCAGGTGCTTTGCCGGGTACCCCAGGCGCATATAAAGCAGCTAATCGCCGCTACTAAAAATGCCAAAATCCATATCGCAAATATAACGGCAGGGGATATTGAGCTTACCAACAAAAACGACCCCATCCATATAGAAGAAATAAAATGCGATAAGCTGGTCGCCCATACCAAAAACGGAGGTATAAAGGCAAGGGCAATAACCGGTGGCGACATCCACCTGGAAACCACCAATTCCAAGATTACAGCAGAGGATATCCACGCTCATAATCTTTCACTTATAACCACTAACTCCGGTATAAAAACAGCCGCCCTTGACGCCGTCCATTTGCGGATGAAGACTACCAACACCGGCATAAAACTGGAGGACACTCTCATTGGCTGCAATAATCTGTTCTGGGATGGAGAGCGCAGCATCGAGGCTTATACCACCAATGGCGGGGTAAGATTCCTTGTGCCTGAGGGAATTGGATTCCACGTTGAGGCAGAGACTTCCGGCGGCAGGGTGACCTGCGAAATGCCACTTTATGGCGCAGTAGGGGATAGAACCTATGTAAAAGGCGAGAGCATGAATTACGCCACATCAGGACGGCGGCTTAATGTACGGCTAAGGACCACCAATTCCTCTATAAAGATTCGTGGTATGTAGGTGATTAACAGGAGGCAACAGCTTGAGCATAAACAGCATGGCGAAGGATGTAGTTGAAAAATACGCCTTGGAATGCCCGGTAGAAGCACGATTTATCGACTTGACCTCAGAGGTTGGAGAGTTGGGTAAGGAGTTACTCAAATCAAACAACTATGGAAAAGAAGCCTGTCACCCCACAGCCGCTATTGCTGATGAAATCGGGGATGTGCTTTTCTCCTTGGCCTGCATTGCCAATACTCTCAATATTGATATCGAAACCGCCATGAAGTTCAGTATTGAAAAATATCACCGACGATTTGCGGAAACGGGAGATATTGGCTCTCGAACTATTTGATGATGAGCACTCCGAAGATGAAGATAGATATATAATTATCGGTTTAAGCAGCAAGACAAGAGAGCTTATGGTGTGTCAATGTTATAGAAATGGCAGCGATGTAATTAGAATAATCTCCGCAAGACGGGCAACAAAGAACGAAATCTCACTTTATGAGAGGAGATGGTCAAATGATTAGGGAATTGACTGAAAAAGATTTTGAACGTTCTGTTAAGAATCCTCATTTGACTAAACTGATGACCAAGGTAGAGGTTGCCATTACAAAGGAGGATTGGGCTGTTTTTAACAAATATGCAAAAATAAACAACGTGCCGCCGGAACTAATTATGCGGAATGGTTTGTCTGATTGGGCAAAAGAATTGCGTGAAAGCGAATAAAAATGGGGCTGTCAGATGAATGACAGCCCCATTTTATTGGTAAAATCACCCTAGCAGGCTTGCGGCTTCGCTCATATTCTCGATAACGGTCACACCAAAGGGACATCGGTTTTCGCAATGGCCGCATTCTGTACATGGAGTGCTTAAGGCTGTGGTGCTTTGGTAATGAGAGATTATGGATGGTGGTATATTTTCCTTATCAAGACGTGCGATGTCCAAATATTTCATTACGGATGCGACATCTATATTGGCCGGACAGGGCTGGCAATGGCCGCAATATACACAGTTTCCTTTAAAATCGTTGCGGACTCCCCTCAGGATATCCATATAATCCTTTTCTTCATCCGCTGCGCCCAGATACTTCATGGCATTTTGCACTTCGGCTATTGTCTGGCAGCCGGGAAGTACACTGCCCACCGCCGGTCTGTCTAGCGCGTACTGGATGCATTGGGAAGTGGTCATGGTCTTGCCATAAGGGGAATGCTCTGGTGAAAGCAGCTTGCCCCCGCAGAAGGCTTTCATAACGGTTATGCCTACATCTTGCTGGGTGCATAGTTTGTATAGCTCTGCTCGTCTTGGATCCAGTCCCCGGAAAAGTCCTGGGTCAAAGCCTTTTTCATAATGGTCAAATACATATGTCTCAGACGGTAGCATATCAAATACGGGATTTATGCTGAACATAACCATCTCCGGCAGGCCGGTTTGGATTGCTTTCATGGCAGTTTCTGGGTTGTGGGAGCTGAAGCCGATATGGTGTATGTCGCCGTTTTTCTTAAGTTGCTCTACATAGGTAGCAAAAGGTGTTTCGAATACGTCTTTATAGTCCTGTTCCGAGTCGATGTAAAACATCATGCCAAAGTCTATATAGCCGAAAATACGCAATAGCTCTTCGAAATACCGCTTAACAGTAGGTATGTCCCGGCTTATATCAAACTGCTTATTGGCAGCTGTTGAGCCTATGTGGCCTTGAATCATCACGTCTTTGCGCCGATTGCCTAAAGCTTTGCCTATAAACTCACGAACCTCGGTGCCGGGCATAAAGACATCGAAGATATTAACACCGTAATTGAGGGCTGCATCTATTGTTTCTTTTACTTGGGTGTATGGTTTGCTGTCTAAAAATTCACAGCCCAGACCGATTATGCTTACTTGTTTGCCGGTTTTGCCTAGCTCACGATATTTCATGAAATCCCTCTTCCCTTTTGTTTTTACAACAATATCCTACTTTGTCTGTATTATAGCAGTTTCGAACACTGTGTGGAAAAGTCTTCGACGATTTCTACCAAAAAGCCGGCAGAAATCCTCTTGATTTTCCGCGCAACGTTGCCGAAACTGCTGTAGCAAATAACATTTTCGTCATCCCGGCCTTGAGTCGGAATCCCACTAGTCACTCGATAAAACGGGGGAATCCCGCGTCAAGCGCGGGATGTTTAGTATGCGAAATTTTTTTTGTCAACCTATTGACTTATTTGGTTAATGATATATAATTGACTAACCTAGTCGGTCAACGCGCCGACATCTTGACCGAGGTGATACGATGGATGACTTTCAAAAATTCCTAACATTGGAACCTGAAAAACGTGAGCGGATTATCAATGCTGCAATGACTGAGTTTTTACATGGCTTTAAAAAGGCCTCCACAGACAATATCGTCCGGGAGGCAGGGATATCCAAGGGACTTTTGTTCCACTATTTCGGCACCAAGGAGCGGCTTTTCAATTTTCTTATTGACTATGCTATTGATACCGTCAAGGCCGAATATCTGGACTTGGTCAATATTTATCAGCCGGATATTCTGGACAGTATATGGCAGTCATCCCTTCTAAAAAAGGATTTGTCTGTGCGATTCCCCAGCATCTTTGACTTTTTGACTAACTCATATGTAGAGGCAAAGACAGGAGTCGGGGTCGCAACAGATAACCTAGAACGTTTTACACAAATGTCCGATAAAATCATTACCGAAATTTACGCCCACGCGGATACCTCCCTTTTCAGGGATGATATCGATAAGAAGGCTGCAATGAACATAATAGGCTGGACAATGAGCGGCTACTCTCACGCAAAAATAATGGAATCCGGAGAAAACCCCGGAGCCGACGCCAGGGAAAACTATGACCAGTACCTGGAGGAGTTTGAAAAAATTTTAGGCGTACTGCGCCAAGTATTCTATAAAAAAACTAAAGTGGAATCGGGGGAGCCCGAGTCCATAAATTATAAACTCAAGGAGGTAACCGTATGAGTTACGCAGTAGAAATCAAGAATCTAGACAAGTATTTTGGCAAGTTCCAGGCTCTTAAGAACATTAATCTGGAAATCAGCGAGGGTGAAGTCTTTGCCTATATCGGGCCCAATGGGGCGGGCAAGTCTACCACCATTAGGGTGCTGCTGGGTATCCTCAATGCAACTAGAGGCACAGCCAAAGTCTTTGGCAAAGACGCCTGGAAAGATGCGGTAGAAATCCACAAGCGGATTGCCTATGTCCCCGGAGATGTGAATCTATGGCCCAATCTTACCGGAGGCGAGGTTATAGACCTATTTGTTAACTTGCGAGGGAAGCATGATAAAGCCCTGCGTCAGCGGCTTATAAAGGATTTTAATCTTGATCCAACAAAAAAATGCCGCACATACTCAAAGGGTAACCGGCAAAAGGTAGCTCTAGTTGCGGCATTTGCTTCTGATGTTGACCTGTACATCTTAGACGAGCCCACCAGTGGACTGGATCCACTGATGGAGCAAGTCTTCCAAGACTGCGTAATGGAACAAAAAAACAAAGGCAAAGGAGTCTTCCTTTCCAGTCATATTATGTCGGAAGTAGAACGCCTCTGTGATCGGGTAGGCATTATCCGTGAAGGGGAAGTTGTACAAGTGGGCACACTGGACGACCTGCGCCATTTGACCCGTTATGCCATGACCGTAACAACGAAAAACACGATAGAGGGCTTGGATAAACTCGATGGCGTCCATGACATAGTAAAGGAATCCTATGGCTTACATTTCTATGTAGATACAGCAAAGATGGGGCCGATAATTAATCATCTCAACCAATTCGAGATAATCAAGCTGGAAAGCACCCCACCATCTTTGGAGGAGCTCTTCATGCAGCACTATAAAAAGGAAGGGGCCTAGCCATGAGCGCAAACTTTGAGAATACTTCGATTTTAACTCGCTTTATGCTGCGTCGGGAGCGGGTGAACTCTCTTATGTGGATATTGATTCTCGGCGGCGTTGTAATATTACTGGTACCGGGGATGTTTTATGCTCTTCCCCCAGCAGAGCGATTTGCGATACTTGAAACCCTGTCAATGCCTGCAATGGTAAGCATGGTTGGCCCGGCCTTTGGTGAATACGGCACATATGGTGCCCTTTATACCAATTTTATGATGGCGTTTACCGTACTCACTGTTGGTCTGATGAATATCTTCCTGGTGGTGCGTCTCACTCGCGCCGATGAAGAAAAAGGCCGCCTTGAAGTGTTGCGTTCATTGCCTGTTGGTCGTCTTTCAAATCTGAGTGCTGCTCTTATTACTGCTTTAATCATCAATATTCTATTGGGCCTATTTATTGCCCTTGGGATGTTTGGCTTTGGTTCCGCTCTTAATGATACCGGTATGTGTCTAAATGGCTCATTGCTTTGGGGTGCGACATTAGCTGTTACCGGACTTGTTTTTGCCGCTCTTACAGCGTTTTTTTCCCAGCTTTCTTCTAACTCCCGTTCTGCAATGGGCTATGCCTTTATGACACTTGGATTTTTCTTTCTGCTTCGGGCCCCAGGGGACATGAATCCCGATATGGAAATTTTGGCACTTATTAGCCCACTTGGACTTCCACTTAGGACAGCAGCATATGCCGGTAACTACTGGTGGCCAATACTCATAATGTTTGCAATCGCTAGTGTTGTCACCGGATTCGCGTATTATTTTCAGTCAATACGTGATATTGATCAGGGAATAATTCCCGCAAAACCGGGACGTGCACATGGTTCATTCTTAACCAAAACGCCTCAAAGTTTTGTGTTAAAACTAATGAAAACAACAATTATCGTATGGCTGGTAAGCATGTTTATACTGGGAGCCGCCTATGGTACGGTTTTTGGTGAGCTGGATACCTTCATCGCTACCAATGAGATGTACCAGCAATTGATTCTTGGACCCTTTGCAATAGAATTCCTGGAGGGGTTGACCATTGATGAAACGGTAGCCGCGATGCGAACGGCCGTGGCGGCAGCCGGGTTCGCAATCCCACAATTATTCTCCGCAATGATAAATCTTATTATGGGAATGTTTGTAACAGTGCCCTCAGTGCTTTTTGTTATGAAAATGCGCAAAGAAGAGGCAGAAATCAAGTCCGAATTGTTGCTTGCCACTCCGGTAAAACGTAGCAGCTACATGTCGGGATATGTAATAATTGCCTTTGTAATGGCAGTGCTAATCCAGATGGCTACCGGCTTTGGTATGTATATTTCCGCCGCCGCTGTACTCTACAACCCGGCAGACTTCCCATTGAGCTTTGCTATGCAAGCCGCACTTATTTATGTGCCTGCCATTTGGGTAAAAATTGGTCTTACGGTGTTGATAATCGGATTGGTACCCAAGGCTACAGGGATTGTTTGGGCGTATTTTGCTTATACGTTTCTGTTTCTGTTCTTTGGCCAGGGCTTTGGGATTTTCCCGGATTGGGCTGCGTATCTGTCACCCTTTGCCTTTGTGACCCAGTTGCCACTGGGGCCTGGTGAGAGTGTTAATTTTGTGGCGTTGGGTATAAAAATTGCAATTGCCGCAATCTTGACTGTCGCTGGATTTTACTTCTACAAAAAAAGAGATATAAACGCTATTACCCATTAACTAAACATCAAGCCCGGAGGTTTCGACATCGCCTCCGGGCTTGTTTGTTTTATGCCTCATGGTAAAATCAGTATCATAGAAGGCTTGTTCTAAAGGGTAGATGTCTAATCATTGCTGTGATACCTATGTTTCCTATGTTATAGTCGTTCTACTTGAAAATGAGCTCGCTCATTTTCAAGTAGAATTACTATATAATCCATTCAAGCTAGCAGATACCTTAGACTATTACACCTCTGAAATTTTTCGTCTTTTACAGGAGAAAGATATTTTAGATACACTTAAATTCCACAGTGGTATATGTGGATGCGATGAAGGCAAAGGGGTCTCTGACAGAATACACGGCACGGTTTACCGTGTATAAGTGCGCTATGTTATTTATGAAAGGAGTTATTGTATGCAAGCTGTAAAAGGACACATATCAAATGGGGTGTTTACTCCGCTCGATAACTTTAACATGCCTAGTTATGCACAAGTTATTCTTATCATTGAGGAAGTTTTTGCTAAGGTTAATCAGCCAGATACTCTTTTGTCTCCATCTGTAGACAACGAAGCATTAACTAGCATTGCATGGCTAGATAAAGTAGAGGCATTGCTGAAACAATCAAGGGATGAAGATATATCCGATTTTCCAACGCAGGAGACGATAAAAAATCTTAATGACTACCCCTGGTTTGAATAGAGGTGCATAATGATTTATGTAATAGATACAAATGTGATTATTCATTATTTGAGAGAGCGTACAGAAGTCGTGAAAAATTTACGCAAATCTATTTCCGAAGGAATTGAACTACTAATACCACGCGCCGTTGATTATGAAATACGGCGTGGTTTAGAATTGCTATCAGCAACAAAAAAAGCAACTGTTTATAAAGCACTTCTTGACCCTAACGGCAAATGTCACATCGTTGATATGGGTGAAGATATTTGGGATAAGGCTAGAGAAAACTATGTCAAATTAAAGCGAAAGGGTTTTACTGTTGGTGAGATTGATATTCTAATTGGCTCGTTTTGCCAACTACACCACTACCCTCTTATTACAGATAATACGAAGGATTTTGTAAATATGGACGGGATTAAATTAATAACTTGGACAGAAGCTCTTTAGCCTACATTTTCTAAGAGATGTTTTTCACCAAAGGAGGCAATATGGAATTACTAAAGGCAATAGAAGGCATCCGAACCCCATTTCTGGACATTGTATTTGGCATTATCACCCGCCTTGGAGAACAGACGATTCTAATCGTCGTATTCTGTGTGTTGTTTTGGTGCATCAACAAGAAAATGGCATATATAATGGGGGTTGTGTTTTTTATGTCCAGCCTTGTGGTCCAGGGCATGAAAATAATTTTTAGAGTGCCACGGCCTTGGATTACCGGCTATCCGGATTTTAGGCCGGTAGGGGATGCATTGCCAGAGGCTACAGGATATGCCTTTCCAAGCGGACATACCCAAAATGCCGCGGCATATCTTGGCTCTTTGGGTGCGACTCTTAAACAGCTGTGGGCTAAGGTTATCCTCTTTGCCCTACCTGTAATTGTAGCATTTACACGGATGTACCTGGGAGTACATTACTTATCGGATGTAATCGCGTCACTTGTGATAACATTTGTGTTGATATTTATTGCCACCAAAGTCATCGCCGATGACGCGGTATGCAAAAAAAGAGAGCTTGTTATCGCTCTTGTGATTGTGGCTGTATCCATTGTTGTTATTGTAATTGCGGCACTTAGGTATCACGGGGTTGTTGGCCAGGCAAGTGAGGCTAGGCAACTACGGGACGCAACCAGGGCGGCAGGGGCGGCTATTGCCTTTGCCATTGGATATTATATAGAACGGATGTATATCCGCTTCTCTGTGAAGACTAAAAACATATGGTTCCAGATACTCAAGTTTGTGATTGGACTAGGGATGACGATGGGTATACAGGAAGGTGCGCGGGTGCTTGGGGATAGTCTAGTCCCTGATGCCTTTAGGTATTTCTTGATGGTGGTTTGGATAATGATTGTTTATCCGGTTATTATTAAGAAGTTTTTTTCTATTAAAAAAGAAGAGTAGAAGCAAGGTTGATAATCCATTAGCCTACATCAAATGACATGTCTCTTATAGGCAGCGGCTTCAGAAATGGAGCTTGCTGCCTATTGTTATGGGGAAATCCGGGAAATTGTTGCAATGTGCTAATTTTTGCATATTGACAATGCAATTAATCTGCGAATTATTACATATTGACAGGATGCCCCTCCCCTATTAGAATGAGCGCAACGAATAGTAATGACTTATAATATGGCAATGCTAATAGCAAGTGCATGAGGGGGGCAATACATATGAAGGCGTCGAGATATAATTTCTTTTTCCCTTACGAGCCGGACGACAGCAGGTTGATTGCATACAACTCATTATCTAACGCTTTAGCAATTATTGACAAAATCAAGCATAATGAATTACAGCAATATATTGATTCAGGCATAGAAATCAGTGATATTGAGTTAGTTAATAATTTAAAAGCTGGTGGGTTTCTAATAAGTGCAGAGCGCAATGAACTTGATGTTATAAAGTTACGCATGCTAAAGAGTAGATATAACACAAATGCATTAGGACTTACTATTGTACCTACAGCGGATTGCTGTTTTCGTTGCTTATACTGCTATGAAAAAGATGTAATCAAGCCAATATATATGACTCCAGAAGTAGAAGATGCGATTGTAAATCTAGCAGAGAGCTACATACGAGTTATAACCAGCTTTCGGGTTAACTGGTATGGCGGGGAACCTCTTATGAACATTGGTTCTGTAGAGCGGCTTTCTCGCAGGCTTATGGAAATGTGCGAGAGGCACAATGTAGCCTACCATGCCGACATGGTGACAAATGGGTATTTGCTAACTCGGGAGATTGCGCAGCTTCTTGTAGAGCTAAAGGTGAGTTCATTGCAAATTACATTGGATGGATGCGAAGATGTACATAATGAGCGAAGGCCACATACTGATGGCTCAGGTACATTTAGTGTAATACTTTCCAATTTAATAGCCAGCAAAGACATATTACCTGATGTGTCTCTGCGTATCAATGTAGACAAAAGCAATATTACTGCAGGAGGAGACATTTCAAAAATTATAGACGAACATGGACTCAAGGGAAAGGTACAGCCCTATTTAGGAAGGGTTATGGATGAGAAACATGAAAATGCAAGCTGTTTCGATAGTTGCGGCTTTTCTCGTGAAGAATTTAAGTATTTTAGTGAGTTTACTGACACAGATATGTATATGCGACATTACCCAATAGCTATGAAAAACTACTGTGGAGCGGATTACCTCAACTCATATGTAATTGGCGCGGATGGAAAGCTGTATAAGTGTTGGCTTGATATAGGGGATGACGCACGGTGTACCGGTAGCTTGATTGACGGTGTGGACGCCAATGAAAGCTTATATATGAGTTATTTGCTTAACGATCCTACCGTTGATGAAGATTGTAATGAATGCAAATTATTGCCTGTTTGCATGGGTGGATGTCCACATAAGAGAATTATTAAGAATGAGGGCACTTGTAGCACGTTTAAATTCGTGCTTGCTGATTTGTTGAAGGTTATTACACGCAATCTCAAGTTGCAAAAGGATTTGGGTAGTGGTGTAGGGTGTGACTGTGCAGATTGTGGTTGTGAGTAGCATTGCGCCCTGGGAGTTTACATTAAACTTCGAAAAACATGAAAACAACGGTCTCTTGTAGATGCGTTAAATAATCAAGAAAGGAAGTGGACTTATGGAATTTTTAGTATTGGGCGACTATGAGGTTGTTGCACCGATGGGCGGCGGCCCCAATCCATGGCCAAGTGATTCGGGTAATGATAGTGGATGCGCTTGGCTTGGAGGATGTGGGCCACAGAGTTTTTGCATGCCTCCTTGTTGCCGCACCCTGTGTCGTGATGTAAGGTTGTTCGGATGCAATGATGTTGGTTGTCCGCGAGGTATATGCTAAACAAGCAAAGGCACCAAACCATCCCAGGGATTTGCACTGTAAATCCTTGGGATGTTATTTTACATAACTGTACTAGGAGTGACCAGTGATGAAGCGACATACTGGCATATTGATATCAGCAATCGTTATTTTATTAGCATCCTGCGGAAGGACAAACCATGATGACAGAGATAATGTGTATGCCGAATCAACACTGCAATACTCTCTTGATGTTGCATTACGACGAAGGGAGAGTATAGTAAAGCCTGATTATACAATGCTTGCTTCTCTCGCAGACGGGCGTGTGCCTATGCGCTACGGAACACTGTACAGATACATGTTTCCGCGAAGGCAGCCCACATATTTAGCTGTTGACGATGCAATATCAGATTTGTGGCTGTTTTTTGAGCTTATGCAGGGTGCATATGGCGGATATGTAGCTTTTGGCGGTGATGAAGAATTTATCCCGATTTTTGAACAAATTGAGGCATATATACTGGGGCAGGGTAGCAGGTCGATGTCTCTATTTTTCGGACTTGATGGCATCTATATATCAGTTGCGTCACTCAAAATACTTATTCATCACCATCTCAATGATGTGATAACAGATAGGCATTTCAGTATCGGTGATTTCGCGTTTGGCAGTACGCCATACTTTATGTTTGCTTCGGAAGACCTGACATATGATAGAAGGGATAATAGCTTTATAAACAAAGAAACTGGACAATACTTAGTTTCAGTTGAGGGACATGAGTTAACTGAAATTATGAAGCAACATATGGATGAGGAGGGGCATCTATTTTATATGCCTATTTTTTACATTGATATGACTAAGTACTTTGCTGAATTGGAAGAAGCTTATATGAGTTATATTGATGGACTAGATGAAGAGGTGTTACTTAATTATTTATCACAACAAGAATTACAACAAGCTCCATCAATAACACCTGTACAAATTAATTTTGTATACGAAGATGAAGAAATAATTCGAGTATTTGAAGAAAAACGCTTTCATCATCATAGTTATGAAAGACAGTTGCCTACCTTGGAGAATAGATATGGAATCCCCGTTATATCAGTGATGTACATGGGTTTTGGTTATAGTGCGCGAGGTTTTGCTTATGAACACGTACAACCATTCCTTTCTTTTGTTGACTATATACGGGAAGAACCCGTAGTAATAGTTGATTTGCGCGGTAATATTGGTGGAAACGCACGCTTGCCTGCAATGTGGATATATGAGCTTACAGGAAAAATTATTTACCCTAACTTTGTAAGCCTACTTGCTATGGAATACACTACTCATTTTCCTGGAGATCGACCAACATCACAAAAGTTCCAAGCCGCAAGACAACCATTTGAAAATGGCTATACAATATCCAACACAGAGCCTCGTAAAATATTGGAGCGCGAACAAATTATCATAGTCCTAACAGACACACAAACAAGTTCAGCTGCAGAAATCTTTGTGGATATTATATTCAACATATCTAACACCCTGGTAATTGGTACTCCTACATCTGGTACAATGACATTTGATTTGACTTATCCCCAATTATGGCTACCTCATTCCGGCTTAAGTTTTGGGTTTGGTAGAACTATGCATATATGGCCAGAGGGACATTTTGCAGAAGGAAGGGGAATTGAACCTGACATATGGGTATGGGGAGATGCGCTTGCTGCGGCACTTTCACTATTGCGCAATGCTGGAATTGGTGATTTGGATTGATTGCTTTAAAGATTTTTCGTATGTGTAAAAAATATGTACTTAATCATAGATTTGCTTTTGGGGTATTTATTCTTTTTAGCATATTAAGCAGTGCTAGCGGACTTATTTCCCCTTATATATTGGGTGATTTTATCGACCAGCTCATAAACGCAGACGATATTGGTTTTATTTACCGTTATTTCGTTTTGTTTGTCTTGATTAGTGTGACCCATCTGATTTTCGGATATGTTGTCGGACGGCAAGATATCTACTTGCAGACCCGAGCTGGGTATGCAATGAGCCATGAATACATACAAAAATTACAATTAGCACCGCTGGCTTTCACACAGAAGCGAGATACTGCTTATTTAAGTCAACACATTATCAGTGATACTAGCTCTTTAATTCAATTTTGCATTGGTATTATTCAGAAGTTGGTGATTAATATCGTAACAGTGGGGCTATCCCTTGGTCTCATGTTTTTGTTTCATCCAGGTTTGGCAGGCATGCTATTAGGTGTATGTGTTGTATATTTCTCTATTTATGCGCGATGCAGGCGGATTCTGTACAAGGTCAACTCAGAGCTTCAAGAATCAAGCCTTTCCATGTTTACTAAGTTGCATGAGCAGGTATCAAGTATTCGTTTTACTAAGCTTAATGTCTTATTTTCCTTTTTTAAGAATAGATTTGTGCAAGCTGTAAACCGGCTTCTAGGAAGCGCACTACAGCACCAACGGACAAACTATATGATTAGTAGCTTAGACATATTGGTGTCAATTACTGCTCAAATGACCCTTTTACTTGTGGGAGGGAGAGAGATTATAGCTGGTAGGCTAACCATTGGTCGTTTCTTGATTATGTCCAGTTATTTTCAACTGATGCTCAGCTCAATTCGCTACTTTTTTGGGTTAGGTCAGATGATTCAAGGCAAGATGGTGTCTTATAATCGCCTACAGGAGCTTGCTGCTGTTAAACCAGAGCATAATGGCGAGCAGAGGCTTGATGAAATTTATTCAGTCAGACTAAACTCAGTATCATTTGCTTATGATGAAACTCCTATACTCCAAAATATCAACATGTGCTTTACAAAAGGCCAGATTAATGTATTCTTAGGTCCAAATGGTGCAGGTAAAAGCACCCTTGCCGACATAATAATGGGTTTGCAGAACGGAAATTACACCGGAGATGTGCTTTATAATGGAATAGACATGAGAAATCTTGATATGTACACTATACGTGATAGACATATTGGAATATCGGAGCAGGAACCAATCCTCTTGGCTGATACCCTGGCCTACAATCTCAATCTTGGGCAAGCAGTATTTACAGGAACTGATGAAGCCAATCTGAATAGGCTAATAAAAATCCTGGGTCTTGACCCATGCATCAGTAATTTACCTAATCATCTGGAAACTATGATAAATGAAAACGCCGCCAATGTATCCGGCGGTGAAAAACAAAAATTCTCTATTCTCCGGGCATTGTTAAAAGACCCGGATGTGCTAATATTGGATGAGCCGACATCTGCCTTGGATGTAGCAAGCAAAACCGCATTAAGAGCCTATCTTGATGAGATTAAGATGGAGAAAATTATTTTAGTAATCACTCATGATGAGGATTTTATCAACTATGAACATGATGTGATTTTGCAACTATAAAGGACGAACACACCGCTCCAGAATCCCCTGCATAAAGCTTATAGCAACACCATAATTAGTCATAGGTATGCCCTGAGCTTTTGCCTGACTCTGCCGATATTGCATCTCCTTAAAGTTCTGCATACAGCCCCCGCAATGGATAATTAACTTGTAATCAGAAAGATTTGATGGAAAATCCCCCCCGGATGTAAAAGTGTAATCGGGCTTCGCCCCGGTGCGCTTTTCTATCCACCGGGGGATTTTTACTGTGCCTATATCGTCGCATTGGCGGTGGTGGGTGCAGCCCTCGGCGATTAATAGCTTGTCGCCGTCCTTTAGGACATCAATTATTTTCGCGCTTTCGATAGCATATTCTAATACACCTTTATAACGGGCCATTAATATTGAAAATGATGTCAGGTTGACATCAAGGGGTGTTTTTTCCGCTACATCTGCAAAGGCTTGACTGTCGGTGATTACTAGTTTTGGTGGGGAGGTAAGCTTCACAAAGGTATCCGATAGCTCTGGTGGCTGAGTGACAACACAAATTGCGCCTATGTCTAAGCAATCCCGGATTACTTGCTGTTGTGGGAGGATTAGTCTGCCTTTGGGTGCGGAAGCATCTATTGGCACAACCAGTACAACCATATCCTTTGGCTCCAGCAAGTCTGCGACTAGCTTGGGTTCCGGTTCGTGAGCCTGGGCTATTTCGGCGATTTTTTCTTTTAGTTCGTGGATATTTTCCCCGGTGATGCTGCTTACATTTAAACCATCGTATTTAATTCCTAGGTCGGATTTGTTGTATACAATCAAATATTTTGTTTTGCCCAATTGACGGATTAGCTTTTCTTCGTAGGTGCCAAAGCCTTGTGATGGGTCTACTACCAGTAGGGCTATGTCGGTTTTCCGTAGTATATTCTGGGTTTTTTCTATTCTTAGATACCCCAATTTGCTTTCGTCATCTATACCGGCGGTGTCTATCAGTACCACCGGGCCTATGGGCAGTAGCTCCATTGTTTTGTATACAGGGTCGGTGGTTGTCCCTTTTATATGGGAAACCAACGCCGCGTCCTGGCCAGTGATGGCGTTTATCAGGCTGGATTTTCCTGCGTTACGCCTGCCGAAGATGCCGATATGCAGACGGTTGCTGCGGGGGGTAGTGTTCATTTTTTTGCCTCCATCAAACCATGAGAGATGGGCGTTCCCTCGCCGTAGGCAGGGGAACACCCGGACAGGTACTCTTGTAGGGTCTTGAGTGCATTGCGTTGGCAGATATCATGAATATCGCCGGATTTACATAGCTTCATAAATTTTTCTCCTACCCGACCTTCTCGGTAGCAGGCGGTGCAGAAGCTGGGGGTGTAGCCTGCGTCCATTAGCCAGGTCACGATTTCGTGTAGATTGCGGGTATCGGATATTTCGAATTGACGGCTGTCGTCTGAGTGTGCGTAGCCCCCCACAGAGGTACAGGACCCGCCGCTGATTTGGGAAACACCGATATCAAGGAGTTTTCTTCGAATAAGTTCATCTTCTCTTGTAGATAGGATTATACCTGTGTATGGGACAGCAATTCGCAAAATCGCCACGATTCTGGCAAATGTCTCGTCATCAACCATTCCGTTGGGTAATCGTGGTACGCTGATGGTATGAGGGCCGACGCCGTAGGTGGTTTCCAAATGCTTGGCGTGATTAAGTAATCCGGCAACCTCGTGGCGATAATCCGCCAAGCCAAATAAGGCACCGATGCCCACATCATGTAGGCCAGTCTCAATGGCCCTGTCCATAGCCCCGGAATGCCAATCAAAGTCCGACTTTGGGCCGTATGGATGGAGCTTTTCATAAGTAGGGCGGTGATATGTTTCCTGAAATAAAATATACGTACCGATATTGGCGGCAGCAAGACGGCGGTAGTCTTCCTCAGTTGTGGCGGCAATATTTACATTGATGCGGCGGATATCCCCGCTCTTATATATGGTGTCGATTGATTCCAAAATGTAGTCGATTGGACTCTCCTGGGGATGTTCCCCCGTTTCTATTACAATGCGCTTATGACCCATGGCTGTAAGAGCCTGGACTTCCTTGCGGATTTGGTCTTGGGTGAGGCGTTTGCGAGGCATGTCTTCGTTGTCGGCGCGGTATGGGCAATAAACACAGCCGTTGACACAGTAGTTGGAAAGATACAGGGGTGCGAACAGTACAACCCTGCTACCGTAGATGGCGGATTTTATACTTCCCGCTAGGTCAAATAATGCTTCATTTGAGGCGGTTTCCAGGAGAAATAAAGCTTCATGTGGTTCAAGGCCTTTCATTTTGGTGGCTTTTGCCATTATTTCATTCAGCATAGTCACCTCTTGACACCACAACTTCACAGCCGATTGCAGCCATTTGCTTGGCAATGCGGTCACGAAACTGAGCCGGTTTATCTCCTATGTGGGATTTATTATCGTACAATTGATATTTCCCCTGGGTTTCCGGGGAAGAAAGATTAGGCATTACTACATTTGCACCGGCGAGGACACCCATTTCTCGACCCTTGGGATGGATGTTACCAAGGGCGGTGGTTGAGGGTAACAGCAAATTCGGTTTCATCAGTCGCAGGATTGCAACTATATTGAGAGTAAGAGCAAGATTGCCTCGCTTTTCTCCTGCGAAAGGGGTTTCGGAATGGGGAATAAAAGGACCGATGCCAACCATCGCCGGGTCAAGCTCTTTGATAAATAGAAAATCATCAACGATATGGTCAAGAGTCTGGCCGGGAGTGCCTACCATAAAACCACAACCCACCTGGAAGCCCAGGGATTTAAGATTCCACAGACAGTCTTGCCGGGATTTTAGGTTCATATTGGGGGGGTGTAATTGTGAGTAGTGGTTTGCGCTGGAGGTTTCCTGGCGAAGGAGATATCTGTCTGCACCGGCGACTCGAAGCAGTTTTAAGCTCTCTAGGCTGCGTTCTCCCAAGGAGATGGTGATAGCACAGTCAGGGTAACCGGTTTTTATGCTTTGGATTATGTCCACCAGGATTTCATCTGTGAAAAACGAATCTTCACCACCCTGTAACACAAAGGTTCTAAACCCAAGTTCATGCCCATGGGCACAGCATTCCAATATTTGCTCCTTTGTATAACGGTAACGCTGGACGGTTTTATTGCTGTGGCGTAATCCACAGTAATAGCAATCGCATTTACAATAATTTGTGAACTCTATAAGCCCCCGCATGTAGATTTTATTGCCGAAGATTTTTTCACGGGTTGTGCTTGCCCTCTCATGAAGATATTTGTCATCACAAAGAAGGAGCGACTTATACTCGCTCCTTTGGAGATTGTTGGTGGATTCTAATTTGTGTATTAGGTCTTGCATGTTTCTGCCTCACTTATAATTGTTAGTTTGAGGTCATTGTCCTGCCAGGGACCACCCCGCCGCCTTCTGCGGCCGCGAGGGGTGGTCTAGCTTGGCAACGCGCTTCAGTCTTTCAATACTATTGCATGATAACTCTTTTTCCCTTTGCGGATGATAATTTTCCCATCTTGTAAGTTTGCTGTCTGTAACAGATGGTCAATGCCGGTCACTTTTTCATTATTAATGGAAACCCCGCCCTGTTCAACCTGTCGCCTTGCGTCGGACTTGGAAGGGCATTGTTTTGTAAGGATTAATGCATCCAAGATTGGTACCCCGGCTTGGAGCTCCGCCTGGGTTACAGCAGTTGTAGGCATTGCGCTATTGTCACCGCCACCGGAGAATAGTGCTTGGGCGGACTTTGCGGCTTCCTGGGCGGCGGCTTCCCCATGGATTAGCTTGGTTATTTCATATGCCAATATTTTTTTGGAGTCGTTGATAGCACTGCCCTCAGCAGCACCAAGCCGCTCCACATCTTCCATGGGCAGCAAGGTAAGCAATGCCAAGTACTTCTTTACATCGGCATCATGGGTATTGCGCCAGTATTGGTAGAACTCATATGGGCTGGTGCGGTTTGGGTCAAGCCACAGCGCACCGGCCACGGTTTTACCCATTTTATTGCCTTCGGCATTAAGCAGTAGCGGTATCGTCATGGCGTATGCTTGCTTACGGTCAACCCGTCGTATCAAATCGGCACCGCTTAATATATTACTCCATTGGTCATCCCCACCTATTTGCACTTTGCAGCCAAGCTCGCGGCTCAGGTGTAAGAAGTCGTAGCTTTGGATTATCATATAGTTGAGCTCAATAAAACTGAGGCCCCCATCCGGGCGGTCAAGGCGGGCACGATAGGTTTCAGCGGTTAACATTCTGTTTACAGAAAAATGCGAGCCTATCTCCCGTAGGAAGTCAATGTAATTAAGCTTCAAGAGCCAATCGGCGTTATCCAGCATTAAAGCTTTGCCTTCACTAAAGTCGAATAGCAGCTCTAGCTGCGGTCTAATGCCCTTTTTGTACATATCTATAGTTTCTTTGGTAAGTATGCTGCGCATTTCGGTTTTGCCGCTTGGGTCACCAATCATGGTGGTGCCGCCACCCATGAGTATAAGAGGGCGGTGTCCAGCTCTCTGTAAATGCATCATCATCATCATAGGCATAAGATGCCCTGCGTGTAAGCTATCGGCGGTGATATCGAAACCGGCGTAAAATGTCACGCTTTCATTGGAGAATAGAGCTTCCAACTCCTCTGGATGACTTGTTTGGGCGATAAAGCCCCGTTTTTGTAGTTCTTGGAATATATTACTCATATGAGTTATCCTCTCTCTTCACCGTCACCCCGGACTTGATCCGGGGTCCCCTCGACTTAGCCTGGACCGGAGGGATCCCGGGTCAAACCCGGGATGACAGGCATTTGTTTGCTATATTTTTAGCAACCCCTGCATTAACTCCAAATCCTTCGGAGTCGGGTTCTGGGGCACTCCCTTGATAACAACTCCATCATCCTCATCCCGAGGAATCAAATGCAAATGGAAATGGTCGATTACTTGCCCTGCGACTTTTCCGTTATTTTGTATAAGATTAAGACCCGGTACACCTAGCTTGCTGCGGATTTTTTCGGCAACTTTTTTTGCCAATGGCATAAGGCTTGCGGTTTCCGCTTCGTTTAATTCATAAATATCCGCGGCGTGCCGCTTAGGGAGTATGAGCACATGGCCTTTTGCGCTGGGGTATCGGTCCATAATGGCTAAATAAAGGTCGTCTTGATAAATAATATAGGCCGGGATTTGGCCTTCGACGATTGAACAAAAAATGCATTTGGACATGTGGTCACCTCTTTCTTGATAAGATTCACATATTATAGGCTCTTTATAATCAGTTGTAAATTCTCACAAAGAAAAAATAAAAACCCGTATGGTGCCATACGCCATTTTTTATATAAAATACACAATATGTGTAAGAATATATGTTTGATTTACTATACATCGTCAATTGCGTATAATAAAGATTGTGTTTAATAGGTAATTAAGGCTTTTTTTGTACTATGACAAAATTGTTGCGTGATGTGTGCTAGGCACATGCCACGTATCCAAAATAATTTGAACCACAAGGAGGAACAAAATGTCAAAAGTTGTGGAAGTACGCTGGCACGGTAGAGGCGGACAAGGTGCAAAAACCGCTTCCGAACTGCTTGCGGCAGCAGCCTTTAACACAGGCAAATATGTTCAGGGTTTCCCGGAGTACGGCCCCGAGCGTATGGGCGCGCCAATCGCAGCCTTCACCCGGATTTCTGATGAGCAAATCAGGATTCACAGTAACATCTATGAGCCAAACTACGTGGTAGTTATCGACGAAACCTTACTTGACTGCGTCAACGTAACCGCAGGTCTCAAAGAAGATGGCGCAATCGTTGTCAACACCTCAAAATCACCTGAGGAAATCAAGCCCGCTCTGGAAGGCTATAAGGGCCGAGTTTGCACAATCGACGCAAGAGCAATCTCAGAAGAATGCATTGGCCGCAATATTCCCAATACCCCAATGCTTGCAGCAATCGTAAAAGTATCCGGCGTTATGTCTGAAGGCGAATTCCTCAAGGATATGGAGACCTCTCTCCAGAGCAAGTTCGCGGACAAGCCTCATGTAATCGACGGCAATATGAAAGCAGTTACCAGAGCTGTAAAGGAGGTTAATGGGATATGAACATAGGTAAAACAGTTGCAACCCAAACCTGGCAAGAAATGACCCATGGCAGCCATGTTTTCACCCCAGGCAATGCCCAGGAATTCCAAACCGGTGACTGGAGAAGTCACAAGCCCGTATGGGTAGAAGACAAGTGCAAGCAATGTATGCTCTGCGTGTTGGTCTGCCCAGATTCCTCCATTCCCGTAAACGCCAAAGGCCAAATCGAAGGCTTTGATTATGATTATTGCAAGGGCTGCTTGGTTTGTAAGGCAGTATGCCCCTTCAAGGCAATAGAAAGTGAGGATGCTTAACATGGCGATAAGAGATAAATTAAGCGGCAATGAGGCAGTCTCCATTGCAATGAAGCAAATAAATCCGGATGTAGTGGCGGCTTACCCTATTACTCCTTCAACAGAGGTACCTCAATACTTCTCAACCTATGCAGCTGACGGCTTAGTGGATACGGAGTTTGTGGCGGTAGAATCCGAGCATAGTGCAATGAGCGCATGTATTGGTGCACAAGCCGCAGGTGGTCGTTCCATGACCGCAACCAGCGCACAAGGTCTGGCTCTTATGTGGGAAATGCTCTATATTGCGTCTTCCTATAGGCTGCCAATCACCATGGCGGTAATCAACCGCGCTCTCTCCGGCCCAATCAATATCCACTGCGACCATTCTGATTCTATGGGCGCAAGAGATAGCGGCTGGATTCAAATTTACTCAGAAAACAACCAAGAAGCATATGATAACTTCCTTCAAGCAGTAAGAATCGGCGAGCATCCCGATATCATGCTCCCTGTAATGGACTGCTTCGATGGCTTTATCACATCTCATAAAGTAGAAAACATCGAGCTCCTTGAAGATGATGTCGTAAAAAAATTCGTAGGAAAATACAATCCTCCGTATCACTTGATGGACAAGAAAAACCCAATGTCCATGGGCCCACTGTCTCTTCCTATGTACTACTTCGAAGCCAAGCGTCAACAAGCGGAAGTTATGAAGAACACTACCAAGGTAATCTTGGAAGTAGCCGCCGAGTTTGAAAAACTCACAGGTCGTAAGTATGGCTTGTTTGAAGAATACAAGATGGACGATGCCGAAGTGGCAATCGTAATCATCAACTCCACCGCAGGTACCGCCAAAGAGGTAGTGGACAAGCTAAGAAGCCAAGGGGTAAAAGCCGGACTTGTAAAAATCCGCGTATTCCGCCCCTTCCCTGTAGAGGAAATCGCAAAGGCCCTTAGCAAGTGTAAAGCTGTTGCGGTAATGGACAGAGCCGATTCCCTAAACGGAGCAGGCGGTCCGCTGTTTACCGATGTAACCTCCGCTATGTATGGCCGCGCTGATGGCGTAAAAATGATTAACTACATTTACGGCTTAGGCGGTCGTGATGTAAAAGTCGACGATATAGAAGTTGTGTACAATGAGCTCCAGTCAATTGTAAAGACCGGCAAAGTAAAAGAGGTCTACAATTACCTGGGCGTAAGGGAGGGCAAATAGATGGCTTATAATTTGAAAGAATGGACCAAGAGGCCTGAGCGTTTCACCGGAGGCCACAGATTATGCGCCGGATGTGGAGCAACCCCTGTAGTGCGCACAATCTTAAGGGCTCTAAAGCCCGAAGATCACGCGGTAATATCCTGTGCCACATCCTGTTTGGAAGTATCCAGCTTCCTATACCCATATACCGCATGGAAGGATAGCTTTATCCACTCAGCATTCGAAAACGTAGCCGCAACGATTTCCGGCGTAGAAGCAACCTACAATGCCAAAAAGCGTAAAGGCGAAAAGGTAGACGAAAGCAAATTTATCGCCTTCGCCGGCGACGGCGGCACTTATGATATCGGCCTACAAGCCCTATCAGGTGCAATGGAGCGTGGCCACGACATGGTATATGTATGTTACGACAACGGCGCATACATGAACACAGGCATCCAGCGCTCAAGCTCTACCCCAAGGTTTGCCGCAACCTCAACCTCACCAGCAGGTACAGTAATCCCAGGTAAGCCCCAAAGAAACAAAGACCTAACCCTAATAATGATGGGCCATCACATCCCCTACGTAGCCCAAACCCTACCACTGGGCAACTTCAAGGATATGAGTGAAAAAGCAGAGAAAGCCATCTACACAAAAGGCGCGGCCTTTATGAATATCCTGGCCCCCTGTCCCAGAGGTTGGAGATACGAAACCTCCAAGCTGATGGACATGGCAAAACTAGCAGTAGAAACCTGCGTCTGGCCACTGTTTGAAATAATAGAAGGCGACCTCACACTAAACTACATCCCCAAAAATAAACTCCCAGTAGTTGACTATCTTAAGCCACAAGGTAGATTTAGTCATATGTTTGAAAAAGGGAATGAGTGGATGCTTGAGGAAGTGCAGAAGCAGACGGATAGGCAGTGGGAGATGTTGCTTAAGCTTAATGATATGAAGTAATAGGAAAACCCACGCTAAGGGACGGCTAAAGAGCCGTCCCTTAGTGCATTCGATTGGAGTTGTTTATGTCAACGAGATTCTTAATCATTTTCGGTTTAATTGCTCTTATATTGGTTATAGTCATTCCAATCGCCATTGATTGGGCTTATACATTAGGAGACTCACACGCATTTTTTTATACACAATTTTACCCAAGTGATTTGTTGGCTTATATAGGTGGTGCGCTTGCGTTTTTAGCGACCACTTTTTTAACGCTACTCGCCATTCACATCAGTAGAAAACTATATAAAGAGCAGGTGCTAAAGGAGGAAAGAATAACAAAAAGAGATACATATGTTTATTTAGTGCCGAAGTATGTCGGCATCATCAAACAATCTCTATCAACCATGAAAACCCCCCTGAGCATGAGCGAGAGTTCTGCACTGGGTAACGCCACTAACAGCGTGGGCTTAGTTTTTCAGCTTAGGATGAAAGCATCAAGAGAAGCGGTTGTTGACAATGTGGAAATATCTCAATTTAAGTTTTCAATTGAGGACAAGGGGCATTATGTCACTAATACAAGCTATAAAACTAAACCATATAGAGCGAATATAAAACTACAGCGTTGGTTTTGTAGTGATGAGGTTGATCATGAGCTTGAGTTTTCAGTACATCTTTCGACAATACACTCTTTTAACTATAATGACATTAATAGCGGTAAAATAACTATCAACCTCGAAATATGCTACATAAACTCATTCAATGTAAAGGTAGAATGCAAGCAGGTTATTGTTGTTTTAAAACGTTTAGACGCATCATCGTTGCATCGTGTTGAAGAGTTGAAGTCCTACACAAGCGATATAGTGATTATGTGATGAGATAGGTAACTCCTCCTGCCATCCAAAAAGCGCAGATGATATGAAAACCGTCTCCCATTCACTTTCTCTCCACGACCAAAGGGCTGACCCGCTTATTAGGTCGGTCCTTTTTGTTGTAAATATGTTATACTCCTCATACGGAGGTGTAATAATGATACGTGTATATCTAGACAACTGTTGCTATAATCGCCCCTATGATGACCAAAGCCAACTAAAGATAGAGCTTGAGACAAAAGCAAAACTAAAAATACAAGAAATGATTGTAGATGGTAAATTGGAGCTGGTATCTTCGTATATCCTTGAACAAGAAAATGACGACAACCCATATATAGAGCGCAAATTTGCGATTTCAGGCTTTTTTAAGTATGCTATTGTTGACATAGATGAAACATTAGAAATTATAGAAATTGCTCTGCAAGCAAGAGGTGCTGGGTTAAAAGTAAAGGATTCATTGCATTTAGCTTGTGCTATTGTTACCAATTGTGATTATTTGTTGACGACAGACAAAGGATTCTTGAATTACAAAAATCGTAGAATCCGGATTGTAAATCCAATGCAGTTCATCTTGGAAATGGAGGGACAGTAACATGACCGATACCGTATTAAAAAAATCCATGGTTCAGCATCTGATTGCGAATTTTGGGCATATGCAAACAGAACGATTTATTTCACTCATAACAAAGGAGCCATTCGACTACACAGAATGGCGACGTGATTTATACGAAGACATGACAGTAGAGGAATTATCGAAAAAGGCTATGGATAACAGGAAAAACAAGAGAGTTGCGCAAACCCAAGGTGCTTAAGAGTGACATCGGGCAATTCTCTTGCCACTCCATCCTCCACCCAAAGGACCGCCCCGCATACTGGGTCGGTCCATTTTGCTTGAATCAAACGAAATAATCTCTCGACTTCATTGCGTAGCTTATACAAATTTTTATCGTATTCCCAAGGATTCATGCGATTCGATTTAGGAGGTACAACAGGATCAAACTTAAGCATTTGTGCGATATACCGAGTGAGGTCAACTTGATATGCTCTGTCCATAATCAAAGGAGTCACCTAACTTCGAAGCCGTACCCAAAGGAAATAAAGGTTTTGGAGAAGCATATGAAATTGTTATAATCTTGTCCGGACCAAATGGAAAATCAGCCAAGGTATTGATGCCTGGCTTTATGGTGCAGAAATAGGAACAATGAGGCTAATCACATTATATATCGACAACATAGTTTTGCTGGCTGAATAGATGTATTCAATATGGCCAAATACGAAGAGCGCACTTATGTACCACATACAAGTGTGGTACGTGCGAAAATATATATTATCGGAGGCAGAACATGAATAAAATATCAACAATTATACAGAGCCAAGACCACTATGACGGTCGTATATTTGAGGAACGCATGAAGCAATGCTAAACAAATGCCATTAGCATAGCATTAATTGAAAACCTTGAGATTTGCGAGGTATATACCCACGGAGTAAAGCGAAAAGAAAAAACAGAAAAAGTTACCGCAGATACGCTTTTTCAAGCGGCATCAATTAGTAAGCCGGTATTTGCCGCTGCCGTCATGCGTTTGGTCGAACGAGGAACGCTTGATATAGATGCTGACATTTCTGAATATCTTGTTGACTATGAGGTGCCAACACATGATAATCAAAAACACAAAATCACTCTTCGACAGATATTGAGTCATAATTCGGGCTTAAATATTCACGGTTTCTCTGGTTATCAACAAGGGCAAGAAGTCCCTACAATTGAACAAATACTAATGGGTGCGCTTCCTTCTAATCACTTGCGATTGAAGCTTATAAAAGACCCTGAAACCGGGCACCAATATTCAGGCGGTGGATATGTTCTTGCGCAAAAAATAGTTACCGATGTATGCAAGCAGGATTTTTGCGAACTGATGAATGAATTGATTTTCTTACCCCTTTCCATGACACACAGCACTTTTTCCCAGCCCTTGCCCAACGACAAACTAGATAAAATCGCCTTTGGATACGACCCTCA
>WQVF01000013.1 GCA_009781725.1 Defluviitaleaceae bacterium
GGTTTTTAAAAAGGTTTTTTAAATAAATCACCTATTTGGTTTCTTTTTTTTTCCCTGATGCACCCTTTAAAAATAAAAAACCTAAAAAAACCCCCCCCCCCCCCGTCAACTCATTACACAAACAGTGTGTGTTTTATCGTGTGTTTACACGATGCGACAAAAAGCAGCATGTCCTCGCCTAAATAATCAATTTTCTAGTCTATAAGATTACACACTGTAAAACATCTGCTCTTAGAAAGAAAAAGACAGCAAAAATATCCATACTCCCATCGGGCTTTGGATTCAATGCAATGTCAGTCATGGATGATAAAGACATGGATTCATCATGTATAGTTGAAATAAAATTATGACCAATCATAGTGATGGCATGGAAACCATACGTGACAGTATAAAATCTGCTATAACTAGCAATGTCAACAAGCAATGCCAACACACAGTGTATATGTAGATTTAGCAGCCGGGATTGAACCACAACCAATAGCTGTGTGATTCACTATAGCAAGACCGGGACGCATATCATCTCGTCAAGAAGAGAATTAAAAACGTGAACATATATGACCGCTTTGGGGGAGTAAAACATGCCGGTTTTGGCCTGGGCTTCGAGCGTTGCCTTATGTATATCACTGGGATGAAGAATATCCGGGATGTGGTGCCATATCCTAGGACTTTTGGGCAGATGGGGTATTAATACTCGTAGGAAAGTAGCATAAACAAAACCCGTCATCATGAGCCATGATGACGGGTTTTATTTATGTGTTTTTCACTTTTTTAACGCCCAAGAGTTTGCCTTTAGAAGCTCAAGGCATTCCAAAAATCGTTTATCATTTCTTACAATATCAAATGAAGGTTTTGTCAGATAATCCTCCCATAAAATCCAAGGCAAATTACGGGGTGTTGACCAGGGCATATAATTGCTCCCATCTTCCCTGGTTTTATCCATATGGTCTGTATGGTGCATTGAGTTTTGCGTCGCTATTTCTACATGGCTTAACGCATTTTCAGTATCCTGTGCCTCACAATACAGCTCAGCGATTAGTATATTTCTTAGGGCAAGCTCCAGATAATTGACTGGGAAAATTGTATTATCATCAATTACTGTACATATCAAACTTGATATCTGTAGCTGGGATTTAAGAATTTCAATCTTTTTCAGAGGGCTTAAACTCCCCATATGGGCATATCCGCCCAAAAGATAATCTAGCAGCATAGTCGCCCTGATGATGCTGTTTATTTGGTTTTTCAGCCAGTCGTCACCATCCAACACAAGTCCGGCCCAAGGTTCCTTCGTATCCCATATTTCGGATGGCAATGTATCCAGGATTTTTTTCGCTTCTTCCTTCATACCCCATTTGGCATAATGCCTGATAAGCTGGACTCTGTGCCTCAAAGATGATTTATAGTCTGTCAGGTCAATTATTCTCTCACTGATAGCAATAATCTCATCCTTGTGTGCAACCTCGTTTTTGGTTCCCAATGCTTGCGCTAGAAGATAGTGCAATCCGGAGTTTAAAGGATATTTCTTTGTAGCTTTTTGTGCAGATTCAATAGCATCATGAACTTGGCCGCTGTTAAGGAAATTACGGATATCCCTTGTATAGTTTTCCACATCCTGCTCTCCCCGTATTGCTTCCGTACCGAGAAGTTCATCCACAGTAATCTTAAAAAATATTGCAATATGGGGCAGTAGTGCTATATCTGGGAATGTGGCACCTGTCTCCCAGCGGCTGACTGCTTGGGGAGATACATGAAATACATCCGCGATTTGTTCCTGGGTCAGATTGCGGGCTTTTCTAAGGTTCTTAAACTTCTCGTTAAAATATGCTGACATAAATACACCTCTTATACAATGTTTTTGGAGTCGGCTCTGCAAACATTGTATAAGAGGTTTTTTTTAATGCCAACCAATCATTATGAGGGATATTTTCAACCAAAGTGAGGATTAGAATGACTCAACAAAGCTAATAAAATAGTCCTCAAAGGGCTTGGAACATTCTTTTTGATTTTCACATAGATAGTGATAAAAATGTGGCGATATAACGTGAGAGCCGCCATCATGATTTTTGAAGTATTCATAGGGCTGAATACCCGCCCCCAGTTTGATTGCAACATAAATGCCCAAAGCCTCGACGATATTCTCTTCTATAAAGCCTTCCATTGTATTGTAGCCCGAGTTAGGGTCTTGATTATCGAATGCGTCCTTTACCCAGGGCATATCAAAAAGTTTTTGCACATAATCCCTGACTCTTTTTATTTTGTAGGGAGGATGAAAAAGCTCATGGGTTGCATTTGATAAAATAATATCAAGAGAATATGAGGCATCTGTTATCAAGTTATTCCCACATAGTTTTATTCCAAGAGGGTCTGCAAAGGAGCATAGGAATATAGTGCAATCAGAATTATCTATATCCCCAAAACGGCTCATTATTTCATCGATTTCATAATCACCCAAACGCCTATCTATCTCTGTACATTTTTCTCTTATTGCCGGCAACCTGTTCTTCACCCAGAAGTCATAAAATCCTTTTTTCTCTAATTCTGATATTACCGGAATAACTGTACTTGTGAAAAATGAAAAGTATGCTTCAAATTCTTCTTTACCAAAAATATAAGGTGTCATATTCATTGAATTTTCGATTTCTTGAAAGCATCCAAGCATATCAACGAGGTTTCTGTTATTAAAATCATTGAGAGAGGAAGTAAACAGTGTAATTGTAGGCGAAAGCATCGAATTTCCACGCTTTGCAGTAAACTCATTTATTTTTGTTTTTATTGTATTGCTAAGCTGTGGATACCATCTCTCAAAAGCCTCTTTGTGTCTTGTGACATAAAATTCATCCCCGGTCATAATATTAAGAAAGCAAAGCATGTCCATGTTATAGCTTATTCCTGTTTGTAATTTCATTTTCCTGCCCTCCTACAAAAACTTTTTCTAGTGCAGGTAATTATACTATAATATTTCAGCCAAAATCCTCTTTTAGCTTAATTGGCGCATATAGAACTAACTGTTCATATCCAAGACCTTTAATGATATCGGGATTGTTATCATGGGTATATATCATATGCCCCAGCATCTCCCGGTTACTGTCCACTATAAAATTCGTGGTTTCGAGCCATTTTGCAGTCTTGCTTCGTACTTTGTCGTGGCTTTCACCATCGCCGTCCATGCTTACCGAAACCGCATACAGTCCACCTATGAACTCGGTAATCGCGAAAGGATGCGTATCTGCTTCCGTCGCTTCGTCTTTTATTCGCCAAATCCATGCGGCTTTCCCTTCTTTTCCATACAAAAAATCATAGCCGTCAAAGAGAATAGGCATAATTAAACCCTGGGCCGATAACTCACTTGCCTTAGCATCAATTCCCATATCGAAGACTTCGTCCCAGCCGACAAGGCCTGTCGTCAACGCCCGAAAATTGGGAACTCGGACAATCATCACATCAGGTATTTTTTTATCAAGCTTTTCGGTTACTTCCAACAAGCGATTTATGCGGCTTGGATTGCCAATATAATCGACATTTTTAAGGCTAGTCTCAATTTCTCTTGTTTTATCGTAGAGCCGTTTCACGTCCGCATCTTTGCTAAAGTCAGATTGCTTTACATAATCAATAAATGCCAAAACAATCTCCCTTAGTTCGTGAAGCAAAGCAACCTCTTCATCAATGTCATTGACCTTTCCCTCCAGTACATCAAGCACTACCTCTGAACCTGGAGTAGCGAAAATGCGCTTTATGTCCTTTACACTGATGTTTAGCTTACGTAAAACTAAAATTTGCTCTAGCTTTTTTATGCTGTTATCGTCATATAGCCTGTATGCATAATCCTCGCTCCGAGTGCTGGCAATCAGCCCCATATCTTCGTAGTATCGAAGACTACGGGCAGAGATATCATACCTTGATGATACGTCTCGTATTTTGATTAAATTGCCCATTACAAAGCCTCCTCAAAGGTATAGCGAATTAATTCGAAATCAGTCCAGCCTGTCGCCGAAAACGCGTAGAAACGTTCGCGATTTTCGGCTCGGTCTGGACTGTTTCTCATTTAATTCGCTCTATTTGAAAATAGTTTAATCCCTTCCCTAACGGCAGAGTCAATTGCTATAGATGTTAGTTCCCATACTGCCCATGCACAAAAGGCAGAATCGCCCATGTTACATCATCAGCTAAGATAATCTTTGTATGGACTTCAGGGCGCAACCCTGCCATCGCCTGACTACAGGAAGCATTACTACTGCATTCCATACATGAGTTTACACTTCTTTGAGCGGCACATTTCATTGGTCCGCAATCAAATCCGTTATTAATACCACCTTTATCGCAACCACCACATTTTCTGTCTATACCATCAATACTGCCATATACCCGTTGGGCCCGTTCTTTGGATATGGAGCGGATATCCTCGCTGTAGTTGGTTTTGCCACTGTAATGCCAGCAAAGGTCGCATCGTTGACCGCATTTGCCAAAGATGGCACCTTCTTTAGGGAAGGGTTTGCGGTTGGGTTTTCTCTTTTCTTGTATCTTCTGCTTTACAATTTCAAGGGTATGCAAGTCTACAACTGAAATGCAATCCCCATCAATATGAAAGTCGTAGCGGTCATCATATACCCGGATGGAAAAAACCGTTTCCTCATTCTCGCAAAACTTTAACTCATCTGCGCCATTACCTATTTCATCAAGGGCGTACTTCCCGCGCATAAAGCGCATGATTTCCCCGCTAATACTCTGCATGTGCTCAGTTTTGTTCATGTGTATAACCCCTTTCAGACAATTGCAGGTGAGCAATGTGTTATTTTTCTGGTTTTATCAAAAATGACAAAAGCGGTCTTGCATTAAATTTTCTGACAAACAGGGCAAATAAAAGTCGATGTGCTCCCGGTTTTGACTGAAATAATTTTTTCGCCGCAAACCGGGCAAGGCTGGCCATCTTTATAACCGATTAGAAAATCATCCATAGAATACCCGCCCTTTTGCCCAAAGAAGTCGCTCTCGTATGAAAACGAGCCTTTGCTCCTAGATAAATCCAGCACCGCCATAATTGCATCGTATACGCCATTGATTTCATCGTCACTCATATCGGATATTTTCTTCTGGGGATGGAGTTTTGCCTTGAATAAAATATCATGCATGTACATATTGCCGATGCCGCCGATGTTTTTTTGATTTATCAGAAAGGCCTTGATTTGTGTTTTTTTGCCTTTTAGCAACTCGGCGAAATATTCTAGGGTAAATCTCTTATCAAAGGGGTCCATGGCAATGTCCTTTGTGCTTGGCTCCGATTCAAGTTCTACATTGTGTACCAGCAAAAACTTCCCAAACCACCAAAAGCGAGCAGTATAGCCGCTGCCATCTGTAAAAAGCACCTTTATCTGATATTTTTCCGGCAAGCTGTCTTCATTTTCGAAATAAAAAATATCACCCCCCATGCCCAAGGATAGGAGAATATTCTCACCGTTGGCAAGGCTTGTGATAATCCATTTCCCCTTGTGGTATACATCCACGACTTTCGTGCTCATAGTCCGTTTTTGGAATTCCACCTCAGGAATATTGGCGCATTTTTCTTGCAGAAGATTAATCTCCTTTAAGGTTTTCCCCTGTAAGGTACTCTTCATTTGTCCCGCAAGTTTTGTGATTTCCGGTAATTCGGCCATTGTTATAGCTCCTCTCGTACTTTTATTGGTATAAATATATCTTGCTGATATCTGTTAAATTTTATGGCGATATCCCAAGGTAGGATTTCTTCAATCATTTCGATTCGCTCAGGCTCTGTATCAAGTTTGTACTCGCTGCTTCTTGTAATCCATTCTCTAAGCAAGGTAAATGTATCGTCCATGTCTTCAAAAAAAGTACTTGCTATTGCATATAGCCCACCAGAGAAAATTTCATCCGTGTATATGGTGAGATTTTCATAATTATGGGGGATTTTTATCATCATTATCCACTCGGTTTTCTCCATGGCAAAAAAGCAGTTTCTCATACCCGGAGTGGGAATAAAGCCATATTCGGCAAATAAGTTCTGCATTTTATCTCCATCCATTTCTTCTATCTGCCCCGTTTTCAAGCGAGATGTAAGCATTCTCATGGATGGAAGGCGTATAACCCGGGTATCGTGCAGCCTTAATGTCTCTCGGCTTATTTCCGACAGCTTTTCAAAGGAAATCGGCTCAGTTTCCGGAACTGTTGCAAGGCGTTTTTCCGTTTCTTCATACAGCAATGTAATGGCCGAGATTTTCTTGATACCGCTCATTAACATCTTGTGCAGAAAATCATCCACAAGCTGCCTTAGTTCGGATAGTGCCGCAATCTCCATATCAAGGGATTCCAGTTTGTCTACAAAGGCTTGAATCAATGCTGTGGTGCTTTCACCTTTGAAAATTACTACCATATCCCTGATAGGGATTTGTAGCTTTCGCAGGACGATAATTTGCTTTAGCCGTTCCAGGGCAGATTCGTCGTAATATCGCTGGGCCTTATTGTCGGGATGTTGGCTCCAGATTAACCCTTTTTCCTCGTAATAGCGAAGGGTCCGGCTGGATAAGCCGAAAGATTCTACGACCTGGTTTATTCTCATTAGTTCCATGGTTCACCTCTGCGCCCATTATATAGGTTGACGTTGCGTCAATGTCAACTCTGTTATAATGAAATAATTCGAAATCGGCCTCGCCTGTCGCGGCAAAATCGCCCTAAACGCCTTATGTCGGCGTTTCAGGGTGCCGCTCGGGCGAGACCGTTTCTCATTGATTTCACTATATGTAACAAAAAACCGCCCTGGTGGGCGGCTCTGACTTATCCTGTTTACCATATGGTTTTGACATCATATTTTGAAGTTGCACAATCGCAATTAGTACTTCTTAACCCATTTCTCAACAGTATCAATCCGGCTGGCTGTGGCTCTTTCGATATCATAGCAGACCTCGCTGTAAAACCTTGCGGGTACTTCATAAAGGGGTATCCTATCCTCCGGTTTTACCTCGTCGTACACATAGGAGCCGTATTGCACAGTACCTGCCTTGTAGAATACTGCGTCATAAACCGTCACTTCTTCGCTATGGTCCGCTCCGATATATGAACCGCTAAAATACAGCATTACCCCAAGGCCCTGCTTAGCGTCCTCTTTATAGAAATTGAAAAACCCGCCAGCGTCTGCTACCGAGCCTCTGTACCAGCCCATCTTTTGCAGCTTACCCCAAAGGGAAATTACATACACCACCGCTCCGCCGAACTCTGTTACGGCGTCGGCTTTTTTATCCGTTGGGAGTAGGAATACCTTCCGGGCCAACTGCTCCACCGGCTGGGTGATTTCGTAATCTTCTAGCTGCTGTTTCCACTGAGCGGTTAGGTCGTCGCCTAAGTCGAGAGGATGGCAGAGCCCTACCTGGGCGTCTTCTGGCAGGTCAAAGTCCTCTTCTTCCGCAGTCACAAAGCTGCCGTCTTCCATGTACCTAAAGCATGTGGTAAGACTACCTGTTTTGTCGTATGTCCCCCATACTAGGCCGATTGCGAACATATTCATTATTGGATTCTCAACAAAGAGCTGTGTCCATGCTTCCTTTGACCAGGTGCGGTTATTGGAAAGGGCTTGCTCAAGGCGTAAGCATTGCAAGGAAGCCACAGCTTTTAGGCTCTTTTTCATGGCAGCGAAGTCAGCCCTTGCGGCGGTTGCTTTTTCTTTATCGTCAGTGACACCCACGGCAGGTAAAGATTTTATGGCCTTGCCTTGGTCGTTCTTGAGACTGATTTGCAAGTCAGGGGTTATGGTTGCAGTAAATTGGCGGTTGCCATAATCAATTATCTGCTCTCCCCGATTATCAAAACCCAGATTGGGTACAATGCGGTCCCCTAATACCTCAGGGTCAATCCCAAGCTGCTCGGCTGCAAATTTGAAAGCCTCTTCCGCTACACGTTTGACCTGTTTATTTTTAAACTTCTTTGAAAATGCGTCTATGGTCATAAGTGCCAGGGAGCCCCCTTGAAGTGCTAAGGCCCGGGTTGCCTCAGCCGCAAGTGCCCCACGGGAAGCATCTGCCCATGCGGTGATATCCTTGACAAGCTCACGGACGAAGTTATCATCCCCATCTATTGCAGCTAGGGCAAGTACAGTCCGATGTTTGGACACCGCGCCTTTATTTTTCCATACATGGCAAAGCTGAAGCCCTAGGGCTTGCAGGTCGGTTTTGTTAAGGGCTTCCCGAATCATAATCGCTGGGCGTGGCAGGGCCATTTCATTTTGGCTTACCATTGTGTAGATATAGCCGATTATTATACGGTCATCAGCTATGTCCTCAGAAGCTGCAAGACGTACCTTGGGTAAAGTTTCAAAGTCTGTCCATTCTATTGTCTTTGATGCTTTTGCCGGGATGTTTTGGATACAGTAAGCCAACGCGTCAAAATCGTTGTTTTCGCCAGCAGTGGTACCGGTTGCGTTGAAATTGGCCAGTATTTTTTCGGTAGCTTCCCGGATGGCTTTTTTCTTTGCCTTGGTCAGCTCTTCGATTTGGGGCTTTAGCTCTGTCCTGGTTGTGAGGAGAGCGATAGCAGTGTCCCGTACTTTTTTTGAGCTATCTCCTAGGCAGTCAAGGAGCCAATCCGGGTTATATCCCGGTTCTTGGTTGTATGCCATTGACAAAATTTCAGCCCTGGCATCTGCACCAGCTATCTTAAAAGCATCTTCGTAAAGTGCGGTATTGCCTTTTGCCAACCGTCGCGCTTCTTGCTTTAGTAATGGCTCTGGGTTGGTTAAATAATGACCGGCTGTAGCACTAACTAACGCGGTGATTTTTTCACCATCAGGTATGTTTATCTCATCCACAAGGTTTGACACCGTATCTGTATCAAAATACTCATTTATATTTGCGATAAGGCTACCAAAAAAATTGGGGATATTGGCCCACTGGTCAAAGGAAATTGCAAAGGTTGCTAGTCGTGCAGGTAGCTTGCTATATGAAGCCATATGCGCTGCGATTTGAGACAGTACATAGACATTTACCTTGGTGTTAGGCACTCGCTGGGGCAGCCCGGCTTTCCCTCGGAAATATGCCCTTAGGACTTCATCATCCTTCTCAATGGTTGCGATGACCTTCTCCTCATATACGGGCAGAAGCTCCATTTGTAAGCCCTTTTCCCAGTATGGACTAAGGAGAATAATTGCACTTTGCAAGCTGGTTATCTTTATCGCCTTAAGGACTTTATCCTCATTGTTAATGGCCAGCTCTCTGATTTCCCCTAGGATATCTTTGATAATATGAAGGGACGCACCTGCGCGAGCAAGAAATTGCGCCATTGGGAAGGTACCCTTGTGTACACATGGCAATAAAGCACCGAATATTTTGTTGTGTTCTATGCCGTTGATAGACCGATTGGCATTGGAAAAACTGGTAAAAGCAGCCGTAGTCTCACTGTATAAAAGCAGGTAACTGATAGTATCCAGCAACATCGGCGGCGATGGCTGCAAGGTATAGGCAATATAAAACATATCCATTATATGCTTGTCGCATTCGGTACCTTTGATTTTTCGTAGGGGTTTGATATGGGGGCAGTTAGCAAAAAAGGACTCCCTTGTGATTGACTCGAAGGCCCCTGCGTCAAGATTTTTGCTAAAAAGCTGCTTTGACAGATTGATTATTCTATCCTCAAGCTTAGCATGTGCGGCCGGCTCCATTGCGTAAATGTAAGAAGCCGCAAACAGGGCATATCCTGGTTTGCTACCATCCCGAGCCAGCTTTTCGAAAGCCTCAGGATGGGATGTGTATATGTTCTCAAAAAACTGTTGATATGTTTTTGCACCAAGCAGCTTGGGGGCTATGTGCCAATACTCCGGTAAGGTATCCAGAATATCTGTTATCAGCTCCTCAGGCGCAAGCCCCCCTGCGGCATAAATCTCAGGAGTGGTAGAGGCACTTTTCACTGTGTTGGCAAGAAAGCTAAAAAGTGGTTGGAGCCCTCTTGTATGCCGAATAATGCGGCAATATCGCCCTAGAGGCGGTAGAATTTTTTCTTTATCCCGGGCAAGGTTATGAAGTATCTTTCGTAAATCCGAATCATTAGAAAAGTAATACCGGTTTTTATTGACCTTAAGGCGCGGGACCACTTTATTAAAGTCCGTCTCCCCGACCAGGTAACTAGCTAAAGTCAAATTGTCAAAGTCAGAATAGGGCTGAGGGGCTTGCTCATTGACTAGTTGTAATAATAGCTGTTCCATATTGTCCTCCTTATGGGATTGTTTCTATTATCAGTTTATTGGCAACAAAGTCATAATAAGCTGTAAGTGTACTGTAAATGGAAGCCGCCTTGCAAAACTCAACTTGCCCTGCTCGCAGCGCACTTAGTTCGTCAGGAAACTGCCCTAGCAGTTCGCAGCCAGTATCAAGACCCAAGGCTAATGCAATATTTTTGCATTCACTAAGCTCTTCTTCGAAGCCTCGACCTGTCAGGAAACCGCTTTCCAGCAATTGATGTAGGATATATTTTGTTTGCCGGATATGGTCAAATACGGGAGTCATGATGTTACCCCCGTGCTGCCATAGCCGCCATCTCCCCGTGGGCTATCCGGCAGGCTGTCTACCAAGGTAAATTCCGCCATCTCCACTTTGGCAATCATCAGTTGTGCCACCCTATCCCCTCGATTAACTATAAAGTCATCTTCGCCTAAATTAACGAGTAGTACTTTAAGCTCCCCACGGTAATCTGCATCCACTGTCCCGGGTGTATTGAGCACGGTAATCCCATGCTTAAGAGCAAGACCGCTACGGGGCCTGATTTGCGCCTCATAGCCAAAAGGCAACGCAACTTTTATCCCGGTGGGGATTAAACATCGGCTACCTTTTTTTATACAAATTGGCTCATATACATTAGCATGTAAATCCATCCCCGCCGCCGCCATAGTATGGCGTTTTGGCAGGGGTAAGTCTATTGCGTTTTCCTCACGCATTATCAAAAAATCCGTATGCATTGGAAGTCTCCTTGATGCCTAACCTATCTTTACCGCAATATTTGTATCTCGTCTGATTGCATTAACCCAATCGTTAACTTGCTCATCTGCAGGAAAACCTATATCAGGCATTAAATATTCCTGACCGATACGCGTAGCCTTTGACGAGCCCATGGGGTGATAGGGCATGATATTTATCTCAAGTATGTTGTTTAATGTATTTGCTGTTCCTGCAATTGCGTAAAAATGCTCCGCATTATCGTTGCAGGTGGGAATTATGGGGCATCGCAATATTATTTTCGCGCCAGCTTTGTCTATAGCAAATAAATTGTCCATTATCAACTGCTGGGAAACAGAGGTGAATCTTTTATGTGCGTCATCATTACTTGCCTTGAAATCGTATAAAAATAAATCCACATATGGCACAAGGGATAGTAATTTGTCCGTATCCATGTATCCACTGGTTTCTAGGCAGGTATGAATCCCGCTTTCCTTAGCCATGCGGAGCAAAGATAGCGTAAAATCTAACTGGGCCAAAGGTTCGCCCCCTGATATTGTCAGCCCGCCTCCGGAATGCTCGTAATAGCAGGCATCCTTTAGGACAACGTCCATTACATCATGTGCCTTCATTTTTATGCCCTTTATTTCTATGGCAGATTTATGGCAGACTTCGGCGCATTTGCCACAGGCATTACAATCGGCTCGGTTTATCGTATGAGAATCAGCAAAAAAGTGGTTTTTGCAGATATCTCCACATGCGCCGCATCGGGCGCATTTTTCTTCCAAGAAAAATAACTCCGGTTTAAAGGATTGTGATTCCGGGTTATGGCACCATAGGCATGAAAGGGGACAACCCTTTAGGAAAACGGTTGTCCGCAAGCCTGGGCCGTCGTGCAGTGAGCATCGTTCGATTGAGAGAATTGTACCTATCATTATTAAAATCCTTCGAGTGGGGGTAGCTTTGCCGCCCCCACGTACTCCTTGGATTATTGGTGCAGCGTCCTTGTCAATATTTCCTCTTGGATAAAGGGCTCCAGGTCTATAAACCTGGCTGTCCAGCCTCCCATTCTTATCATGAGATGGGGGTATTTTTCCGGCTCTTTCTGCGCGGCTTCCAGGTCACCTTTGTTTAATATCGCAAAGCTTGCTTGCTGTCCGCCACTTGCCCAATATGTCGCGAACAGTGCCTCAAACTTGCCGCGCTCCTTTGATATGAAGTCGTGGGATATTTTGAAATTGGTTGTTGCGCCGCCATTTGCGGGGGTTCCTCTTATAATGGAGTTCATCAGGGCGGTAAGGCCGTTTTTATCATTTCCAGCAGTGGGGGCGTTGCAGATTGCGTAGGGTATACCCTTTAGTCGCCCATCAGCGGTTGCGCCCATTTCTTTGCCCATAAAGTGACCGTGTGGGTTTGCGCTGGCCATGGTGTGGAAATCCAGACCGCATTCCTCGCCGGCTTTTTTTGTCTCAGCACCCATATCGCGCCATAATCTTGCCACCATCATATCTGCAATGGCATCGTCATTTCCGTACTTTGGTATGGCAAGTATTTCTTTGTGCAAATCTTCATATCCGATAAAGTTTGCGTCCAGTGCCTCTGTTATTTGGTTGAGAGTATATTTTTTCTCATCGTATACAAGCTTCTTAATCGATGTAAGACCATCCGCGGTGTTGGTATAACCATGTCCCATAATGCTCACACCAATATAGCGCGCACCTCCGTCTAGCAGTGGCTTATTTCTTCTTATGCAATCGTTGATGACTAAACTTGCCATTAGAAACGCGTTTTTCTTGTTATGGACTTCGGTAACCACGTTGATATAGCGGGCAAGTTTCATGGCATGGATTTTTATATGGGCCATTATTGCTTCATATAGCTCTTCGAATGTGTCTGGGGCACCCGCGGCACGTATAGCTTGATCAACGGTTTCTGGTATATTCCAGTTTGTGATAAGAAGCGCAGGCCCATGAGGGGCAAGAATAAACTCACCGCATCCGACAGGATAATAGCTTTCTGCTTCTTTAAGCGAAACGCCAAATGCCTCCGCTACTGCGGGAATAATCGCGTCGTCGTTATAGAGAAGGGGCATGGTACCTGTTTCGCAGATTGTATCATATGCCAGCTTTAGAATATCGGGGTTCATATCTCCATAAATACGGAGTGTAACCTGAGGCGTGACTCGCTTATGGAGCTGCTCGGCTTTCAAAGCAGTTTCGATAAAGCGGTTAGCGTTTTTCTCATTGCGTCTGCCCTTGCCCCCCATTACGAGGCGGCAAACTGTTGCATCGCCGTTTTCATTGATTGTCTCGTAGAATGCACGTATTAGGGCAATTGCCTGCTCTTGAGTGAGATTACCCTCATCGATTTCTTTTGCGTATACATCCCCTAAGGCAACGTCTAGTTGATGGATTTCATAATGTCTTTCATGGAATAACAGTTCAAAAATCAAGATTATCTGCAATGCTTCGGCAACGGTTTTTGGCGGGTGATTCATTATTCCGTCGATGTTTTTTGCAATATCCTCACGCCCCATTTCCTTAGCACTTTTTAAGTAAAAAAGACAAACATTTTCCACTGTCTCCAGAGTAAGCAGTAATCCGTCTTTAAATTCCCCCTCGGGCATTGCAAGGACATCATCTTTGATACCGGGCAATCCCTTTGTAACCAGCATATCCAAGTCCGTGGCACCGGAAAAGCCGCCGTCAAACTTTATGTCTGTATTTTCACGGATTATGGCTTGATTGGACTCGGTTTTCCAATAAGCAGCCAGTTCCTCCACGATTTTCCGCTCCTCATCGGTGAGCTTCATATTGTAGGGAGCGGAATAATCAAAGGAGTACCCGCCATTTTTACCGACAAAATTATTTTCCGGCGTATAATCGGGCATCCCAAAAAAGGCCATTGTCCCAACATGAACAATACGTCTTTCTCGGCATCGTCCGCAGAAGATGTCGCCCTCCTGTGGTCCGGGTAGCATTCCGGGATACTGTATCTTGTTGCACAATGCCTCACGGATAGGGATGGGTTCGTTTTCGTACCTCTTGTAGGCTTCAGTAATTTCTACTGCTTGGGCTATAATAGGATTTATCATAAATGTCCGCCTCTCGATGGCATTTTTCTATGATTATACATGATTTTATGTAGAAATAAAAAACGGGCATAAGCTTCCGCAAATTGCGGCAACCTATGCCCGTTGATTTTATACTTAGATATTACCTAAAACCTTATTTTGCTCAAGCCCCTCTACATCCTTACCCACCAAACTCAGACTCATCTCATCCAGCCGGAAAATCCTATCACAAACATCGTAGAATGCATCTAAATCAACTGCGTCGATTTTAGCGATAATCTCATCCGGGGTGACAACCTTGTCCATCGTCAACATTACGCTACCAATTGAGTTCATCCGGTTATAGGTGCTTTCCAATCCCAGCAGCACACTGCTTTTTAGCTGCTCTCTGGTCTTGGCCAGTTGGTCCGCTGTGACCTTTTCTGTAAACATCCTGCGTATCTCGTCGGTGATATGATGCAGTACTTCTGAGATATACTGGGGGCCTAGGCCTGCGTAGATTACAAACATCCCTGTGTCTTTGTAACTGGCGTTATAAGAATAGACAGAGTATGCCAGACCGTGCTCTTCGCGGATTTTTTGGAAGAGTCTTGAGGACATTCCTCCGCCGAATACTGTATTGACACAGCTTAGGGCGTAGGTGTCGCTGCCGGAGCCTGTTGGTAATCCCGGGAATCCTACACATAGATGGATTTGCTCTATGTCTTTTTCCCGTAGGGAGAAGCTGGGCTGGTAGACTGCCGGGGTGATTGGTTTGAGGCTTCCCTTGGTCTCGAATCGGGAGAAGGCGGCTGTGATTTTTCCTATGATTTCATCTTCATTAATATTACCGGCGATGGCTATAACCGTATTGCTTGGCTGGTAACGCTTGGTGATAAAATCAATAAAATCCTGCCGTTTTAGTGACCCTATGGTCTCGGGGGTGCCGAGTATGGTCATCCCAAGAGGATTATTTTTATAGGAGTTATACTCCAGCATAGACATTGCCACATTTTCTGGCGTGTCTTCATACATATTTATTTCTTCAAGGATTACGCCCCGCTCTTTCTCAATTCCCGCCTCATCGAAGCTGGAATTAAAGAACATATCCGACAGTACATCAAGTGCCACATCAAAGTGGGTGTCCAGAGTACGGGCCATGTAGCAGGTGAATTCCTTTGAGGTAAAGGCGTTTAACTGCCCTCCTACTGCGTCCATAGTGTCTGCGATATCTTTGGCAGTGCGGGTTTCCGTTCCCTTAAAATATAAATGTTCAAGAAAATGAGAAATGCCGTTATTGGTTTCGGTTTCATCACGGGAACCGTTTTGTACCCATATGCCGAAGCTTACAGATCGCACAAAGGGGATAGGCTCCATTACCACCCTTAGTCCGCTTGGTAAACTGTGTACCTTAATCAACGGCGGTCGCCTCGCGGCCTGTCGCCGCCGCGTCGGTCTCTATCTCCACCGCGATCCCTGGGGCGTGATTCTCGTTCCCTTGGGGTGTAAACAGCGTCTGGGTCCAGTACGGCTTTTCGGCTTAGGTTGATTCGGCCTTGGTCGTCGATTTCCACTACTTTGACTTGCAGCTCGTCCCCAACCTTCACAAAGTCCTCCACGTTTTCCACTCGCTTAACATCAAGCTGGGATACGTGTACCAGGCCTTCTTTTTCCGGTGCGATTTCTACAAAGCAGCCAAAGGTCATAAGTCTGGTGACTTTGCCTGTATAGATTGCGCCGACTTCCGGTGGATTTACGATGGCCTTGATAATCTCTACGGCACGGTTGACTTTTTCGATATCACGGTCGGATACGAAAATTCTGCCGTCATCCTCTGTGTCGATTTTCTCAACACCAGATTCCTCAATGATACGCTTGATAACCTTGCCTCTGGAACCGATAACCTCAGCAATTTGATCTACATTAATACGAAGTATTGCCATCTTGGGAGCGTATGGGGAAATTTCCGCCCGGGGTTCCGCAATAGCTACATTCATAGAAGTATCCAAGATATGCATCCGACCCAGCTTACACTGGGATAGTGAGTCACGGATTATATCCATGGATATCCCGTCGACCTTCATATCCAACTGAATGGCTGTAATACCCTCGGTAGTCCCGGCTACCTTAAAGTCCATATCCCCAAAGAAGTCTTCAAGACCTTGAATATCTGTAAGGAGCACGTATTCCTCCACGGTCTCACCGGTAACCATGCCCACGGAAATACCTGCAACAGGGCGTTTGATGGGTACACCGGCGGCCATTAGACTTAGGGACGAACCGCAAACACTGGCCTGGGAAGTGGAACCGTTGGAGCTAAGCACCTCGGATACAAGACGGATAGAGTAGGGGAAATCGTCCTCGGTAGGTAGCACCGGGATTAGTGCCTTCTCCGCAAGGGCACCATGGCCGATTTCTCTGCGGCCTGGGCCTCTGGATGGGCGGGTTTCGCCTACGGAGTAACTAGGGAAATTATAGTGGTGCATATAGCGTTTTGTTTCTTCCATTAAGTCAAGACCGTCCAGACGTTGGGTATCGCCGCTGGAACCTAGAGTTGTTACGGTCATAACCTGGGTTTGACCACGGGCGAAGATTGCTGAACCGTGGGTCCGTGGAAGTATATCCACCTCGGATACGAGGGTACGGATATCTTCCTTGCCCCTGCCGTCGGGGCGTTTCCCTTGCTTGAGAATCATCCTGCGGACTGTTTCCTTTTCCAGCTTATATATCGCCGGGCCGAACATTGCGGTGTATTCTTCAGCCACTTCCTCAGGGAAGTTGGGCACCAAAGCTTCACGGGCCTCATCGGCGAGGGCGGAGACATTGGCGTCTCTTTCCTGCTTCTGATCTGTGAAAACAGCCGCTTCCATACGTGCGTCGGTGATATATTCGGCAATTTGATTGTACAATTCCTTGGGGATTTCATGCTTGGTGTATTCCCGTCTAGGCTTGTTGTTTTCCGTTACAATTGAGTCAATCCAAGCGATGATTTTTTTATTTTCCTCGTGAGCAAGTTGTATAGCGTCGAACATGATGTCCTCAGGTACTTCATCTGCACCTGCTTCCAGCATCATTACACGGTCGCGATTTGAAGAAACGGTGAGGGTAAGCTTGCTGGTTTCACGCTCTTCTGCGTTGGGGTTTACCACAAGCTTGCCGTCTACAAGGCCGATATTTACCCCGGCAGTTGGGCCGTTGAAGGGGATATCGGAGATGCAAATGGCAATTGCGGAACCAATCATCGCGGTGATTTCCGGGCTGTTGTCTTGATCCATGGAGAGAACCGTGGCAACAACGGCTACATCATTGCGATAGTCATCTGGGAAAAGAGGTCTAATGGGTCTGTCAATCAGGCGAGAGGCCAAGATGGCCTTCTCGGTTGGGCGGCCTTCCCGTCTAAACCAGGAACCTGGGATTTTGCCCACGGCATAGAACCGCTCTTCGTAGTCTACGCTCAGTGGAAAATAATCAATTCCCGCACGGGGTTTATCCGATGTTGTGGCTGTGACCAGCACAACGGTGTCGCCATAGGACATCATAACGGAGCCCCCTGCGAGCTCGGCCACCCGGCCTATTTCGCAGGAAAGGGTGCGTCCGCCAAGAGTCATGGAGTATGTCTTTTGCATGTATGACCTACTTTCTTAGTCCAAGTTCGCCGATAAGGGCGCGGTATTTTACGATGTCTTGCTTGCGGATATAATCCAGCAGTCCTCTGCGTTGACCTACCAGCTTGAGAAGGCCCCGGCGGGAGTGGAAATCCTTTTTGTGAGTCCTTAAGTGTTCGGTAAGATGGTTGATACGGGCGGTCAGAAGAGCTACCTGTACCTCAGGGCTGCCAGTGTCATTGTCGGCACGGCCATGTTTTGAGATGATTTCTTTCTTGTCAATCATGTAATCCTCCTAGAATATTTTATTATCCCCACACGCTAAGTAAGGGTTGGAGCCACCGCTAGCTGAGCGTGGGATAGAAGGCGAGTATAGCATAGCGGATGGTTGTGTCAAGGCGGGGTATTTTCAAGAAAGTTTTTAACAATTTTGGATTCCAGACATTTCACAAAATTGCATCGTAAATGTTAATGGCAAAAGGCCCAGGGGCAGGCACCCATGATAAAAAACAGCGGTTGCGAATCAAATGAAGGCGAGTCCGATTCTGAATTAATTCGCATAAACCTTTGCCAAAGGAGTCAAACATGAAAAAACTCATCGTCTTATACGACGAAAATAACGAAAGGGTAGGAGAAACATATCCCCGCCGGGCCAAGCAGTTAATACGTAGCGGCCGGGCAACCTGGTCAGTAGACGGCGAAAGCCTAATACTAAACATGACATATGATTCCTGCCCCATCCCGAAGGAGGATGACCTAATGTCAGATTATTATTATCAAAATAACGGCACCGCGGTAGCACCGCCACCCATCACCCCAGGAGCCGGTGAATCAAACGACCTGTTGCTATACCTAGCCAAGGAAAACGTAGCCAAAAAGAAGAACCTGGTCAGGCATGTAATTGCCTATGTGCTTGTATGGGCGGTAGTTTTAACTGCAAGCTCTGTGCACTTTGTTCAGCCCCAAGGCCGGAATGCTTCAGTGGAAGAGTCCCATACGATATTCGGATACGTGCAGATGCCGGATATGTACTGGCTTAATGAGCTTCCCTATCATTTTCAGCAATGGGAGTTGCCTGTTGTCAATAGATGGGAGTTTAACAACACCAATTTTATAGAAGTGCTCGAAGCCCGAACAAATGATGTGATAATGAACGCTGGCTCTATCTCCCCAAATATTACGGTAGTCGCCAACACTCACTATGCTCGTAACCCCTTCTGGCATTTTATTTTTGGGATAATGGCAGCTTGGGGAGCATGGATTTTATTTTCCGGTATAAAGGTTTATCGTAAGTCTTTACGTAGCAGACCACCAAAAGCACCAAAGCCCGACCCTGTGGTACAGGAGTATCAAAGATTGCAGGCACTGATTGGTGAGGGAGCGTAGTAAAATTTAAGGAAAAGGGGCTGTCACGTTAGGAACACCGTTATATCAAGGCTCGTCATCCCGGCCTTGAGCCGGGATTCCCTGTCCTTAATCGAAAGGCTATGGGGACCCCGGGTCAAGCCCGGGGTGACGGGCTTCGGTAGTGCTTCTTAACGTGACAGACATCATGACGCCTGCGTCACCCAAAGAAATGTAATTTTTTGGTGCCGCGAGTTCTTGATGCCTGTCATTTACAGGACAGCCCTTCTACATATTGAATAGCATTAGAAATCTCGCTTAGCGTATGTCCTTAACGATAGCGCATACGAAGCCACAAAAAACAGTGCTGTCACGCCCAATATCGCAACGGATGCCAATACAGCATTTCCAAGTGCCCACTGTAAAGCTGAATCCATAAATTCACCAACAGCCTCCACACGGGCTGCTACTAAAATGAATACTACAATCAAAATTATCGAACCATACATCGGCAATGCATAACCAAGAATCTTAGCCTTTGCATAACCAAACTTATGCAATATCGGATGTATTACCAGGCTCAATACGGCGCAAAACAATAAGCTGGCGCATACAATTAAAGCCAGTGACTCAGGGGTCGGTATGAAATTATGTTCATTGATTATCGCCCTGCCATACATTATTCTGGAAGAGACAACTGTAAAAACGACTCCAGCTACGATTCCGATAAACTGTAAAATCAGTGACAGTATATATCTTGCGCTGATAAGGGTTTTCCGGGAAATGGGTAGCGTCAGATAGAGCTGGTTGAGCTTTCCCTTTTCCTCAGCATCAAAGCAATAAAGAGAAGCATCAAACATGCCCCACACCAAATATGGGATTACTAACCCGGTATGAAACAGTATACCCCATGCAACAGAGGAAATCGCCGAAATGACAAATCTGCTACGGTATGTTCTCATGCCTAGCCAGTCGAGGCGCATCATGTTAAGCATATCGTGACCTCCTCTCCATATAAACTACCACATCGTTAATAGTCGCGCGTTCGGTCATTGCGTCAGGCGGCAGCCCTCCTATATTATCTACTTCCATCAGGCACTCATAACCGTCTTTATACTCCCGCAATCCGATGGCGTGTTTCCGTTTTACTTCCGGCAATTTACCGCCGCGAACGACGCAATGCTTAGAAAGAAGCACATCTTTATCTCCGCTGAAAGACACGGCTCCATCTGAGATATACACAATCATATCGGCGATTCTCTCCAAATCGCTTGTGATATGGGTGGAAAAAAGAATTGTCCGATCCTCCTTCACAAGATGCTCCCGCATTATATCCAACACCTCGTCTCGAGCCAGAGGATCAAGGCCGCTTGTAGGCTCGTCTAACAGGAGTAGCTTAGCCCCATGAGAGAGATGAACCGCAAAAGAAAGCTTCATCTTCATACCTCGGGAAAATGCACTGAATTTCTTGTTATGGTCAAGGCCAAACTGGGTTAAATATCTGCGGTACTGAGCACTATCCCATCCTCTGTAAAAGGGTTTTATGCCCTTCTCTATATCAAAAGGAGTCCAGTCCTCTTGAAAGTATGGCTGGTCAAACATAACCCCGATATCCTCTTTCGCTGTAATATCACCGTCCGGTTTGCCAAGCAATCGAATCTCGCCCCTGCTCTTGTGTACCATACCAAGCATCGCTTTGAGAGTTGTGGTTTTCCCTGCCCCATTAGGCCCGACAAACCCGCAGCATAAGCCCCTGGGGACGCTGAAACTTACGTTTTTAAGGGCGAAGCCAGGATATTCTTTACATAAATTATTTATTTCAATCGCATTGCTCATTAAATTTTTCCTCCAGTTTATTTTGTAACTCTGGCAAGGTTAGACCCGTCGCCTTGCCTTTTTCTACAGCTGTTTTTAGGGAATCGTCAATAGAGCGCAGATACTGCTCGCGAACCAGCTCTGTGTTGCCTTTGACGAAACACCCGCGCCCTTGAACGGTATAAATCAACCCTTCTGCTTCAAGGTCGCCATATGCACGGGTTGTCGTGATAACACTTACTCGTAAATCCCGGGCGAGCTGGCGCATAGAAGTCAGCGGCTCGTCAGCCGGCAGTTCCCCCGATAGAATTTGCCCTTTGATTTGCGCCTTGATTTGTTCATAGGCGGGAATCTCACTCTGTAATGAAACAATAATCGCCAGTTCAAACACCTCGCTTTACTGTATATGTATAGTATATACAATATTGGCGGTTTTGTCAACAAAAAAATAAGAGCTTCCCAGAGTGAGGGACGCTCTTATAACAGCTTCATATATTATAGCAATTTCAATCCAAAGTGCGGGATTGAAATCGCTATAGTTCGCTTATTTACTTAAGCTTTGTGTATAAATCAAGAAAAATCCTATCTCTGTTTACATGATAGGCGACCTTCATCAGATGTCGGTCTGGGTGGTGAATATACCCTTGGTCATATGAAGGGATAGGTGCCGGTGTCAGGGTATCCAACACCATGTCACCCAGTAGCCATGCCACAACGGAGATATCCCATATAACCCGGCTCCAAGCCAAATTCCCGCCATCCTTAATAGCCTCCCTACAGGTGATATCGTATAAATAATCCCCTAGTGGAGATGTCCCCTTAAGATGATGCTTAAGTTCCGGCTCCGTGGTGGAAAGATGGGAAACCACACCCATGCAGGGCAATTGCACCAAGGGCACTCCACAGCCAAAAATCACACGCCCTGCCGCCACATCCTGTGCCATATTATACTCACCCCATGGGGGCCAATAGTGCGCATGGCCACCCAACCATACCACTACGATTTTGTTGATGATTTCAGGCTCCAGCAAAATAGCCGATGCTACATTGGTTATTGCCCCAATTGCCAATACATACAGCGGTTCCCTCGAAGACATAGCGCGTGTAATCAAGTCCCTGGCAGCAGGGGAGTCAACCGGGGTTTTCTCGTCAGGGAGGTAATTTATACTCCCCCGATATGCTGTGACATCAGGCCGGTTACAAAGGTTCATTATGTTGAGAATTTCTTCATAGCTTCTCTCCATGCCTAAAGCAGGAGTTGGGAACTCGGGCTTGCTGAAAGGGGCGGCATATACCGCCAATGGGTTGATTTTTTCCGAGGATTTGAGGAAGTAAGCCAAGGCATACTGGTCATCTATTTCGTTGTAGGTGTCGGTGTCTAAGATGGCGTTTACTTTCCCGGTGGGATATTGCAAACGTGATAGTAGATTTTCTGGGGTCATGGTAGCCTCCTTATTCACTAAACAGCACAATCTCCCTGGCGGCCCGGGTTTTATTCATATCAATGATACGCTGATTGCTTGAACCGCGGAATTTTAGACTTATATCTCTTTTTTCATGGATATATCGGCCGTCTATCAAGTAATCCGTGAGGCTTAGCAGAGCTTGCACCCCTTCATCGGAGCTAGGACTGAGTTTTTCATAGGTATTGCCGGTATAGGTTGTGATATCCAATCCCAATTTTTTAACCGCCTCAGCCACCTGCGCCAGCTCAGTTGCCTGCAAAAAAGGCTCGCCACCTGAGAAGGTCACACCTGTGACCTTCCTTTCGGGAGCCTTTTTATATCCATTAGAAGCAAGAGGTAGCATATTATTCCTTGTGTGGCCCGATGCTTTTTTTATTTTTTTGATAATATCCTTGACGCCATATTCTTCTCCGCCGGACATATCCCAACTATCGGGATTATGGCAATGCTCACAGGCATTGTCGCAGCCCTGAACAAAGACCACAACCCGGATTCCGGGACCGTCTACGACGCTTTCATTGGTGAAGCCGTATATCCGCAAACTATTCATCGTGCTTATGCCTGTTTTTTATCTCCGCCAGTTTGTAATCATTAAATCTATCCAAGGTTGATAGGTATCCTGTTATCCTACGCACCCGGCTAATCTCAGTGCTGCCGCACTTGGTGCAGAATTCTTCGTTGAGCAAGCCGCTGGTGCCGCATTTTTTGCATATATCCACAGGGAAGTTTACAGCCCCGTATCCCATGTCCGCTTCAGCCATTGCCCGGATAATCCGTTCATAAGCTTCGATATTATTCCCTGGAGCGGATTCCAATTCTATATATGAAATATGCCCGGCATTGCAATACTTATGATAGGGGCCCTCTAGGGCGATTTTGTCCAGAGCAGTTACTTCAAATTCCACGGGAACATGGAATGAGTTGGTGTACCATGCCTTGTCTGTGACACCAGGAAGTACACCAAAGCGTTCCACATCCAGCTTGGTAAACTTGCCGCTTAGCTGCTCCGCCGGGGTTGCCAGGAGAGAAAAGTTAAGACTATGCTTTTTGCTTGCCTCATCGCAGCGGCGGCGCATATGGCTGACTATGGATACCCCAAGGGCTTGGCTGGCCTGGCTTTGCCCATGGTGGGTTCCGGTTAGGGCCACAAGACATTCCGCAAGGCCGATAAAGCCGATGGTAAGGGTGCCGTGTTTTATGGCTTTTTCGATTTTATCATTGGGGCCGATATCTTCGCTGTTCATATACAAATGCTGGCCCATTAGGAAGGGGAAATCCTTGCCCTTGAGGTTTTTCTGTATATTGTAACGGGTCATTAGCTGCTTGACAGCAAAGTCCATGGTTTCGTCTAAGTATTTCCAAAAATGGGCCATATCCCTCCCTGCACGAATGCCCAGGCGAGGCAGATTAATAGAAGTGAAACTTAAATTTCCACGTCCGTCGGTTTCTTGTGGCCCATTAACATTGGCAATAACCCTGGTGCGGCAGCCCATATAGCCCACTTCTTCTTCACCATAGACATTATTAAAACTAGCATCCAGGAAAGAGAACGACGGGAATAGCCGCTTACACGCAACCTGCATGGCTAGCTGGAACAAATCGTAGTTGGGGTCCTCCGGCTCGAAGTTAACTCCATCCTTGAGCTTGAAACAAAGATTTGGAAAAATGGGGCTTTCTCCCTTGCCAAGCCCACGCTCATAGGCCTTTAAAAAGGTCTCTGTAATCATGCGGCCTCCGGGGCTGGTATCTGTACCCAAATTTATACTGGAAAAAGGCACCTGTGCTCCTGCTCTGGAGCTCATGGTGTTCAGGTTATATATGAAGGCTTCCATGGCCTGGAAGGTCTCGTTATATGTGTGTTTGTTTACAAGGGAGGATATTTCTTCCTCGGATGCGGTCAAGCCAAGCTCCTCAAGATTACCCCTGAGAATTTTATCTTGACGAGCCCGTTCTATCTCTACATAAACAGAAAGGTCCCGGTCAAAATATGCATAGCTTTGCCCACCATGCATATCATTTTGGTTACTCTGGAGAATAATCGCCGAAAGAGCCGCCGCCGAACGGATGCTCTTAGGCGTTTTGATAGTCCCGTGACCACTGTTGAACCCGTCCCTAAGCAAACGGGCTAAGGGGATTTGCAAGCAGGTCAGAGTCTTGCCATACCAGCCAAGGTCTTGGATATAAATATCCCCGTCCAGATGTTTCTGGGCTTCCTCTGGTGGCAACATACGTTTGAGATAGTAGCTCTTGCTTGCGGCTTCGGATATTTGTAAAACTTTGGCGGATGGAGAGTTGCCCACATTGGCGTTGTCCCGTGTGGTTTCTTTTACAATTTCCGCTACAGCATCCATAAGTTCGCTTCTGGCTTCACGGATATCCGTTCGCCGTTGGCGATACAGGATATATGATTTTGCTTCCTTGGCAAATCCTTTTTCTATAAGTACTGTTTCTACTAAATCCTGGACATTTTCCACTGTGAATGGGTGGCCGTTGTATTCGGCTTCCAGCTTTTTTAGTACATCCAAAGTAAGTGACATCATCAGACTGCGATTATCTCTTTCGTCACTTTGGGCGGCCTCAAAAGCCTTGTCTATACAGGCTGTAATCTTGCTTTCGTCAAAAGGCACCTGCCTTTTATCCCGCTTAATAATGTATTTCACAGCACTTCTCCCCTTTTGTGTTTTTTCTGTCTTTTGTTTGACGGCGTTTTTAGAGCCGATTATTTTGATTATAGACTCGCTTAGAAAAAGGGGCAAGCAATCCCTCGCAAAGAAAAGAAAGGTAAAATAGTTGCACATGAGGGATAATCGAGAATGAATTACACGTTCGGTTGAGATGTCTAAGAACAGGATTTCATATACTCCATTTGTTCTTTGAGAGCGGCTATTTCGCTGCGCATGGATGTCTCGAATTGTGTATTTCGACTTGGCTCTCCTACGACAGTGCTGCCATCAGGTACATCTTTAATCACCAGAGCACCGGCACCTATCTTTGTACCAGCCCCTATTTTTATGTCCCCAAGAACGATTGCGCCGGCTCCGATTATGGCACCCTCACCTACGGTAGGATGGCGTTTGCCGGAAGTCTTTCCCGTACCTCCTAAGGTCACACCATGGTAAATAAGCACATTATCGCCGATTACACAGGTCTCTCCGATTACAACCCCTGCTCCATGGTCTATAAATAAACCCCGTCCGATGGTAGCTCCAGGGTGTATTTCTATTCCCGTGCGCCTCCTGGCCCATTGGGAAACCAAGCGCGCTAAAAAAAAACGGCCCCTACGGTACAGCCAACCGGCAAATTTATGGTAAATCACGGCCCATAATCCGGGATACAGCCATGCCTCGGATGTGCTACGGATGGCAGGGTCATTTTGCTTTATTGCATTTACTGTGGATTTAATTTTCATGTTGTCATCGCCTTATTCGTTCATTGACAAGTATCTCTCCCCGGTATCCGGCAGGATTATCACAATATTTTTCCCTGGGAAAGATTGTGCCGCTATCTCCGCCGCAGAGACCGCCGCTCCGGAGGATATACCTACCAGCAACCCTTCTGTATGTGCCAGTGCTCGTGCGGTGCGAAGGGCATCCTCGTCAGCCACTGTGATAATTTCGTCGTAGATTTCCGTATCCAATACTTCAGGAATAAACCCGGCACCGATACCCTGTATTTTGTGAGGCCTGGGCTTTCCGCCAGAGAGCACGGGAGAGCTTGTCGGCTCTACAGCTATTATATGAAGCTTGGGCTTTTTTGACCGTAAAAATCTACCGGCCCCGGTAATGGTACCACCGGTGCCCACCCCCGCGATAAAGATATCAATTTCTCCACCTGTCGCCGTCCATATCTCTGGCCCCGTGGTTGAAAAATGAATAGCAGGACCGGCAGGGTTGGCAAACTGCCTGGTAAGAAAGGCATTGGGAGTAGAAGCGGCCAGTTCTTCCGCAGAGGCAACCGCTCCGGCCATCCCCTCTTGTCCTGGAGTCAGAATTAACTCCACTCCGTATGCCTTGAGCAGATTGCGTCTCTCCAGACTCATGGTCTCCGGCATTGTAAGGATAATCCTATACCCCCTGGATGCGGCAATTGCCGCGAGGCCGATACCCGTATTACCGCTGGTTGCTTCGATTATTACGGACGAAGGAGATAGAAGCCCCCGAGCCTCGGCATCATTAATAATAGAAAGAGCCAGCCTGTCTTTGACACTACCGGCAGGGTTGGCTTTTTCCAGCTTGCCGAAAAACTTCGCTGGCATATTTCGGCTATGGGCGAAGCGAGAGAGCTCCACGAGGGGGGTATTGCCTATTAGGTCAGATATATTTTTATGAATCATATTATCACTCCTGATGGTTAGTATATGCAGCAGTGCAATAGTGATGTGTTTATTGGAGGATAAGCGGTTTCCGCCAAAATGGCAAAACGGGAATAGTATAGCGAATTAATTCGAAATCAGTCCAGTCTGTCGCCGAAAACGCGTAGAAGCGTTCGCGATTTTCAGCTTGGTCTGGACTGTTTCTCATTTAATTCGCTATATCTTGTTAGTAATGGACAATGCCTCGTGGCACAAATCCAAGTCCCTTCATATACCTGACAACAACCCCCACCCACTCCTTATTTCGTATTAAAGAAGAGGGCTTAAACCACTCGTTTCGCCAACACCTCACCACCATTGGCCCGCTCTATTATGCTACGCCAATGGCGTTTTCCATGGGAATATTCTTCTATGGCCGATAGGTCGTCCAAAAATAGTATAACTTCCTTTAGAGAGCCTTCGATTAGGTTGGCCGCCGTAGGCCGGTTAAGGGCTACATTCTCGTTGGCCGGGTCTGTGTCTTCCAGGTCTCTGTAATATGACATTTTTACATGAAAAGAATGAATCAGGATATCTATGCATATTAATTTTTCACTATATGTTTTAGCTTTGGGGAAGTTTTTGTGAAAAGCAAGGAACACGGGCAAAGCATTGGAGGCGTGGAGCTGCTTGCCCTTATAGGATTTGCGGAATGTTTCCCATGTAGCGGAAAAACCGCAGGGGCAGGTAAAGCACTGGTCTACAAGGGGGATATCCTTGCCGCAGTATAGGCATATCATGCGCTTTTCTTCAAAGCCGTATGTTGCCGATATTATACTTTCGCAGCGGGCAAATAGCGCACAGCCTACCTCATCCGCCAGCTCGTCATCGGCAATACCGGATACGCTTTGGTTATAGAGTTTGGCGATTAATGCCTGGGGGACTCGTTTGCTCCATTTGATCATGTATATACCTCCACAGGCTCATGTGAAACCCAATAATTACCATATGAAAAACCCACTAAAACATGTTGAAGAAAAATGTAAAATTTGGTACCATGGTGTGGCAACAAAAAAGCCAGCGGTAATATTAGCAATAAAATAACCACGGAGCCGTGGTCGTGCCTGGAAACACTTCCACGAGCTTAGGGATGCAGAACCATCCAAAAGCACAGGTTACCCTGCCACCGCGGCAGCCCTAGTTTACAACATTTCACCAACACCTTCAAGGCGGGACACCCCTAACCCGCCGCAGAGATAAGGTGGGATTTTGTTATGCATGGATAAAGCGGCAAAGCGGCGAGTTTCTGTGTACTACGCTTGAATTTATACGCGTAGGTGAGATGGATTAGTCCATTTCCCTACGCGTTTTTTATTTCCGCAGATATTCCGCTGGCCTTTTACTATAAAATGATACGAAAACAGCTCCCAAAGTCAGCCCCCTTCCTTCGGAAGGGGGAGCCGCGCAAGTGGCGGGGGGTTGCCAGCTTGCGTAGCGCGATGACTAAAAACCGATATTTGCGGCTTGCGTACACAACCCCTCGCCGCTGACCGCGTCTTTTCCCTTCCACGGAAGTAAACCCACCGATTTATGCTCGTAATGGGTGATAATACGAAAGAAGGAGTGCGCAGGGGCGGCGAAGCCGCCCTGCCTCGAAGAGCTCTCATGCTCGGTTGGTGACGGAAAATGCCCGTAATGGGTGGATAGGAGGAACATAAATGGAATTTGTAGCAGAGAAGAAAATTGACGAACTGGGACGGATTGTTGTGCCAACGGAAGTAAGGCAGGCCAAAGGCTGGGGTGAAGGTACAACACTCGCAATTTATACTCAAAACGACTGCGTAGTGCTTATGCCTTGCAAGTCGGATTATGAGCAAGAGACATAGTGTTTAAGCCCGTCATCCTGGGCTTGACCCGGGATTCCCCGTCTTTTTACGAAAGGCTAATGGGATCCCGGATCAAGGCCGGGATGACGGTTTTTTTACTATAGTGAATAATTCCGCTATTTTATTACGACAACTCAATTACAGTGTTGAGATTATCCCACTGAGTGCCTTTCGGTAGTGATATTTTTATGCCTGCATCATCCTGTGCCAATAACAGTGACATACCATCAATCAAAAGCCGTGCCCTTGAAAATAGCTTCCCGTCAGCCGGGAGGCTTAGTACAAGGGTATTGCCGTCAATGGCCGATACACTAGGGTTGAGCACATGCATATAAGTAACTCCGCCATCAATAGACTCAGTAGCGACGCCATAGATGCCCTTTTCTTTGAGGATTTTTATGTTGATTCCACATGCGTCGATATTGTCCCACGACTTATACTCTGGATTATCGTATCTTAGACTCAAATCGGTGGGATATGATTTGCTTGGGACTGTGCCTTTTATGGATTTTTCGATGGGGTGGATATAGCTGTATACCTTGGTCATTAATTCATATACGCCGGGCTCCCATATGCTGCATTCAAGTCCCGCAAAGTTTCCAAAGGCCCAAGCCATACCGCCGCCGCGAGTGTTGGTACCAGCTTGTAAAACCGTATAGCGGTACAAATCCTCTGCCTTTGGGAGATATTTCGCCGCTTCGGTTTCTTGGGTGATTCTCGCAACCCAACTGAAACCATAGGTAAGGCAATCCCCTTCGCTAAGCCGGGACCATCCGGGATAATCCGAAGCCAGCCACCAGTCGGCGTCCTTTGGATTGCTGTTTTCGGAGCCTGGGCTATGCCATGAGATAACATCTTCGATTATGCCGTTATCACAGGAATAGGTGCTGAATCGGTAATTCATAATCATTATAAGTGACGGGTCAATGGATTTTACAATTTCTCGTATTTCATCAAGTGGTATGTTGTGTGCGGTGTTTTCCGCTGTGTCCGCCAGTGGGTCGTCTACGATTATGCCGATGATATACTCATGGTAATTTGAAATAAGTTCCCTATACATAGACAAAATATAATTTTTAAGCAGCTCATAGTCATAGGTTCCGCCATAATTATCAGCGTAGAATGTCCCGGCTCCATGTGTCTCGGTTCCTCTTTTGAAGGCGGCTTGGTCTTCAGCGGATATACCGTGGAGGAGTTGGGGATGGGTGTATAACAGTAGTTTTATGCCGTGTTTGCCTAGGGCAATGGAGAGCTCTTTGATTAAGTCCTTCTCCGTTGAGACAATATTTCTTGGGTTGGTCTTTGATGGGCGGATGCTATTTTTGTAAACATTACTTTTGTAGATGGGTATCCAACCGGCATGATGGGATGTAAAGGATACATACTCCACGCCAAAGGCGGCGCAGTCTGCCGCGAACTGCTCTACATTGAAATTATCTATAACCTCGTCCACGCTTTGGCACATAGTGCCGTCGGGATATCTGGCACCAAATCCCCCTTCCGGGATAATACCGTCGGTATCCTCTGGGCTTACCCCGCCGAAAAGGTAGTGGATTGCTATTCCGTACTTGAGATTATTGTATAAATACATAAAGCCCTCCATGGGATATTTTGATAAGCCCCCTTCCTCCGGAAGGGGGCATGATACTGTGAACCACTTCCATGGTGTTATTATGCTAAGGTACGAAACGCAAATTTTCTTATCTGAGGAATATAGTATGGCGAGGCCCATTTGCCGGATTGCAAGATATAGCCCTCGAGGGACTGCTGGTTGAACCACTTAAGTGGTATTCGTGGGGTATACGGGCAATTATCACGGGTGTACCACATCCAGTCATAATGCGCCAAGGAAAAAGGCCCCCATGGGTTATCCCCTTCCAGAATGGTCAGCTCACTGCCTGCTGAGGCATCGAAATCCTTGTGCAGTGCCCAGGTCAGTAAAATATATTTTTTAAGAGACTTGATGTACACCATCTCCGGCAGTCCAATATGGCCATCTATATCCAGGATTGGGCTGGACTGATTTATATCTTTTTGCCAGCTATCATGGGTGAAAAATTCCCATGCATCCCTATCCATAATTTTATCCTTGGGAACCCTGCCAAGGCGTAGAAATCTGCCATTATCCCATTGGTCGCCGGAAACGGCATATACATATCCATCGACTGCATCTTCGTTATTTTTTCCAAATTGCACAAAGGAAGGGCCGCCGAATGTTGACCCTGGGAACATAGGCTGCCAGCCATTGAAGCTCTCCCGCTCCTGCTCTGTCGTCAGCCACTGGGTTGTCCATTCATGGTATGTTACTTTGTGGGTTTCATTGTCAAAATCCTTGAATAACTTGCTGTGGTCAGGTAGCCAGGTCTTGCCGTAATCCTTTGTATATATAATCGTGGCATCGGAGCCATGCTGGGATTTTGGACGGTTTGGGGGTATTTTTATTCCCAGTAAATTGTGAATGGCATAGTAAATTACCCCATCCACGCAAACCATACCGCAGGGCTTTGCGCCATTGCCGGCAAAACCTGTGTACTCCGGCATATCGTTGACTCTATATACTTCGAATGTCTCGGGCTTGCCTATGATTTTTTCGAAAGCCGCGCCGGACATAGCCGGATAATGCTCCGCTGACATCGGGGCTGCGGATTCCCAGTTTTCGTTTTTATCGTTTATGACTCTCCAGCATGGGTCGCCGACTCCTGTGTAAAGCTCGTCGTCATCGGCCCATGTGACGGGGTAGGTGTCCCCGTGGACGTTGGAGCTTGCAGTGTAGATTAGCTCACCAATCCATTCGAAGGAAAGGGCTTTGCTCATGGGTATGTCTGTTGGGTGATTATATTTCATGATATCACTCTCCTATGGCCAAATTGGTTTATTATCGCTTCGAAACTTCTCGCGAGCTGTTTTATCTCGAAAGTCCGGCATTTCCTGGGGCATGCCTCCTGACTTGATGCTTCGGTCTAATAAAATCCCAACGGTGGACATTGCCACCCCACGATACACATCTAAAAATGGCTGGGTGCCCGTGCGGATAGCCTGGGCAAAATGGTAATCCACCCAAAAATCTCCACCCCCATGGCCTGCATCTGCGGGCATTGCCACATCGGTAGGAAAATCCGGTACATATGCTCGTTCCAATGGTGAATCAAAGGGATTATTCCAATGCTCATGCCATACCCGCACTTGCTCCGGACCAAAATACCCCGGCCCATGGACACTTTCGGCGGCACCCTTGGTGCCATGTATCCGATAGAAACATGAATGCCCTGGCATTCCGCCGCCGATTAGTCGAAATACCGCCCCTTCTTCCATTTGGACCATCCCGGCCCAGCCGCCACCTGTCTCACCTGCGGCAAAGCCGGTCACGATTTTTGGCATCAAATCCGTGATGAACATAAGAGGCGCCAATGCATGAGTACAGTAATACCCCCGTGGCAGCCAAGCGCGCCAATGGTCGGGGGAGGGGATATATGGCGCATACTCCTCTTCTGACATGGGGTGATTATACTCTCCTTCGGCATAAACGGCCTTGCCTAGTTCCCCGGATAAGTATAGCTTTTTGAGCTCTTGGTTCACCTTGGTATATGGGTAGTTTTCCGCCAGCATATAAATAAGCCCGGTGTCTTCTACGGCCTCGCAGAGCTCTATTCCTTCGGCGATTGTGAAATTGGAGTTGCATTCGCTCATTACATGTTTGCCTTTTTTCAGTGCCTTAATGGCAAAAGGAGCGTGCTCGTGGAAATAGTTGGCCAAAATGACCGCGTCCATGTCGTGATTCAGGAATTCGCCATAATCCGAATACCGGGCTACATCTGAGCTTATTTCATCTGTATGAAGCCGCTCTTCCCAGCTATCGCAAAGGGCTACCAGCTTCATACCGGTGTGCTTGGCGTTGCCCACAAAGGACATACCCCTGAAAAGGCCGATTATGCCTACCTTTATCTCTTTAATCATGTCAGCACTCCTGTAAACCTCCACGTCATCCCGGGCTCGACCCGGGATCCCCCGACCTTTGCCTACGCAGTGGGGATTCCGGGTCAAGCCCGGAATGACGGAAGGGGGATATTCGTATTTGTGTTAGTCATATAACCGTGGAAAGGTTCCTTCCGGGTTTTCCGTTATTTCATGAAGCCATGTCATAAACCGGCGCATCCCTTCAAATGTGACATCAGGCTGGATGCCGTGGTCGCCATTGGGGAAGTACCGGCCTTTTTTTATTAAATCCCTTTTTTCAAGCACCAGGGACTTTATTGTCCCTTCGTTGCCGGCGTTGACGCATTCCTTTTCTATGCCCCCCAGCATAATAAGCTCTGGGTATCGCTCTCTTACTCGATATAAATCGTTACCAGACTTTACTTCCCAAGGGAATACAGCGTTAAGCCCATGGGGGATCAAAAGGGGTAGAGCCGGTTCCACAAAACCGTCGCAATCCAGCAGAAACATGGGAATATCGTTGGCCTTTACCACATCGCCGATTTCCGCGTATGTCTTGGCGCAAAACTTATTAAAATGCTCGCCGGAAATAAACATACCATGGTTGTAGCAAAAATCTTCGCTTACAGCTACGACCTCCGGCTTTAATCGTTTAATTAACGGAAACAGAAATGTCCTGTTTTGGTGCCGTATCCAATCCATATAGTCCATTACCAGCTCCGGGTCGTCATATAAAATGGTGCTGGCCAGATACGGTCCCATTAGATTGCGCATTTGTCCCCAAGTGGCACCGCAGGTAATCCATAGGGGCTGGGTTCTGTTATCGTATTTTTTGCAAGCCTCGTCCAGTTCCTCGTCTGTCCAAGGATCCGAAGGGGTGCATAGGTATTTGTAATATTCAAAGCTGTCCCGGTCCCGGACATCATAGATAATATGCTCAGGCATACTGTAGGTGATGTCATTGTCTACCACTTGCTTGGTCAGTGCTCCGGTATTAAATTCGATATATTCAAAGCCGTCTTTGATGGTCTTGGTGCCGGTTATCCCCGGGCTGTATTTTTTTGCCGGATAGAAGTCAATGGATAAGGGCCCTTCCGTCCCCCAATAATCCTGCCAGCCCTTTAAATTGAATTTATCCATAGCCGCCGGGTCCCAGCAGCCGCCTATATCGGGCATACCTGTGGCCAAAAGATTATAATAGGCCGACCGCTGACACCCTCCTGCCATGCCCGGTGCCCATGGGAAGCCGATTATCGGTACATAATCCGGCTTTTCGCCTCGGCATACGGCTATGAAGCGTTCCCTCCGGGTCATTGGCTCACAATTTTCCTTTGCAATTCATCCCTTACCTGACGCAAGATAAGGCGTTGTTTTTGTAAAATCTCTACATCGGCGGGTGCAGAGAACAGGGACTCCAGGTTTTCCAGTAGTAAGGCCGGGCAGTAGGGTAACTTCTCCAGTGCGGCTCCAATTTTTTTATCCCCGGTAAAATACACCTTATTTATAGCAAAAATTACCTGGGCCATATTCAGCACCGTTTGGATAACAATTGGCCCGGTATAAATAAAATCCTTACGGGCTATGGCGGACTCATAATGGAAATTATCCAGCCATATCCCTGCTCTGTCCATGAAGCACTCGATAATGGACTTGCGAAGCTTCTCGGGGTACACTTTGATTTGCTCCTTGTACGCCGCCAGCACACCATCAGGGTCCCATATCGGCTTAATAAAATCCAACTCGCTGAGATAGACATAAGTATAGTACCCACCTATGGTCCATATCTCCGGGAAAATCTCAAACCTACCCTCAAGGGACTCCTCTACGCGCTGTTTTACTCTGGCAACCGTATGAACAGTGGTTTCAACAGGGGTGCCCTTGTAGCGGAAGTCGATAACACCTCCATAGACAGTCATGTCAAAATCCGGAGTGATATACCAAGGTGCATCTTTATCGGCTACCGTAAGCAGCAAGGCCTGTAGCTCTTCGTAGGGCAGCACCTCATCCACAAGCAAGTAATAGTCCAAGTCCGAGTGCTCATCGGATACACCTTTGGCGTGAGCTCCTGCAAGAGCAATGGCGCATGGGCCTATGGACATTTTTTTGTACATTTCGATGATTTCGTTAATCATATTAGCCTCCATATCATGTATTTTGTTATGCCCCTTCCAAAGGAGGGTGAGTCATCGTTAGGCGTCGGGGGTGTTAGCTTGCGTAGGATGATAGGCTAATCAGCTATAGCACATCGCCAAGCTGGGACCACCCCTCGCCGCCTTCGGCGTCTTTCCCCTCCCCGGAGGGGAAGTATTATGCACTTCGCATTTAATTCCCCTCCGGGGAGGGGAGGTGCGAAGCACCGGGGGTGGTCTCAGCTTGGCAACATCATACAAATTAAGCTGGTGTGTTGCATAAATAACTTATTATTGCCTCAATATTCAACCCGCTTTCCCAAGGCCGTGACCGGCAATTCCACGGTGTATCTCCATCGTAGTATTCAACCCAAGCAAGGGTTGGGTCAAGGATTGACATCATTTTATTAAGAACATCCTTTGCTGCCGGGTGACCCAGTTTGGTCAAATTAAAGAGCAGGAAACCATAATCATATCCCAGGGACCGGGTACCCTCTACATGTGAAGGCACATACCCCGTCGCCATAAACTTCTCTACAACGGGCTCTATAAAACGCCGGATTTCATCATTGGTAAACATTTCACTGCCCATATGCATTGGCACCATTGCTACAGATGACAATAAAAATCTCTTTTTTGCATCGGCAAATGGCTCCATTACGCGGTCCTTGCAATCCGGGCATACATAAAAGCCCCATTCGTTTTTCTCACACCAGGTGAAAACATACTTCCCATCAATATTTAAGTGCGCGTCACACACAAAATATCTGAAGTCGGGTTTGCCTGCGAGTTCTTCACGCTTGGGGTTATTGGCGTAGAATAGTCCGTTTTCGACGAAGTTATGTTTATACAGATTTCGGGTTTCGCCAATAATTTTTTCGTAGGCAATCAGCTTTTCATTGCCGGTTTCTTTGCCATAATCCACAAGCATCTGCCCGGTTTCTATAAAGAGAAGAGTAGCCTCTGCCGAGCCTTGATACATACAAAACCGGGGGAAGGTATTCCCGGCGATATAAGTCTCATCCCCACTAAACTCAATCATGCCTCCAGCCAGATGGCTAAGCTGTATTTCAAAGGCAAATTCCAGCATGGGAAGCATCCGCTTAATGAGCTCAGCGTCGCCGGTTTTCTTATAATAGAAAAAGCAGCTAAAAATTATATATGCGGGTATTTCCGCCTCATCATTGCCGGAAAACAGCCTTGACCCGTAATTCCCCATGCCCTCGGCATTAAGAATATCCCCATATACCTGCCATTTATGGAACCAGAATTCCAAAATAGCCTTGGCTTCGTCCTTATGCCCTAAGGCCAGTAACCCACGTAGCACACCAGTCATGTCTCGGACATAGGCCATTGGATAATGATGTCCGGCCATAACTCCGCCGCAGGTGGATTGCTGGGCTTTTATAAGTACCGCAACGCTGTCGATTGTCTCCAGGATTTTACCCCGTAAGGGATGGCTTGCGGGGATAAGGGATTCGAAATCCCGGCCTTTGTTTTTATATGTGTACCAGTAATCCCTTGTATGGGAAGTAAGCTCATCCTTTGAGGTGGACAGTGCATTATTAATCGCCTTTACCGTTTCACCATACTCATAATGGCTTCCGATTAATATCCGCCCGGTACCCTTGGAAATATTAATAGCGAACCCATTATCCAAATATTCAAGCTTAGCTGCTCCCTCAGCTACAACCAGCATACAAATCTCCCGGTCAGAGGAATAGCCGTCGCCAAAGCGGGTAGATTTATATGTCTTAAATAGCGCAGCATCCCGGCTGCCAATGGTTTTATACTTAGGCATAAAATATGCCTGAGTATGATACCCAAGGCCTATCTGGAGTTTGGTTTCCCCATGGGAATCTATATCCCGTACAAAAATATTGGAGTCAGGAAGGACATAATCCCACATCTCCCCCAGCATATCCTGCCTGGTAAAAAAGGTATGATGCCATATAGCAGTTTTAGGCTCGCGCTTAGATTCGCATATTATTTCACGCTCATCTTCGATGGTCACGCCAATCATGCTGGGGGATGTATAAGGAGGGCCGAAAATATGAACTATTTCCGGCCCTTCTTCGTATACAAGCATTTCTCCGTTACCTAGTGGATGCTTGCAGCCGTCGTCTTTGTTTTGCTGCCGTATATGGTTATTCCAATGTCGTATTGCACTCATAGTATCCTCCTGTGGGGTGCCGTCTGAGCGGCTTTACCAGAAATGACAAAATTAAGGGGGCTGTCACGCTAAGAATACTGTAATATCAAGGCTCGTCATCCCGGATTTAATCCGGGATTCCATAACCATTGTCGAAAGGCTGAGAGAATCCCGGGTCAAGCCCGGGATGACGGACTTTTTAATATGCCCTAATGTGACAGCCCTTTTTTTATTTTCTAGCCCTTTACGGCACCAATCATAATACCCTTGACGAAATACCTCTGCATAAAGGGATAAACCATCATTATCGGTATAACAACAATTACAGCCATTGTTACTTGTACAGTAAATGAAGTCATAACCCTCGCCCTGGCAAACTCGGCAGTACCAAGTCCGGTCCGCATCATAACGGCAAGAGCCTCTGCCTCAAGGAGTATTTCCATCAGGAATAACTGGATGGTCTTAAGGGCAGGGTCGCTTACCAGGAAAAAGTTATCCTGCCAAGAGTTCCACTGCCCTACTGCAGAAAATATAGCAACCGTTGCCAAAATAGGTATGCTTAAGGGCATCATTATCCGGTAAAAAATCTTGAAATACCCCGCGCCGTCAATCAGTGCCGACTCCTCCATTGATGGAGGTATGGATTCCATGTATGTCTTTATTAATATAACATTCCAGGCAGAGATGGCACCGGGTAATACATATAACCAAAAACTGTTGTTTAGGTTATATGCCCGCATTACAAGGAACCACGGGATAAGCCCTGCACTTACATACATAGTACCGACGGTCATTCGATACATGAATTTGCGGAATTTCATCTTGTATTGGGTCATGGTGTAGGCAAACATGGCACTAAAGAATACGGTGAAAAGCGTACCCACAACAGTCCGGGCAGTAGAGATGAAAAACGCATTGGCAATACCGGGTCGCGTTAAAATCTGCCGGTAATAATCCAAAGTAAAGCCAACGGGCCTCCAGACCACATTACCCCTTTGGACCTCCGCCGCATCGCTTATAGAAACGATAACCAAATAGTAAAATGGAATCGTGCATATCAACATAAATAGGAAGAAAAACAAACCTGCTGTGATTGAGAATGCCCTATCTCCCTTGGTTCTAATTTGAGTCATACAAATCTCCCCAATAATGGAATAGAATGTGGGACTTCCCCCGCCGCAGGCGGGGAAGTCCCCACTCATGTTTTTAGAATATGGATGTTCCTCTGATTTTCTTTGAGAAAAGATTTGCGCCCGTCAGTAGTGTAAGGCCGATAACCGTCCTTATCATGCCAACCGCGGTTGCAAAGGCAAAATTATGCCGCACAATTCCCTGCTCGTAGATAAATAAATCAAGCACCATAAGCCTTTCCCTGGTCATGGGATTGGAAAACATGAAATACTGATCAAATCCACTTGCCAGTATCCAACCGATACTGATTATCAGCAATGTAAAGTATGTTATCGCCAAATTCGGCAATGTAATATACCGCATTTTTGCAAAGCGGCCTGCGCCGTCAATAGATGCGGCTTCATACTGTTCCTGGTCTATCCCGGCTATGGACGCAAGGTAAATAATCATACTCCAGCCAAGGCCTTTCCATGTGCCAACAAACCACTGGAAAACCCACTGCCCTGGGCCGCGATTGGCCAAAGGGTTAACAATGGGTAAGCCCAATGACCTGAGCACATTGTTGACCATGCCATCCCTTGATGCAAACATGGCAAAGAATATCGCATATACTAAAACCCAACTGATAAAATTGGGCAGAGTTGTTGTGGTCTGAATAAATCTCTTGTACTTGGTACTGCGGATTTCGTTAAGTAAAATTGCAAATACCATGGGCAGCCAGGATGTAGCAAGGCCAAGCCCGGCCATTACCAAGGTGTTCCTAAGAGCGTTCCACACAGTCGGCAGCCGAAATACTTGAAGAAAGTAGAAGAAGCCCACAAACTCCATTTGGGCAAAAGAAAGCCCCGGTCTATACCGGAAAAATGCGATGCTCCATCCGGCAAGGGGGACATAATTAAATAAAATAATTGCGATAAAGCAGATACCGCTCATTACATACAGTGAAAAAAAGCGGGGTAGCCGCCATCCTTCTTTCCGTTTTAACACAGGGGTGCCCCCTTTACATTTCATGTCCTTATACCTACATTAAAGGGGGTGTGAGTACCCCCCCTAAGAATCGGGGGGAGGCATAACGCCACCCCCCATATCGAATTGTAAAGCTTTAAAGACTATGATTCAATTCTTGCTCTTGTCTCATTGACTAAGTTTACAACATATTCAAAGAAATCGTCGGAACCAAGTGCGATAAACTCGGCAATAGCAGCATCTCTGATTTGCTCAAATTCTGCCTGTGACCTGGCAAGTACTGCGTCAGCCAGTCTTAGCTCGAGGAGGTCATACAAGACGGAGTAAAGTTCTTGTATTGCTGGATCCCAGTCATGCACAGGAGGCAATGCAACAGCAGTATCAAATGTAACATTCTGTACAATACGGCTACCGGGAGGCACAAGAGCTTCGACTAAGTTGGCACCGCCAAAGCGTTCAAATACATCGCCTTCTGGCCATGTTACAACTCTGCGGTTGTTAATCGGGGAGTCACTACCTTGTGATGGGAAGTTACGGCCGGGAAGCATGGAGGAATTGGCTGTACCCGCTGCGTTGATATACTTAAGATTACCATTCCACTCTGCCCAAGTCATGCCTACATCAAGGCGATTGGTTACGATATCAATAAAGCGGTCTGTCATATACTTTTCGCCTTCATCAGTCCAGCGCCAGTTTTCATATTCACCGGTCCATTGTGTACCAGTTACAAGAGTTGCAACACCATGTGCGGAATAGAAGAAGTTTATGAGCTCCATTGAGCGTTCGGGGTGTTGGTTGTTGGTTGTAATAAAGTAGCCCCATCCGCCTCCGCCGACATTGGCACCGCCAATCCTAAAACCACGGGAACCATAAACTGGGATGGGGCCGGTATAACCAGCTTCTTCATATCCCATTGCCAATAGCTCAGCAGTTGCAAACCAGTTTCCTACCCAACCGATGTTGGAAATAAGAACCTGATTAGTATTGTGTTTTGCTTCCATGGTTGCATATGACTGAATTAACCAGTCTGGGTCAACAAGACCACGGTTATTGGCTTGCTGCCAAAAATCCGCTCCAACCCACATGGGAGAAGCCGGGTCAGTAAAGAGGTTCATTGGCTCAAAGGTTTCTATATCCCAATATACATGGCCGATTTGATGCAAGCCATAAAACTCTGCAAAGGTGTTAGCCACCATAAACTGCATACCCCATTCAGCCATTGGTGAGAATGCCATAAATGGAATACCTGCTTCATTAATAGGTTGGAATTCCAGCATTTGCTCTGCTAAATCCATAATTTCATTTGGGTGTTGAAGCAGAGGATATCCCAATGCTTTAAAGAAATCCCAACGTACATACCAGCCTGACCAAGGACGGTCTGGCATTGATGGAGCATGGAAAACATGGGCAGGGAGCCCCCACAATGTTCCGTCATTGTCTGGAGGGAAGTTGTTTCTCATAAACTCTAAAGTTGGCTGGTAGTATGTTGTAATATCGGGTGCCAAATCAGCTACTAAACCATCAAGAGGGATAACGTGCCCGCCCTGCACAAGAACATCAGCATCAGTCAGTGGTCTAAAAATAATGTCTGGTAAGTCACCCGCCGCAAGCATTGCCATAAAGCGTTCATCACTTGCGCTCAAGTCCCAATCAATGGTTATATTAAACATATCGTGAAGATATTGTGCTACTGGGTCGGTTTGTACACCACTGGCTCCACCAACAGTATGCCACATTGTAAGAGTTACATGCTCAGCAAAGGGGTCATCATCACCTGGGGTGACCTCCTGTTGGTCTTGATTGCCAGTATCAGCGGCTGGTGTTGGTGTTGCTGCTGTTTCGTCGCCTCCATTACCACGTCCGCATGCTGTAATAAGCAGCAGCGACAAGGCAACAATAAGACAAATTGGTACAATTCTCTTGATTGTTAGTTTCATCTGCTTCTCCTTTCATACATATTGTGCAGCTGACATTTTATTATCAGAGTTGCTTTCCACCAAATAAACATAGTTGATTGCTACTCTAACTTGTCAAAACGGCACAAAAATTATTTATTGTTACTATCGTATTAGGCTTTATTGCTCAAGTCAATGATTTGCAGCCAAATACGTAGAATCAGATAAAATCATTGGAGATTTAGATAAATTTATACTCTTTTCATAATCTCGTGGTTGACACGGTTGCGCAAGTCCAAAAGATATGTGTCATTGCGTGGGTACTCCGTCAACGAAATCGGCTCATCAAGCCCTTCTTCAATTATATCTATTACGAAATCCCTGTTTGTAAGGCCTTCCAGCATTTGAAGGGCACGCAAATCCTGCATGGAGTGATGCACAACCATAAGCCTTATGGACTCCTCAGGAACACCGCCCCTGCCTGGGTATACCTGATAGGAATTACCTGCAGGAAATCCTCCATTATCCAACGCGCGATACGGGTCAAGCTGCGCAAAAGAATTGTAGGTATTGTAAAAATTAAAGCCCCAATACAAAAATCCCTGTATAGCATATTTATATAACTGTACCCCTAGGATTCGATTGCGCGCTGATGGAAATTGCACAAAGAGGTTGCTGACCTTGTTAAGCTCCCCACAGGCATAGTATAGCCAAGGTTCTTTCATTCCCACATCGAAAAACGGTGCCGCTAGACTGGTAGCCGGTATGGGGATATCGGCAACATCCGGGCGGAAATATTCGATTTCCGACATTGCATCAATTATCTTAAAATCTTTCAAATATGGGGCGACAATTTGCCTGCAAGCCTTATACCGCTCGAAATGGTCTTTTTGGGGTTCATCAGAAATGTGGAAATAGCACTTATCCCCTATACCCATTTCTTTCAAAAATGCAGTCAGTTCTGTTAAGTATGCCCCTAAAAATATTTTATACTCCTCACCGATAGAGTCTGTTTCCCAGCCGAAAATACGCTTGTACTCCCCATCCACAGTAGCCATTACCTTAGGCGCGTGTTTTGCTCCCCATTGGGAAAACAGATGGGCGATTTCGAAATATTCCCCACCGCATTCATGACACATATCTACCCAACGGCGCAGCCTCTCAAAACCGAAACTGTATTGGTCATTGTTGACTTCCACATCTACAAGCTGAGTTGTAATTCGCTCAAGACCCGGCTCGGTATCCAATGGCAACGTAAATGTGGGAGTGGTTATCATATTGGTGCCCCGCTTTACGGCTACCTCTATGAAGTTACGGACAATGCGCCAATGCTCCTCACTCCATACTTCTACCTGGTAATACCCAGCCAAACAGTCTGCATGGAACCAATCTGTACGGATTAGCTTTTGCTTGGGTAGCTTTGCCGCATGAATGGTTGCTGTAAGGCTGGTTGTACTCTTGGGATTATCTCCCCCATCTACAATCTGGACTTCTATGGGATAGGTGCCTGGGGGCGCGTTTTCTATATCAAACCATATACCGCGCCAAATGTCGGCGGAAACATAGATTACGTTATTATCCAGCTCTGTAAGTAAATCCGGATACAGGCCTGGGGTACGGCGTAATACATAATCATCTGAAGGTCGCAAGTTTGATAAAACAGGAATTGTTTGTACGTCACGCACCCGAATAAACTCCTGGATAGGTGAGATAATCTTGACCATTAGTACACAATTGCCGTAATTATTCCCTTTATGAGCGGACTGGAAGGAGATTGTTTCGTTAATGAATCCTTCCACATGGCTTATTTTCCCAGCTGGTTTTTCATCAGAGAAAACCTTAATTAGGGAACTCAGAATCATACTAGTAACTTCCATTTTGCCCTCCTGTATTATGTTAACCTCAATAGCCGATGAAATGCATTTGTTTCAATCAGCGACTATTATTGTTCCAACATCACCTTTTGCACAGTAAAGTTATAATCATCAAAGGAACCGGAGGAGACCATATGCATAGTAAGCCCATCGTCGCTCATCCATTTCACAGGGAAGCTGGGCTGATACCCGCCGTATGTCCCCCAATTGTCATCCATATGAAAAATAGACCAGGGCCCCCATGGCTCAGGTGCCTCAAACAGAGAAAGCTGGCTGGGATATCGGGTGTACTCACCGGTATAATCCCCTTGGTGGTATGGACGGGGGACACCTTCCTCTGTTGTAAAGGAGTAATTACCCATGATATATCGCTTAAGACCCGGATTGTATTGAATAAAATCCTGGCCGGTCATTTTTGGGTATTCGAAAATAGGGATAGCCCTTTCGCCGTCGCTGCTCCAACTCTCATTGCCGATATAAAACTCCCATGCATCCCGCACCAAAATTTTATCTGACGGCACACGCCCCATTAGTAAAATATCGGCATTTTCCCAATAAGAAACCCTATCGTAAGAGCAGGGAAAACAGGCATATACATATTCATCCCGGGCACCGGCATTATTTTTCCCAAACTGCACAAAAGTAGAACCACATAAGCCCCCACTGAAAAAATTATAGGGGGTAGCATTGGTATCCCAAGTCTTGCCGTAGTCATCGCTGGTAATAATCCAGCTATTGGGATAACGCTGGCGATACCAGTAATCCGGCTCTGCATAATTCATGGAAGAAACACTCATATACATGCGCCCGTTTACATAAATCACACCAGCTGGTTTGAGATTATTTTTTGGATGGGTTTCCGGTAAGGTTTTGGCATACTCGGGGTCGATTGGAGTAAAATTGACCATGTCCACAGACAGCCCAGCAAAATGGGGAATGCCAGTAACTTTCCAAAAATTAAGTACACTGCCGGGGATATCACCGGAGGCGGTGTACAAGTTATCATCATCAGCCCAGGTAGAGGGCCACATATCGCCATTGCCTTTGTGCAGACGATATTTATCAAAAGTAATCCCCTTGATGAAAGTACTTTTTGGGTAATTAGGTCTTGGGAACTTCATAATTCTCATCCTCCTAACAGTTCATTAATGATATCTTCACCAACCAAGCATGAAAGATTTTCGAGTGGGGGCGGCTTCGCCGCCCCACTCACTCCTTCTTTCGTATTAAGGCTTAATACATATCCAACCTAAACGGCCGTACATTAGAACGATAATATGGATTGCCTTCCTCAAAAGGCCTCCAGCTTCCGGAAAATTGCAACCATCCCTCACATTTGTCTTGATTGAACCATTTCAATGGAAGGCGTGGGCAGTATGGGTTAAAATCTTTCCCTTGCCAATATTCCTCATAGTGAACCAAGGAAAACGGTCCCCATGGCTCAGGGGATTCAAACACGATTAAATCTGTACCATCGTATGGAGAAAAATCCTTGTGTAATCGCCATGTGAACAATAGATAGCGCTTGATTCCCGCAAGATATACCATCTCCGGCAACCCAAGGCTGCGGTGTAAGCTGAGTATGGGAATAGCTTGTTGTAGGTCCCGAGTCCATGCGGGGTTACCGCATATATCAAACGAACACACCCACTCCCAGGCATCTCCCCTGGTTATACTATCATTTGGGACCCGCCCAAGCCTTAGATTGCTTCCGTTATCCCATTGGTCTCCCGACACGGCGTAGACATAATCGTCACGGGCATTTTCATTATTTTTGCCGTGATTAATAAACGCCGGCCCTCCGAACAGATAACCCGGGAAGGTCGGCTCTTTGATATTTGCGTGAATAGGGGTCCAGACCAATCCCTTCCATGGAGAGCTTACTTGATTGCTCACAATTATTACGGCATCGCTGCCATGTTGAGATGCGCATGTAATAGGCGGTATCTGCATTCCACAAAAATTCTGAAACGCGAAATACAGATTTTTATTTACGCAAATCATACCGGTTGGTTTCGGGCCAAGCCCGCCGAACCCGGTGTAGGCAGTCATTCCGTTGAGCTGGGTGATTTTGTAGTCCTCAGGCCCACCATCAATAGCCTCAATGTCAAGCCCATCTTTTGAATCACCCCAATGGGGATCCCCTGATGAAGTATAAATCCTGTCGTCGTCAGCCCAAGTCATGGGGTAGGTATCACCCTTGATTTCCTCTTCGGGATAAGGGATATGCTCCCCTAGCCATGCCAGGCCTTTAATGATTTTGCTCTTTGGAAAAATAATTTTTTGCATAAAGCACCTCTTTCTAATATAAATCCAGTCTAAACAGCCTTACATTGGAACGATAATGGGGGCGGCCTTCCTCGAAGGGCCTCCAATTTCCGGAAAACTGTAGCCAGCCTTCGCATTTGTCTTGGTCGAACCATTTAAGTGGGAGCCGCGGGCAGTATGGGGTGACATCTTTACCTTCCCATAGTTCCTCATAATGCACCAAAGAAAAGGGTCCCCATGGCTCGGGGGACTCAAACACAAACAAATCCGTGCCGTCATATGGGGAAAAATCCTTGTGAAGCCTCCATGTAAACAGCAGATAACGCTTAAGCCCCGCAAGATATACCATCTCAGGCAAACCCAAGCTATGGTGCAAGCTGAGTATAGGAATAGACTGACTAAGGTCTCGGGTCCATGCAGGGTTGCCATACATATCAAAAGAAAACACCCATTCCCATGCGTCTCCTCTCATTATCCGGTCATTGGGCACTCGCCCCAGCCGCAGATTGCTGCCATTATCCCATTGCTCCCCTGACACGGCGTATACATAGCTGTCACGGGCGTTTTCGTTATTTTTGCCATAATTAATAAAAGCCGGCCCTCCGAATAGATATCCAGGGAAAGTCGGCTCAGTGATATTCTTAAAATCTGGTGTCCAAGATAGACCCTTCCAGTACGGGCTTATATGGTTGCTCACAATAATTACGGAATCGCTGCCATGTTGGGAGGCACAGGATATGGGAGGTACTTGCATTCCTTTGAAATTTTGGAATGCCAGGTAGAGATTTTTGTCTACACAAATCATACCGGTTGGCTTTGGCCCATGCCCCCCATGTCCTTTGTAGTCATTCATATGGCTGACCTTGTAAATCTTGTAATCCTCCGGCCCTCCGTCAAATACCTCCATATCCAGGCCGTCTTCGGATTCCCCCCAATGGGGATCCCCTGATGAGGTATAAATCCTGTCATCGTCTGCCCAGGTCATGGGGTAAGTGTCACCCATTATCCCCTTTTCGGGATATGGGATATGGTCACCCAGCCATGTAAGGCCCTTGATGATTTTGCTCTTTGGGAAATTGAGTTCAGGCATAAAGCCACCTCCTTTGTATCGCATTTTAGTGAAGATTATTCCAAAGAACAACCACCGGACAGAATTAGAATGGAAATAGATAACAAAATGGAGATTTAGATAACTACGAGCTGAGAGGCCCCCCCCCTTGTGCTAATATAGCTGTTGTGTCATTCTATTTAAAATAATAAGGGGGATACATATGAGGATAAAGAGGGAAAGAGACAAGAATTACTACAGTTTTCGGTCTGAAATAGTGCCGAATTATTCCATAAAATCCGGTGATAGGCTGATTGTCGAAACCTTTGATGCTGCAGGTGGCATGTTTATGGAGGGTTGGGAGTATGTCCGCCCCAATCCGGTTTCAGGCCCTTTTTATGTAAAAGGGGCAATGCCGGGAGATACTCTGGAAATTGAAGTCCATGACATAAAACTGGTTGGTACAGGATATATGCATATCCCCAATCCCGGTGAGCCGACAAAGTATACACGCAATGGTCATGAGTTTGTAAAAGCGGAAGCAATGCCTGACGGAAATCTGCGGGTTATTAACAATGACGGTTTGTTACTGCCCTCAAGCCCAATGGTTGGTGTCATAGGCGTTGCGGTACCTCCTGATTTGGAAGGGGACTTCTACAGTACAGATGCAGGAAATCATGGCGGCAACATGGATAATATGCTTATAAAACCTGGAGCAAAGGTATACTTGCCTGTCTACAATGAAGGCGCGTTGCTTGGTATAGGCGATGCCCATGGAATCATGGGAGACGGCGAAATATTTGACCAAGGTATGGAAATGTGCGCCGATATAGATATCACTGTCACTGTCAGAAAAGACATGAAAATAAGCAGACCCCTTGTCATATCAGAAGATATTATCGCAACCACCGCAACTGCGGAGACCGTAGAAGAAGCATGTAACCTAACCGTCTCAGATATGCGCTATATACTAGAGACATACTATGGGTTGTCACATGTTGACGCGGGGCTAGTAATAGGCTTTTATGGCAATCTGCGAATATGTCAGATTGTGAACAAAACAATGCGTATGGAAATCCCAAGGGAAGCTATAAAGAGATTTAATCCGATGCAAGGAGTGAATAAATTGGAACATAGAAAACCAAAATGGGCAAAAAAAGTACCGCCTCATAAAATTAAACGACTGTATGAACTGGACGCAAAGGGCATACAAGATAACGAGCTTGTGGATGATGTTGGGATAAGCCTGTACACAAGAGTAGACAGTATGCTCCAAGTTACATCTTCAAACCTGGCGAAAGCCATATGTATAGAATGCCGGACAGAAATTCCTCACACCTATAGGAGAGAATTTACACTTGTATGCTCAAAATGCGGCTGGTCTATGAATTATGGGGAGTTTAACGATTCCCATAAAGGACAGACTTTGCATGGACTAGGTGCATTGGCAGAGCTTCAGGAGTTTTATGATAGGTATCCAAAGGCAAAAACATATGCAGAAAAAATGATAATTATTGACTGGCTTATTCACACCTTTCACGGAAACCTAGCGGAGCGGCCTTCCAGACCGGTGGCGTCTAATGTAATTGATGGCAGCAACGCTGCAGTTGCCAAATTGATTTATGATTTAGCGTATGACGAAGGTAGTACAGTTGCACGGGAGGAATTGGATATATGGCTGGATAAATTCCATCGTTCAATTCATCGGCATATCGACCCATCTACTGGCAAAGTAAAAACGAAAAAGACGTAATTTATTATCATAATATTTTTAGCAAATGCGAACAGGATTTTATCGGTTCGCATTTGTTGTTTTTAGGCAGATAATTATTGAATACATTAAGAACCCATTCATGAAATGAAGTTATAGCGAATTAATTCGAAATCAGTCCAGCCTGTCGCCGAAAACGTGTAGAATCGTTCACGATTTTCGGCTCGGTCAGGACTGTTTCTCATTTAATTCGCTATATCTATCAAGCAAACCGCTTACTGCCGAAGAATTACTGACTCACGCACGCATGGAATGGGGCGTTGAGACTATGCACTGGCTACTTGATGTTCATTTTTCCAAAGACAAGACCCGTGTTTGGGACATGAATCTTCAAAGAACCTTAATATTATGCGTAAGACGGTCTTGAACTTGGGCAAAGTTTATAAAGCGAATGTATTGTTTCTTTTCCCATAGAACCAATTTATTGCTTTTTTCGCCTTTTATCTCTTTATTTCAACCCTTGATTGGCGTATCATCAAGAGTATTATGGAAGGCTCCTATGGTACTGACTTTACCCAGCACGACCTAAGCCTTGCCATCCCAGGCTAAGCGCGAGATAACAGGCTTCTGTTTTATGACCATTGTCTAACCTTCAACTATAGCGATTTCATCTGAGAGTGACGGCTTTTGTCACTCTCAGGTGAAACGCTTCCCGAAAACATAGTAATTTCAATCCCGCATTTTGGATTGAAATTACTATAATTCCACCATTTCTTTTCCTAGCTTACCAAGTGCTTTCTTTTCTATCCTAGAGACGTAACTCCTTGATATTTCTAGCATAGTGGCAATTTCTCGCTGGGTCATTTCATCTGCTTCTGCCAGCCCATACCGCAACTCAATAACGGTTTTTTCCCGGCCATGGAGTACCCGTCGTATTACGTCGTATAGGCGTCTTATTTGCATTTTAAGATTCACTTGATCATCTACCGGGTCTGTATCATCGGCTATTTTGTCCTCTACCCGCACTTCATTACCTTCACGGTCTACTCCTACTATGTCTTGTAGGTATACATCGCTGCTGTATTTTTTTATGGCTCTTATATGCATTAGGATTTCATTATCAATACACCTAGCAGCATAGGTAGCCAATCTAGTCCCCTTATCGGGCTTGTATGATGTTATTGCTTTGATTAGTCCTATTGTGCCTACGGATATAAGATCCTCGTTGTCCTTACTGTGGTTTGAGTATTTTTTAGCTACATGGGCTACCAGTCGTAGATTGCGCTCTATTAGTATATTTTTGGCGTCATCATTGCCTTTTGCGTATTCTTGTAAGTATTTTTGCTCGTCATCTGGTGATAGAGGCATTGGGAAGGAATTGCCTCCAGATAGATATCCAAACAAAAAAAAGCCCCTCATAAGGTGCAATAGCCCAGAAATCACAAAAACACCTCCCTGCGGTTCATCTTATGCGTAGGAGGTGTTAATCGTGCGTGTACCTTAATTAATCAATGAAATAAAAACATTTTTCACTGTCGTTCACTATACTTAATACGTAAATCTGTAAAGCCCCGGCATAAGTTTGCAACGGACATGATTATCCCCTTGAGTTGCTTCTGTGCTGTCCAATCCATGTGTGGAATCCAGATAAGCCCCTGGCAGAATGATAATAGCCTTCGTGTTAAAGGGTATCTCTGCCTCGATGGTTATGCTGCCATTATCATTATAAGCCCAGCCGCATTTCACTAATCCCATTGAAGTTTTTACCTCTGCCTTTGCAAAGCTAAGCTGTGGGTTTGGCTCCGGTTTTAAGATTACTTCCTTAAAACCCGGTGCCATTTCTACAGGGTTAATCCCGCACATATTGCGGTACATCCATTCCGCAATAGAGCCATATGCATAGTGGTTTAAAGAGTTCATCGCGGTACCGGAAATAAGGCCATTTGGCAATACGCTGTTCCAGCGTTCCCATATCGTCGTAGCATCCATCCCAACAGGGTATAGCCAGCTGGGATAATCCTCTTGGAAAAACAAACGGTATGCAGAATCCGATGCGCCATTATCCGAAAGAACACGGCAGAGATAGGGCGTTCCGATAAAGCCCGTTGTAAGATGCATATTGTTTTGTTCAAGGAGCGCGCCTAAATCCGCGGCTATCCGCGGCCGCACCGACTCTTCAACCAAATCGAAATGCAAGGCCACTACATGAGCCGTTTGCGTATTAATGGTGCAACGGCCATCCGGAGTAAAATATTGTTTCCGCATAGCTGTTTTTATACAAGCAGAAAGGTCGGCATATATTTTTGCGTCGTCATCATTGCATAAAATGGAAGCGGCCTTAGACACCAACAACGCAGACAACGAATAATAAGCCGAAGCAAGATATCCGGTATCAGTGCCACCAAAATTGCTATCTGGGTCCGGATTATCAAGTGCAAGCCAATCACCGTATTGAAAGCCCTCCGTCCAAAGTAGCCCCGTCCCATCCTCCTTGCATTTTTGAGTTATCCAATCCACCCAAGACTTCATGCTCTGATACTGCTTTTTTAGGATGGTGGTATCCCCGGTGTGCAAATAGGCTTCCCATGGCACGATAGTCGCACAATCGCCCCAGGCGCAGGCTCCTCCATTCTTAAATGATGGAGAGAGGCCTCTTTCATTGACAAATTGGGGTATTATACTAGGTACGAGGCCTTTGCATATTTTTTGCTCCTCAAATAAATCATGCATAAACTTTACATAAAATGCGTAGGAATGCATATTAAACATGGCTGTGCCAGCAAAGATTTGGGTGTCGCCGGTCCACCCCATACGCTCATCCCGTTGTGGGCAATCGGTGGGTATGTCAAGGAAGTTTCCTTTTTGCCCCCAGAGGATGTTTCTAAACAAGCGATTAACCTTTTCGTCGGAAGTTATTATATTTCCCGTCGTTTCCAAATCCGAATACAGCACACAGCCGGTAAAATCATCTTTTTTAACGGGATATGGCAATCCTTCTATTTTTGCAAAGCGGAAGCCATAGAAGGTAAATCCCGCCTCTACCTCCTGGGCCGTCCCATTGGAGATATATACATATTCCGCTTTGGCACTGCGAAGATTATCATTGTAAAAGTTGTCATGCTGCAATATCTCTCCATGACTTATTGTTATGCGCGTACCCTTGGGGACATCAATCCGCATACGAAGCCAGCCCACCATATTTTGTCCCATGTCCAAAACCGTTTCGCCGGCGGGAGTCTTTATGACTGCGATGGGCTTAATTTTCTCCATAATTTTTACTGGGAGTGACATTCTGGCCATAAGCTTGCCAAGTTCGCGGGGTACGGTGACCTGCATCTTTTCCCAGTTGCTTTCATCTATATTATTTTTACACCAGTTGGGGATTTCTGCATTGGCATCATAAATAATTCCGTCATAAATATTGTCAAATAGGATAGGAGAGGATGTGCAGAGCCAATCTTCATCCGTGCCAATTATATCAACTGAGCCGTCACTGTATTCCACATGTATTTCGCAAATTAGTAAGAAGCGATTGGTGTATGGTACATGATGATTTTTAAAAGTGCCGAAGCGGCCTTTTGCCCAACCGTTTGCCATCATAACACCTATTGTATTATCGCCATTTAACATTGACTCTGTGATGTCAAAGGTCTGGTACTGCACCCAGGCATCATAGGTGTTGCAATCGGGTGTCAAATACTCATCGACTATTCGGCTACCGTTAATATGCAGCTCATATATCCCCATGCCGGTGATATAAGCCCTGGCCTTGGCTACTTTTTTGTCAACTGAAAATTGCTTTCTTATATAAGGATGGGTGCAGTCATCTCCTGTTTGATTCCAGGGGGGAGTAATCCACATGGCTTCCCATGGACTGTCCATTTTAGCTGTTTCAAACCAGTTGATATCGGATGTGGCGGTGTCACCTTTATCTCCCTCAACAGTGATGGTCCAAAAATATCGGGTCATAGGGGCCAGTGAAAAGGGAAGGTTAACCCCTCTGCTATCCAAGGATGCATTCATACCGCTGTCATATACTATCTCTTCCATGTTAGCATCTGCAGCAACTATGATTCGGGCAGATTTTTGTTGTTGTGAATAAGTATCACAAACAACCCATGAGACAACAGCTTCTTCCATATGAAAACCCAATGGATTTTCGATATGGTTGGTTTTACATGAAGTAATTTTCATTTAAATCACCCTGCCTTTTCATTTGCATAATATACTTCCAGTTCACTGATAGAGGTAAATGCCGCAGCACCTCCCGACGCACCGATTATTCGCAATCCATCGCCTGCTATTACATCAAACATGAATATATATGTCAGGTTGGGGCCGGCAGTATTGTTGTAGGGGTATGCTGGACTGACGCGCAAATTGGATACGTCAATCCATTTAAAGTCTTGCCGTACCTGCAATCTTAACTCCCTGTCAAACCACCCGCCGTCCTCATACATCATTCCTGTTGTATAGACGACTTTATTCATCATATAAGGCCGAGTCCAATGGTATCCCCACCAGGATAATGGCTTTCGCTCTCCGTCCCAATCGTCTTCGGTATCGGTGATATCGCCGTTGTTTATATGCGACAAGCGTGCGTTGTGGGCCGATTTTGAGATAGGCATTACATCTGTGCCGACAACAGCTAAATTTGCCGTATCGTCTACACTGTTTTCGGCTTGTTTTGGGGTATGGCATTTCACCTTGATTTGCCGCAAAGAAAAGTCATAATCGTTTTGCTTATTATAAAAGCAATTGGATTGTAGCCACATAGTCATGCCGTCTTCGCTGATATATTTTGAAGGGATTGTGGGAGCGTAGCCACCATAATGATTATTCCAAGAATGAGGGAGCCCGTAATCCTTGGACATAATGAAAGACCATGGCCCCCATGGATGTGGTGCTTCATAAAATTCATGGGTTATAGATCCTGTTGTAGCCGATCCGGAAAAGCTTGTTAAAATATACCGGTCTAGTGGCTTATTGTATACCACGCCTCCTTGGGATACAACCGAAACATCTTTAAGATGTGTTTCAATTACAACATCCTTATACAACCTGCGTGTATCTATTAGAATCGGTATCTTTTGATTAATGTCCTGTGTCCATATAGGTGTGGAGCCACCGCAATAAAACTCCCAGGCATTGCGGTCAAGTATGGCTGTGCATGGAACCCTCCCTAAAAATATCTCTGTAGGATCGGGAACCGTACGGTAGTAGGCCTGTGTCCAATTGCCGTCAATTCCATATGCGTATACATAAGAGTCCTTTGCGTTTTCGTAATCCCTACCATAGTCCAAAAACATAATCGTAGTAAACTTAAAGCGATTTGGATTAGCCTCGTCAATACTTCCAAACATTGGTCCGCTGTTGTCTGTTGTCCATGTCTTTCCTTTATCTGTTGACATATAGATAGTCGCTGCCGGTGCATTGTCATAGGGCTGTGGTTTCACATCTCTTCGCAAATCTTGGACGGCTAAATATAAGTTGCTGTCTACACAGGCCATTCCTGTAGGTTTTCGGTTATATTCTTCTGTGCCATTCCAAGGGGGGCCTAAGTCTGCTGTTAAAAATGTTCCGGTCAATCCGCATTCGATAGCACCCTCCACCCGTCCTACGGCCACGTCATAATATGCGAAGCCGCCAAAGTTATGGCCGTCACCATTTGCGGTATATACATGTCCGTCGTCTGCCCAGCAGCTAGGAAATAAATCACCGTTGCCGCCGACCCTTACAGTTGCTGTGTTGCCTACGTCAAATATAGAAAAAAAGGTGCTTGCAGGTGCTTCGCCAGGTTTGGCGGTTCCATATCCAGGGTTACTCGGTTGAATTATCATAGATTACCCCTCCTATAGCGAATTAAATAAGAAACAGTCCAGACCGAGCCGAAAATAGCGGATGCCTCAACGCTTTTTCGGCGACAGGCTGGACTGATTTCGAATTAATTTGCTATATGATTAACTAATGTACAGATGTAATCGCCTTTGTCGGTATCATCAAAACCGAATTGGCACACCATTGGGGCGGCTGCGCAATCCTATAGAAACTGTTGCTCATAGGATTAACCGCAACGCTTTCCATATTGCCATAAAGCACTTCGGTTTCCCATTTTCTTTCGCCGGTCTTTGGGTCTGTTTTTGCCTGTATATTCCCAGCACATCCCTGTACCGAAGAATGTCGAAAAATCATCCTATGATTTGCCTCATAGATTTTTATGCTTTGCTCTACTGATGATATGATTCTGCATGGCTTTGTCTAGTTGATTGAATTTTTGACTAAACCCGGATACTCGCACAGCCAGATTCCTATGGTTTTCGGGGTTTATTTGTGCGTCTTCCAAAGTTTGAACGTTTACGACATTAAACTGGGCATTGCACAGTCCGTATCTTGCGGCTTCCTGCATAATAACCATGAGGTATTGTAAGTTTTTCTCGCTAAATAATTGAGGGTCCACTTCTATAATGGCAGAAGTAGAACCTGCTGCCTTTTTTGTCGGAAGCTTGGTAAGCGAATTGAAGAGAGCAGTTAGACCGGAAAAGTCCCGTCCCTGCATAGGAGAGACGCTGTATGCCATAACCTCACCCTTGCGTCGGCCATCCGGTGTTGCAGCCGTAGCTTTGCCAAAATCAATCATCCATATAAAAGTAAATGGCTGGGCGTGAAAGTCATATCCATATGCTTGGGATATCTCGTTAAGATAATCGCATCCAACTTCCATGATTTCGGCGGCAATATCATCCACATCATCTTGGTCATTGCCGTATTTAGGGGCTTTATTTAAAAAGTCCAACCGTATGGCCTCATCTGACCAGTTGTGGCGAAGCTGGTCTATCAATGCTTCCAAAGTATATTTTTTCTCATGGAATACAAGTTTGCGCACCGCCGCAAGAGAATCTGCCAGGTTGGGTATCCCAAGAAAAAACATCTGATAAAAGTCATATTTTGCACCTTGGGCGTTATAATCCTTCCCTGATTCAATGCAGCCTTCGGTCAACAGTGATTTATAAGGCTTGGGATTGTTGCTTTCCGCATAGGGAATAAAGGCCAAGGTATATCTGTATGCGCTGTCTATAATACGTTTAACATGTCTGAATACAGCATCTTTGAATGCATCGAAAGTATCCGGTACATCCTCCGAAAACAGCACATATTCAATTGATTTAAGTAGGTTGGCCAATGACGCTACGGGGTGGGGGTTGGATTTGCCAGGGATTACCGTTTCCACACATCCGATTTGCGTATAGTCACGTGCATCCTCCAGGGATATTCCTTTTGCTGTAAGGGCGGGTATCAACACACTATCATTAAAGAAAAAAGGGATGCCTTTTTGTAAGCGTCCCACTACTTCTAATGCCCGGCGCAAAAACAATGGGTCTGTATTTTCATCGTATCGCACCGATAGATAACGGATAAAATCACAGGCCTCGGTAGCATCAAGCATAAGCCAGGATAAATCGTTAATAGCTTCATTGCCCTTTGCATCACAGCCACCGATACATGATTGCTGGACATCGTAATCTCGGTAAAGCTTTATCCATAATGCGCAAGTGAGGTCAAAAGCCTTTTGTTTTGTGATAGAGCCTTTTGCTATGTCAGCTTTGTAATATGGATACAAAATCTGATTCAGTCGTCCAAGGGAGTTGGCATTGATACCATCCTCCCAAGTATTAAGCATATGGGCAAACCATAGACTTTGCACCGCTTCACGGAAGTTTGCCGCCGGTTTCCTGGGAACATTACGGCATACTGCGGCAATGCCCTCGTACCGCTTCATAGAGTTATCATCTAGGGCTGTTTTTGCAAGACGTTCCGTTTCCTGGGCATAACGTAGCCCCAAATTACAGCCTGCCCGGCATACTAATTTAAGTGACTCATACCATTCGCTCTTACCGTTTTGCTCTTCATACCTCTTGACTTTTGTAAACAATCCCTCAAAGCCCAATTGCAAAACGGCTTCGTAACCCAAGACCGTGTGATTGTCAGCTACAATTCCCCAACCACCAATACCACCGTCCTTGTATATATCAGCCAATTCCTTTTCTACTATCGGCGGTGCACCCCAATTGTAAATATCACAAGCCGATTGGTAGAGACTGCGCAATTCAACAGTCTCTTCAGGGGTTACCAAACCGCGTTTCACCATATCGTCTAAGACAGGAAACCCCCGGCCACCACAATAGTAGTCCTGGATACCGTAATTGTGACCGACGATGGTTTCACCTTCTTGAATCAGTACAGTAGCGTTATTGATTACCGATTCAATGCCTGCTGCTATTAGATATGCTTTGCCATAGCCTTTGCCTGCTTGGTACATCCCATTAAAAAACCAACGTAACCGCTCGGTTTCCATAGACTTTGCATGTGATTTTATGTTAAAAACGTCATCTCTCAACTTGCGATTATCGTCTGATAATTTATACATAGGCTCTCCTTAATATACCTCAATCTCAAACTTCCTAATCGCCGAACGATAATATCCTGCATCTCGCCCATAAGTTGACCAATTTCCAGAAAACTGGATATACCCGGATTTATGATCTTTTGACATCCATTTAAGGGGTATACGCGGGCAGTACGGCGTATAATCCATTCCTTCCCACAACTCCTCATAATGCACCAGGGAAAATGGCCCCCAGGGCTCCGGCGCATCCAAAATCAATAAATCGCTGCCAGTATCGGGATTGAAATCTTCTTTCATGTGCACGGTAAGAAGGAGGTATCGGTCTAATTCTTTTAGGTAAACCATTTCGGGAAGGCTGATGAAGCGGTGAATTGATAGGACTGGGATGGCCAAGTTCAAATCAGTGTTCCATACAGGGGTCCCGTCCGGATTGAACGCAGAGATAAATTCCCAGTAGTTGCGATTAGGGATATGCTCCTTTGGCACACGGCCAACACGAAGATTACTGCCATTATCCCATTGGTCACTGGAAACAGCGTAAACGTAATTGTCACGTGCGTTTTCGTTATTTTTTCCGAAATTGATAAAGGCCGGGCCTCCAAAATGGGAACCGGGGAACATTGGCTCTTTGATGGCGGCATAAGATGGATTCCATTGGTGCCATCGGGGATTGGCATAAATAATATGGGCGTCTGCACCTGGTTGACATCGGATGCTATGAGGAGATTTAGCACCTTTCATTAGGTTTTGAAAGGCTAAATATAAAATTCCGTCCACGCATATCATGCCGGAGGGCTTGGGTCCATTGCCCCCCCATCCAAGATAGTCATTCATATGGCTGGCTTTGAAAATTTTGTAATCCTCCGGGCCTCCGGTAAAATATTCGATGTCCAATCCGCTTATGCTTTCCCCCCAAAACGGGTCCCCTGACGAAGTGTAGATATTATCATCATCGGCCCATGTCATGGGGTAGGTATCCCCCATGATTTCATGCTCAGGGTAGCCGATACGTTCACCTACCCATTTGAAACCTTTTATAACTGTGCTTTTCTTAATATTGTGAAATTCCATTGTTTTCACCCTTTACTGTGTTTATCAACCCTTAACGCTTCCCAATACTAGCCCTTTTACAAAGTGCTTTTGCAAGAATGGGTACACCATGAGTATAGGTACGGTGGCGACAAATATATTGGCAGCTCTTACCGTTTGGTTGGAAATCCGCATCATCATTTCGGCTTCCTCGCGGGTTAATGCAGTCGCTTGATTGACAAATAAAAGATTTTGCAAATAGGTCTGAAGGGGCCAATTTTGTGTGCGGTTCATAAGAACCATACCGTCAAACCATGCATTCCAGTGGCCTACAGCCGCAAACAAAAACAATGTGGCTAGTGCCGGTTTTGCCAGCGGCAATACTATCTGGAGTAGGGTTCTAAAATGTCCTGCTCCGTCTATATATGCCGATTCAAATAATTCCTTCGGCATACCCCGTATAAAGTTCATCATGATAATCGTACTCCATACCGGGACGGCACCGGGCAATATCAACGCCCAAATGCTGTCTATAAGCCCGAGAGCACGGATGGTCATAAACCAAGGTATCAAGCCACCGCTAAAAAGTATCGTAATGACAAAGAACCAAGCGTACACGGTGCGGAAGCGGAAGTGACTGCGCTCTTTTGAAAGGGGATAAGCTGCAAGGCAAATCAGTGTCATATTAAGAGCTGTTCCCATTGCCGTCCTTTGCAGCGATATCCAAGCAGCTCTTAGCACCCTTACATCACTTAAAACATATTCATAGGCGGCTATGGTAAAGTCCACTGGGAATACCGAAACTCGACCTGCGGCAGCAGGTGTACTATGGCTAAAGGAGACTGCTAAAATGTGGATTACCGGAAACAAGCAAAGAAATGATAGAAGAATAAAGAAAATACCGTTAAATGTTTCGAAAACCCTGCGGGATGCTGTTCTATAATGAATTTTAATCCCCTCCCCTAACATTCCATTAATTGTTACTTCACCAGCCGAACATGAAAGTTTTCGAGTGGGGATGGCTGCGCCGTCCCCACCCACTCCTTATTTCGTATTAAAATATTCTATAATCAGCGAAACGATAAGCTAAATAATATGAGATTGAGATTAAAACGCATGATACAATCGATCTAAACAAACCTGCAGCGGCAGCCAGTGAAAACCTGGCATCTGCCATACCCAACCTAAAGATAAAGGTGTCCAATATATCGCCGACATGGAATACTTGCGGGCTGTAGAGATTAAAAATCTGGTCAAAACCGGCATTAAGCACATTGCCCAAGGCCAGAGTTGCCACCAATATGATTATAGGAGTAATACTGGGTAGGGTGATGTGCAGCATCTGCTTCCAACGGCCTGCTCCATCTACTATGGCGGCTTCGTACAATGTTAAATCCACGGCGGTAAGTGCCGCCATAAAAATAATTAATCTCCAACCAAACTCACGCCAGACATCGGTAACAACCATGGTCGTACGGAACCAGCGCGGGTCACCCAAAAAGAAGATAGGCTCGAAGCCTAAGAACGATATAAACTGATTAACAATCCCCGTCGAAGGCGATAATATATCAACTAAAATACCTCCCAAGATAACCCATGATAGAAAGTTAGGGAGATACAAGGTCAATTGAACACCCCGTGCAAAGCGTACGCGGCGAATTTCATTAAGCAATAAGGCAATAATTATCGGTACAATTAAACCCGCGATGATTTTACTGACGGCAATAATGATAGTGTTTTGCAACACCTGCATTGTATTGGGCAAAGAAAGGAGAAACCTGTAATTATCAAGGCCGACAAAAGCTGAGTTAAATATGCCCTGGCCTAATCGAAAATTCTGGAAGGACATTATAATCCCTGCCATGGGTACATAGCTGAAAATAATCAGCAATACAACGGCAGGTAACAGCATCACATGTAATGCGCCTTCTCTTTTTATTCTACTCCATCTTTTGCCACTGCGGGGTTTAACCATATTCTACAACTGCCTTTCATTTTGTCTGTTTATAGAGGCTGTATTCAATTCAGATTAGGATTGTCTTCTATTGCGCAGCCTCTTAAAATATGTCACTTCTGGTAAGATGCTACCTATTCGAATCAAACCACTCATTCACTTCAGCGGTCATTTGCTCACCGCCTAGATTCCACCAATGCTCTGCAAATTCATCAAATGCATCAAGGTCGTCGATGCCCATGATAATCCTTGTAAACGCCTCAAGCTTCATGGTATTTAAGAAAGAACCATAATTCGCCATTGCAGGTGTCAATGCGCCGGTAAATGCATTGGAGAGGATTAAGCTGTTTTCAACATAGTGATTAACAATGCTCATCGCACCGCCTGGACCTACCCATTTATAGAAGCCAAAGGACCCGGTTCCCTGTTCGCCACGGTAATACATCAACCAATTAAATCCGTCGATGTCGCCCTGAGGGAATCCTTCCGTATTGCCTGTGCGGAACATATAATCATAGCGTCGGAACATATCCACGTTCTTACGGGAGTCATCTGTAAAGAACGGTGGGAGCTGGAAGATATGGAACTGCATATGTGTTTCTTCACAGTCGTAAACCATAAATTGCTCGTTGTAACCGCCGCCAAAGGCTCTTACACAGAAATGGTTGGCCAAACGCATGAGTACATCGTTTTGCTCCAGGCCTCTTCTTTGTACAATGTAACTAGTGGTTGCAAGACCTACTACAGGGGTAGCCGGTGTACCAGTTGCCGAAACGATAGGTACGGGAACCCAGTTTGCACCATCAAGATCGTTGCTTGGGTGAAGGGGGTTATACGCGATATGATGCAAACCGTAGGTCATACCGATACGGCCTTGTACAATCAGCTCATTTACTCTTGCGTTGTCCTGTACACCAAATTCTGGGTCAATCTGACCTGCGGCAAACATTCTTGCTACTTCACCGAGGGCAGTCTTTATTTCCGGTTGGATACCGCCATACATCAAACCACCTTGCCCGTCATCAATCCAGGCATTTACATATCCGCCAAAGCCTTCAAAGAAACCTCTTAGCACATTGTGAGAACCTTCGAAGATGTTCATGTTAAGCCCTAGGCCAAAGGTGTTGTTATAACCAGTACCGGCTGGATTATCTTCGGTAAAGGCTCTTGCGATTTCGAATACATCATCCATGGTCCTCGGCAAATCAAGTCCAAGGTTGTCAAGCCAATCCTGACGTACCCACAGCATAATGGCCTGGTCAAAGTTACTGGTGATTACGGGTAGCCCCATCAATCTGCCACCGATATGAGCACTCCTAAGGGCATAACCGCCGTCCGAGTTCATGACATCTCTTGTGGAATACATAGCAAGCTCTTCCCACATGTCTGTCAGGTCCTCAATCAGGTCTGCTTCTGCCAATTGACTAAGCTGGGCGGAATTGACCCGGAAAATATCCGGCAAATCCCCTGATGCGATACGAACATTAATCATTTGCTCGGCAGCATCACCGTGAATATTACTGCCTAGTACCGACCAAATTGTGTCAATGCGGATGCCTAGGTCTTGGTAAATCCAGTCAAGCCATTCATTTTCTTCCATGCTTTCCCCTGGACGGAATTGATACGCCGTGGAGAGGAATTTGCCTTGAGTAATGGTGATGGGCGGGTAAAACCTCTCAAATATATAGTCGGGACCCTCTACTTGCATCGTGCCTGCGGGTAAATCCGGCCTGATGACATTGGCACCGGCTCCGTCTGCGGCATCGTCGCCCCTACATCCGACAAGTAATAACATTGCCAAGACGATGGCTAATGCCAAAACAACGATGTACTTCCTAGAAAATCTTTGCATTGATTGCCTCCTTCTGACTAAAATATAAATAACTCCGTATGGAGATTACATCACGAAAAAGGCAACTTGCACACATGTCAATTTTCTACTATCTTATCCTTTGTCTACATTGCTATTTTTTTTTCATCATTTAGTACCATATGTCGGTAATCTTGGGGTGATATTTGCGTCGCGCGCTTAAACATTCTGGTAAAATAGGGTGGCGACGGATACCCTACCATTTTACCAATAGTATGTATTTTGTTTTTTTTGTCGGCGAGCAACTCCTTTGCCCGGGCTAATCGCACATCATGGATGTAGTCAGAAAGGTTATAATTTTCCATTTGTTTAAACATACGGGAAAGGTATTTGGGATTGTAGTGGACAACACTTGCCAAGCGCGTTAGGGAGAGGTCGCCGTCCATGTGGTTGTGAATATACGCCTTTATGATTATTGATGTATTTTCCCATAAGCGTCTTTCTTCACTTCTGCGCTGTTTAAAAATATAATTCGCAAGATTTGTATATTGCAGATATGCTTCATCGAGGTTATCAATGGTTTCAGCACTATGCATTGATGATATATCTATAACCCCCGCAAGGTCCTTGGTAAGCTTCCAGCGGTTTACATATGAAATAAAGAATAATGAGAAGGCCATATTTATTTCACGCTTAAGGTCGCAATCATTTTCGGCAATGGCTTTACATTGTTCAAAAATGTTATTGTAAGTGGACATAAACTCCGTATGATTATTGAGATCAAGTAGTGCTTCTAGCTCATGCAGTTTTCTGAGTTTTAATTTTAGCAACTGTCCCCGTGCGTTCAAATGGTAAACTTGCTCATATTCGCCACTGTCCTCAACTGCGATTTGCTCGTCGTCCTGGCGTATAACTCGGTTGAGCAAGGATTGCAGCATGGCGTGCCTGTGAGCAAGATGTTTCCATGGGATGGGCTTTTTGCAAATCACAAAAACAGCGCGTACATCCAGGGTTTCTCTACCCACAGCCTGGACTGTTTCGAGTTGTGCCATGGTTTGTGCAACCTTAATATCTTTTGCTTGTAAAAGGCATAGCAATTGTCCACCCCTGTAAACATGGGCATAAACGAACCGCCCCTCACCGCCAAGATATTTTTCCAAGGCAAGGCAAAACGCCGCATCTGCTAGCATCTTTTTCTTTTTGTCCTTATGATTATCGCCTCGATATGTTAAACGCCCTGTTAGTACCATAACGGGGTTATCTGCATCAAAACACAAAGACAGGTCCACAAACGCCTGGTTAATTGCCTCAGTATCATATTCCGCTCCGGCAATCAACTGATACAAAAATTCCCTTTGTTGCCATGGAAGGGTTAGTGGTAATAATTCCGTGGCGTTTTCTACCAACTCGCTAGAGCGTATGTCCTTTTCGATTTCACGCATCACCTCGGCAATTTTTGTCTTTATGGTGTCATAGCTTTCGATTTTTAGCAGGTAACTGACATTTTTATGTTGGATAGCCTGGTATACATATTCAAACTCAAGGTGCCCGGTTAGTAATATCACCCTACATAATGGCCATTTTTCGACGACTGCCTCCATAAGGTCAAGTCCTGATTTCCCTGGCATTTTGATATCTGTAAGTACAATGTCAAAGCGGTTTTTTTGAATATACGTAAGGGCTTCACAAGAGGAATAGACCTTGACGATATCAAGCTCCACGTCTTCCCATTCCTGTAGCTTATGATACATGCCCTCTACAACAGTAGGCTCATCGTCAACTATCAGTAGTTTGTACATGTGCTGTCCCTCCAACTTTATTCTTGTATTTTCTTGGGTAATGTGATAATCAGCTCTACCCGTAGGCCGCCGCCTTCCCTTGAGATAAGACGCAGCCCGTTATCTTCCCCATACATAAGGACAATCCGCTTATGTATGTTGACAAGTCCTGTTATTTCTTCTGTTCCGCTGCTGTTTGCCAGTTGTATATTGAGATCGCTTATTTTATTGCTATCAATCCCTTGTCCGTTATCCTCAACAACAATTTTTAGTCTATCCTCATGCACCGCAAAACTAAGATGCAGCTCACCATCCCATGTGGTCTCTGAGAAGCCATGTTCAAATGCATTTTCTAGTAAGGGTTGTAATATCAAGCGCGGCACAAGGAGCCACTCGTACTTAGATGGGATTTTTCCATAATGCACACATATGCGGTTGGAGAATCGCATCTCCTGTATTTCCCCGTAAGCACGAGCATGTTCGATTTCTTCCCTTAGCGGTACTTCATCGTTTGCATCCCGTGTGATATACCTAAAGTACCTGCCAAGACGTTCAGAAAGGTCTACAACGCTTTCGCTCCCCTCCGCTTGGGCTATGTTATACAGTAGAAAGAAGCTGTTATATAGAAAATGGGGATTTATCTGAGATTGGAGATGTTTTAGCTCGGCTCGCTGAATCATAATTTTCTGTGTATATACTTGTTCTACCATGCTGTTTAGGCTACCAAGCATTTGATCAAATCGGGTGTAAAGATAGCCGAACTCGTCGGATCTGTTGATGCTGATGGTTGTAGTCAAATCCCCTTCCTCAACTTGTTTGAAAGCCTGAATCAGCCTATATACCGGTTTGTAAATCAACCAATGTGATGAAACCCAAAGCACAAAGATGATTAGCGCGGACCCCACCAAAAAAAGCCAGAGCCAAAACCTGTAATTACTAATTGCTGTGTATACCATGTCGGCAGGGGAATATTTTATGACCGACATATTCAACCATGGCGAATGGACATAGGATGTCAGAAATTGTGTGCCTTCGATTTCAATCATTTGAGTCTGGCTATGTATACCGCTTCCGCCTTGGAAATGGTTGCTTATCCCTTGGATATCTTCGGCACACTCGTAAAAGGCGGCGACCACTAAATCATTATCGTACATCATGAAGACACCGCCACCATTGTAATCCGTAAACTGCCGTAAAGCCGCTCCTATTGCCCCATGGGAAAGGGTAACGGTAATCATGTATCTGATAACACTTTCATTCCTGAGTGCCTGTCCGGTTATGGGAAAGACAATTGCCATCGTAAGGTCATCTTCAGCAAAGAAAAGTATTCTGCCAAGGTCGTAAATTTCAAGACAAGTTCTAAAATGCTCAGTGTCAAATGGCCCAATGCCACCATTAGCGGATATTGTCCTGTCAATGGCTGTAATATGTATCCTTACGTCAGAGATATAAGGGCTTGCGTTATTTATGGTTAATAGAACTTGAGAAAAACGGCGCATGGCACGGATTTGTTCATAGTTATTCATAGGTCCCGGCAAAAACGCTAGGTTCCTAAGGTCCTCGTTGTTCATACAATTGTAAAGTTGCAGCCGTATACGACGCATATCCTCTTCAAAGCCCGTTAAATAAAAAAAGGTTTGGTTGTGCATGGTTTCAAAAATTCGCTCTTGGGCATTATTGACGCCCCAACGATATATATATGTTCCCACGGCGAAAAGCGGTATCATGATAATTGTAATCACAATGAAGAACCGGCCGAACAGAGAGTTAATAAACCGAGTACCCTTACGGGTCATATTGTATCCTCTCCTCACTATTCTAAAAAAATATGGCGTTTGCAAAACGCAACAACCCGCAAAAATGCGGGATTTTTTTTGTAATAAAAACAAAGAACTCCTCACAGGTGTTTGGTATAATTGGATTGCTAAAAACAATCAACCATATCCACCA
>WQVF01000014.1 GCA_009781725.1 Defluviitaleaceae bacterium
AATATAGCCGGTGATGACGGCGGTGGTTTGTGGATACCCAATGTTTGCCCTATCTACACAATTGTACCGTTCTTCAGCGACATCCCATTGGCAGAGGAATTTGTAACCCGCCCCAATGAATTCCGTAATAACCGAAGACTAACAAACGTTAATATAAGCGGCAATACAGCCACAGGCAATGTAGCTGCTGTTCCACCACCAGCATCACCAGATGATTACACTGGCTTTGGCGGTGGAATATGGCTAGGGCGTGGCCTGGAATTATATCTTATAAATAGTACCGTTGTGTCCAACAATGCCGGCCGCAATGGTGGAAGCGTATTCTTACATGCTGGGGTTGTCGCCGACCCTGGCACCAACACTCTTACCATAGCAGGCGGGTATCTAAGCGGTAGTGCCCAAAGAGGTGGCGGTGTGTTTGTATCCGGAGGCGTAGGAGATGTTAACGGCGCAACATTTAATATGCAGAGTAACGTACCCGCAATACCAGGCGGCTCCGCTGCAGTTAGCACCGGCCCCCCAACAATCGGCAACCCAGCCGGCTCGCCATTTGCTAGAGGCGTGGCCACTTATGATGGCGGCGGTGTATATGTACAGGGCGGTACAACGGCGACCAACGCAGGAACATTTTACATGCATACTGGTTCTGTCGGGGCCGCTAACGCAGATGGTACCCGCAGGGGCAGTATTGCCCATCGAAACGGCGGTGGATTATTCCTTGGTTCACCACAAGTAACCGGTGGCCAGTTCGCACAATTCAATATGCCTGGTACCGCTTCCCGTAGTTTTATTGGTAATGACGCAGACGGCGGTTTGATAACACCAACACCAATTTTGACACAAGGTAGAGGCGGCGGTATTTTTATACCTCAAAATTATCCTGCCATTACCTTACCGGCTAATACAAGCATCAACCATAACCATGCCCGTTGGGGCGGTGGTGTTTGGATAAGTCCACATCATAACCTAACCATGGGAACCGGCGGTGCAATCCGCGGTAATTCAGCTGTCAACGATGGCGGCGGTATATTTGTATCAGGAGGACCAATCGCATCGGTAAACGGCGCAACATTTACCATGAATGGTGGAATCATTGGCGGTGCAACTGCTGTAGACGCCAACGTAGCCCATCGTGGCGGCGGTGTATTTGTACAACACGGCAGCACAGGTACAACTAACAACCACGGCGTATTTACATTCAACAATGGTGACGTTAGAGGTAATCGAGCCATAGTAGCAGGTGGCGGAGTGTTTGTAGACGATGGGGAAGCAATGCCAGGCAGCGGTTTAGCAGGCGCACTGGTTTTTGCGGAAGCATATGCCAGATATTTTGAGTACCATGGCTATCATATCGGCCATTTTACTGCATACTCAGAATACAACGACTACGACGGTTTTATAGGATATGCATCAGATGAGATTGACTATGATGGTTATATTGGGTATGCGCCAGCACCAGTAGGGATTACCCCCTTCAGCTTCGGCGGTAGCGGCGGTGTGTTCACAATGGCTGGGGGCCATATCCGTTACAATACAGTAGGCAGCAGCGTTGTAGACGGTGATGGCGGCGGTGTATGGGTAGCCAACTACGCATATTTTAATGCAAACGGTGTAACCTTTAACAACAACCAAGCCCAATGGGGCATGGGCGGCGCAATCTTCTCAGCGCGCCACGAATACCGTAGTCCTTTGCTACGAGTTCTCCCTGGTTGGGCAGGCGCAGCAAACACCCTTGCGTACAGTAATATACTACTTACAGGGGTAAGCAACTTTACCAACAACAGCGCGAGTACTCTAGAAACCCCTCCGACTAATGCCACAGCGGCAATTGCCAGCACTCTTTTCGGAACAACCAGCGGCGGGGCCAGCATCACTCACCCACTCAACAACTATGATATTAACTTTATATTCCTGGATACAGATGTGCCTTTCACATTCATAAAATTTGATGACTATAACAATGAGCCATTGGGGGGTGCCGTATTCGAGCTCCATAGGCGAGGCACAAATATTTCCCCTGGTGTGTACAACTGGACCCTTGTCAGTACCCAAACCAGTTCCAGCGTGGCAGCTACTTTGGGCCAAGTAAGCTTTGTCTTTTCCTCAGACGCAGTATATAGGATAACGGAAACAGTATTACCTACGGTGGCAGGTGCTACGTTTATAATGCCATCTGGGCATTGGTATGTAACTGTTGTTAATAGTGTGATAACAAACCCCGGCGGGTTGCCTTCCCGGTCAACACCCCTTCAAGCGGATACGCCAGAGTTTATTGCGGGGGTTGGAAGTCTGCCCCCACGACTACCCAACAGGCGACACTTGCCTGACTGGCGTCGTCTTAACTATGCCATTAATATCCATCAACCTGCGCCGGACCGTATAATTATCCACCCTGCAGGTGCCCCCGGCATTACAGAAGGGCCTGGGCCATCAGGTTCGGGAATATTCAACCTAGTAGTCTCTGACCCGGTCAACGGTAATCCTCCAGCATATGTAGGTCGGACAATTACGACGCTACCTATCTTAGTGCCTACTTTATTGGCTTCACCCGCTGGTCAGCATAGGATTGCAATAAACCGTGCGGTATCAATAGAGGCGGCACCCGGTCAGGATATTTTCCTGCGTATGAATGTGCCTAACAGTACTAACACTACAAATAATCTACCCTGGGGTACTCCTCCTACAACTCTTGGACGACACTTTATCATATACCCAGGCGGAAACTTGACCCTTGGCGGCGTTGGTAGTGGTAATCTTATCTTAGATGGTAACCGAGCAGCAGTCACAGGGAATCGTGGTGGTGTTGGCGTTGCCAGTGTTGCTCCGGCAAGCGTAGCGCAACTTACGATGCGTGCAGGCAGTACAATACGCAACTGTCGTGCCACAGAAGGCGGTGGTGTGCATCTAAGTGGTAATAATGCCTCCTTTACTATGTATGGTGGTACGATAGGCGGAACATATACATTTACTCCTGGTGCAGGCACAGTAGTTTCCGTAGCCCAGCATAACTATGCAACCACTGGCAGTGGAGTGTTTGTTGGAAATGGGGCAACATTTACTATGGCCCAGCCTGCTTCTGGTACGGGTGGGGTAATTTCGGGTAATACAAACGGTGGTGCCGGCGGCGGTGTTGCAGTAATTGGCAATACCGGTGTAAACACTGTGTTTAATATGCATTTCGGGTTAATATCCGGTAATGTTTCCACTGGAGGTGGGGCCGGCGTAACTAATATTGGAAGCGGAGGCGGAGTATTTGTTTTTGGAACCCATGGGATTATCAACATGCATGGGGGAACTATTCAGCACAACTATACCCCATCGTGGAGTGGTGGCGGAATAAACCTTAACGGTGGTGCTACTGGTACTATGCATAGTGGCTATATTCAAAACAATCGAGCCAGAATCTCCGGCGGCGGCGGGGTTGCGGTGCGTTATGACAGTACATTTACAATGAATAACGGCACTATACGCAATAATGCATCTATTATCGGCGGTGGTGTGCTGTCTTATAATCGCGGCCTGTTTACTATGAACAATGGCGTTATATATAGTAACACTGTCCACATGGGAGGTGCAGGTATTCCTGCCTTCGGCGGCGGCGGTCTTGCTGTAATTGCCAATTCCAGAGGATATATGCATGGCGGCACTATCCGTGACCATGTAGTTAATTTGCCCGGAGGGTTAGGCTATGGCGGCGGTGTGCTGATTGGTTTGATTTCTGGTTTCCCAGGGATTCATCAGGATGGTGTCAACAGTTTCACCATGACCGGCGGTTATATAATCAATAACGAAGCCCGATATGGCGGAGGCATACACCTACCAGGCGGTCCGTTTATTGCGGGAGGCACATATAATCACAATCGCGTTGTCATGAACGGCGGGACTATTAGAGGCAACGACGCCAGGCGCTACGGTGGTGGCATAAATGTTATACAAAACGGTATCTTTAACATGAGTGCAGGCACAATAGGTGGTATGCGTCCTGGAGGTCTCCTACCTCTTGACCCCAATCCCAACGCTAATACCGCTGATTATGGCGGCGGCGTGCGGCTGACAGGGGGTGCTCAATTCAACCTCTCAGGGACCGGTGCCAAGCGCATTATAGGCAATGTGGCTGAATATAGTGGCGGTGGCGTATGGGTAGCACTTAATTCCCATATGCGGATGCATCGAACCCCGACACCAGCCGCAACCAACTTGCATGTCTCATACAATATAGCAGGCTATATGGGTGGCGGTATTTACACAATGGATAGGGGCACTTCTCCTAACGATTATCCTAATCCGTTGCCGACCACCGCCGGGGTATCAACTCTTTATCTTAACCTTACTCTTAATGCGGATACGGTATTTGAGGGCAATAGTGCAAGCTTCCTTGCAATACCGCCCAATAATCTGCTTCCCCCATCTTTGCCACTGACGGTGTTGCCAAACATCGCATGGAATACAACCACTCCAACATTGCCGGATATGGGGCATCATCACCCAATAAACAATTTTGATATAAACTTTAGAAGCCAGCTAATATCCTTCCAGTTTACGAAAACCGACAATGCAATCACCCCACAAACTGGTGCACCTCTACCAGGGGCTATCTTCCAGCTATATAGGCGCGCAGATGCAGTATCACCTTGGGTATCCGTTGGCTTGCCTGTAACAAGTGCCGCAAACGGAGTGGTAGCGTTTAACCTAACCCCAGCCGGACAGTATCGCATAGTGGAAGTTTTGGCACCATCAGGCTATGACACACCCTTTGGATATTGGATATTGGATGTGACAGTGGTAAGTGGCGCGCTTACTGTTACCGGTGTGACCAGCCATGGTGGCAACCCGCCCTTTGTGCGGCATCCCGCCAATACAGGCAACTGGTATGTTGGCAACAGACCAGGCATAAACCTACCTATGTCCGGTGGTTTTGGAGCGGCGCAATTTGCCGTAACCGGTAGCGCGATTATTGTCGTCGCAGCAGTAGGGGCATTGGCAGTTGCATTCACAGCTAAGAGGAAAAGGGCTACAAAAGCGGTGGCCAGATATAATCGTACAATGGATTAAAAAGCTGGATATATAAAGCAAAGCAATACGAAAAAGGCTTGAATTCCTGTGAGGAATTCAAGCCTTTTTGTATAATAATGAATAGTTGTAATTGCGCCGCCCCGCGCTCTCCAGCTTTGTATTAATACCGCCCCAACTCCAACCCCTTCTCCATAAAATACCGCAACGTATCATATTCCACGGTCTTTGGAATGGAATGGTCACTATGGAGACAATATCCATAGCCTTGTTTGACTATTGGTATTTTGGCTTCAAGCTCACGGTCAATCGTAGCGCGGTCATTGGAGTAGAGGGCACGCACATCTATCCCGCCCATTAGACTCAACACATCCCCATAGTCTTTATATATCCTGAGCAAGTCCATTCCGGCTTTGATTTCAATGGCTTGCAAGCAGTCAACCCCAGCTTCTACTATGCCAGGGAGCAAGGGCTCAACAAAGCCGCAAATATGCATAATAACGGGCAGCTTCCGCTCATGAGCAAAGCCGACAGTACGTTTGTGCGCGGGGAAAATCATTTCTTTATACATATCAGGGGACATAAAGGGCCTGTTCTTAAAGCCCATGTCTTCGTAGTACCAGATTCCGTCAGGCTCACCTTCCTGGGCAAAAAGAATCTCCTGCAATTGCAACGTCAAGTCACCATACACCTTGACCATGTCATGTATCCAATCAGGGTCCAAAGCCATTCCCATCAGCATATGTTCATGTCCACAAATCGGATGCATCATTTCAAATACATTTACACCGGACCAGCAGAAGAATTTATTTTTTGCCTTTGCATGGGCCTTCGCTTCACGGTAGGCTTGGAAATTGATACGCCGTGAATCCACTTTTACCAACTTTTCTCGAACAGCTTCCCAATCTGACCGGGTCTTTACTGCAAAATCTACATGCTCTGGAGTAGAGTCATGTTTTTTATGGTGCCGAAGTACCGCTCCGTTTCCGTCTCTGATAAGTATTGTCTCTTCCGTTTCTTCCAGTATTTCCTCTTTAAAATCCAAATCCGCCACCGTACCAAATGGCCAGCACATTCTTAAGTCCAAGTCAAAGTGATCTTCCAGATATTCACCCTTGGCTACAAAACCACTATCTTCATAGTGTTTATGGGTGTCCGGCCAAAAATGCTCATATAGACCTACACAATCTGCCGGTTGCCGCTTGAGTATACGGCTAATGCGTTCATAACTTGTCAACTCTCTCATTTTTCGTCACCTATCCTTTGCTTTTGTATATCTTGATATATTTAATAGCACCCCGGCAAGCCCCATGCTCACCATCAAAGATGTACCGCCATAGCTGATAAATGGCAGTGTAACCCCAGTGTTGGGGATGCTGTTTGTTACAACGGCGATATTTATCAAGGCCTGGACGCCAATAGCAAGCACAATCCCAATTGCAGTCATTGCAGCAAAAGTGCTGTGTGCGTTGAGGGCCACTTTTATCCCACGCCATATGAAAATTCCGAACAATAAAAGAATCAGTCCAGAGCCTATAAGTCCTAATTCTTCAACTATAATAGCAAAAATGATATCATGGTGGGCTTCAGGCACAAAGGTAGCCTGGCGGCTCTGACCGATTCCGCTGCCGAAGAATCCCCCGCTTGCAATGGCATATAGTGATTGGATTACCTGAAACCCCCGGGTTTCGGAATAGGCCCATGGGTCCATCCAGGCCCTAAACCTGGCACCGCGAAAGCCATCACCGAAATTGGCATCATATATGAGGTACCCAACAACAGCAGCCACCCCAGCGGCACCCCCTACAATAAATCGCATAATATGAGGGCTCGCAATAAAAATCATGCCAAAACCTATAATTGCAACAATAAGCCCGGAGCTAAATCCGCCATACAGTACCAAAACAGTAATAACCCCAAGTACGAGGCCCATGACAAATAGCCCCTTCCATGTCGACAGGCGGTTAGGGGATTTATCAACCAAGTAAGCCAGCATAAAAATGGTTGCGGCCTTAGCTACCTCTGACGGTTGAAACCGCTGGATTATAGGAAACGGAATCCAACGCTGAGCACCATGACTTGCAAGACCTATAAATACAACCGCAATCAGAAGCCCCAGGGTAATCAAGTATATAAGGGGAGCAAGCCGACGTATATGCTCATAACTGATATTGGCCATGAGATTCATAAGTATAAAGCCGCCGGCTGCCATAAGGCCATTGCGTCTTAGGAAATAGAAGGAGTCATTGTTAAACGCAACTCTATTAGAGGCCTCTACATAGCTTGCGGAAAATACCATAACCACCCCGATAAGGGTTAAAAGGACCACAACTAAATAAATTGTGTAGTCCATAGAGCCTACGGAGACGACTTGCTCTGGTTCCCGAGTTCTGGTTTTCGCAGGCCTAGGCCGGGTTTGTGAGCCGAAAGGCCGCTCGGCTTCTGCACTTCTGGGATATCTGACCATAGTACCCCCTCCTGGTGAATGACAAATTAAGAACAATTTGAGCGGCTTTATCATTAATGACAAAACCGGAAAAGTAAATCTTTATATTTCCTTTACATATTCCCGGAACAAATCCCCGCGCTCTTCGTAATCCCTAAACATATCCATGCTGGCACATGCCGGGGACAGCAGCACTGTCATACCAGGAGCTGCGGCTTGAGCTGCCATCTTTACAGCGTCTTGTAAGCTTTTTGCTTGCATGTACGGGGTGAAACGCTTTTCTTGGCAAGTCTTAATTATTTGAGGGGCTGTTTCCCCTATGAGTATCAATTGTGAGACTTTATGTTCAAAGGCATCCACCCATGGGCCGAAATCCGCACCCTTGTCGTAGCCACCGCCGATTAGGATTATGGGTTTATTTATAGCCTTGATGGCTTTAGTTGCCGCATCAATATTTGTGGCTTTGGAATCATTATAATAATCTACGCCGCCAATGCATGTCACATACTCAAGACGATGAGGTACACCACCAAAAGCCTTAAGCCCCACAGCGATATCCTTCGGGGACGCTCCGGCACATAGTGCTAGAGCTGTTGCTGCCAAGGCATTTTCCGTCATCACGGATAGACCTTCCAAAGAGACTATATACTCCTCCCCTCGGTTGCTATCCATTTTTGCATATATATTTCCGTTTCGTTGGTATACTCCCCAGGGTAGAACCACCTTTTCGCTAAACCATACAATGGAGCAATCGGGTTTCATTTCCCGGGTAATATTGTTATCATAGTTTAGCACAGCAATGTCTGGATGTCTTTGGTTTTTGAAAATACGGGATTTCATTTCTATATATGTTTCCATGTCTTTGTGGCGGTCCAGGTGATCTTCGGTCATATTAAGAACTGTGGAAATATTGGGCCTGAAGTCTACTGCTGTCTCCAATTGGAAGCTGGATATTTCCGCTACAACTAAACTGTCAGGGGTCAGATTTCTGACCATGGATGTGAGGGGAATCCCGATATTTCCCGCTACAATGGTCCTGGGGTTGTGGTGTTTCATTATTTCCCCTACCAAGGTTGTAACCGTAGTCTTCCCGTTGGTACCGGTGATAGCGATAACGGGGCATGGGGCTAGACGAAAAGCCAACTCTGACTCCCCCCATACGGGGATGCCAAGGGCCTTGGCTTTTTCGATAAAGGGAAGATAAATGCTAAGGCCAGGACTTATTACAACCAGGTCAAACTCATTTATAATTTTATCAGGGTTTTGGCCCAAATAAAGAGCAATTCCCCTCTCATGGGGATTATATGTCCAGTTGATGTTTTTATTAAGGTCTTGGGCAGTAACTTCAGCACCGAGGTCACAAAGCAGTGCCGCCGCCGCCTGGCCACTACGGGCCATTCCACAGACCAGAACTTTTTTCCCTGGGAAATCCATACGCCCTCCTATCCGCCCATTATGGGTGATTCCATCACTAACCGAGCATGAAATAATCACCACAAAAAACACGAAAGGCACAAAAAATATTTTGGTTTTCGTGATTCATGCAGTTGTTTCGTATTACAGCCCCTGCAATGCCAGATACCCCAACAAACATGCCATGGCCGTAACAACATAGAAAAATGCAACAACCTTTGTCTCAGGCCATCCGTTTTTCTCAAATGCATGATGAATAGGGGCCATTTTAAAGAACCGCTTCCCCTTGGTCAACCTAAAATATCCCACTTGGATAATCACACTCAAAGATTCGATTACATAAATAACGGCCACAATTACCAAAAACAAAGGCATTTGCAGCATAAGGGCAATCACGGCAACAAATCCCCCTAGGGCAAGTGACCCGGTATCCCCCATAAAGAGCTTTGCTGGGTGGGAGTTAAACAGTAAAAATCCCAGCAGGCTGCCTACCGCAGCTCCGGTTACCGGCAGTACCGGCGATTCAAAAACCCATGCAGCAAATAAGAAAAACGTAACAATAAGGGCCGTTACTCCCGCAGCAAGGCCATCCAGTCCATCAGTAAGGTTGGCACCATTGGTTGTGCCAAGAAAAATAAAGCAGGCAAAAACCGGGTAGAAAAACCCAAGATTAAGCTCCAATTCCGGGAAAAATGGAATAATCAGCACTGTAGAATAGCTGTCCAACGTTCGCCAATACAGCACAAAGACAACAGAGATTATTATCTGTCCAATGATTTTTTGGTATGCCCTGAGCCCTTTCGAATTGCGCTTTTTTATCTTCAAATAATCATCGCAGAAGCCGATTATTCCAAAGCCTATTGTGACCAGTACAATAGCCATAGCTTCCGGGTTCCCACGCATAAACACTAAAGCAGCGAGCAGGAAACTGATGATTATCATTATCCCGCCCATAGTAGGGGTACCGGCTTTTTTTGCGTGAGTTTCCGGCCCGTCGTCCCGTACATATTGCCCAAATTTGAGCTTTGTAAGGGAAGGTATAAGCATCGGGCAGAGCACGATATTGGCTACAAATGATATAAGTATCGCGTATACGGCTGTATTCATTGCATTATCCATCTTTTAATTCATGCCTCCTTCGTCGGCAGAACAAATAGTTTGGTATGAAAATTTGCTTCAAAATTATTTCACACTTACCCCTCTAATCCTGCGATAATTGCCTCAAATTTCATACCTCGGGACGCCTTAAGGAGTACTACATCCCCACGTCGTAAAATATTTCGCCATTCGGACAAAAAGCTATCTACCGTTTCGAAGTGGAGAGCGGTTTGTGGGGTTTCTTCTTCCTGGTCTGCCGTACAGCGCAGTATTGCTCCTATTTCCGGTAATCTATTATTTCCTACGGCTCTGTATCCGGTGCTGCGTTTTGGCACGTCAAAGAGCCTTTCGGCATTTTCATCAAGCAGCGGTTGGTTACCCACCCGTCCCTTTTCCACTTGCCTTGCACGTATTGCATTGTAAAAACCCTCGTTCATCCACCATGCCATTCTACCTATGGTTACCAAAATGTCTATCCCCGCATCGGCGGCAATTGCACCTATCTCTTTGTGACGGTCTTCGGATACCTGGCCAAGCTCGTTCATATCACCAAGTATGCATACCTTGCGGCCTTCCTGGCCCATAATCACTTTGATTGACTCCTGAGCTGCGGCTGGGTTGGAATTGTATACGTCATTTATCACGGTCATTCCCCCCATCTCCAGACGTGTAAGCCTTCCATCAGGAGGAGAAAATGATTCAAACCCACGGGAAATCTCATCAGGGGTCAGACCCATTTCTACGCCTACTGTAGCTGCAAGCAATGCATTCATGACCATGTGCGCTCCAGGCAGAGGTATATTTATGTGGATATCCTGACCGTCGATTTCAAAGTGGGAATGGCCTCCGGTTATACTCCTGTCATCCATGAACTTTATATTTGAAGAATTAGGATATAGCAGCTTAAAGGGTGCGGCCTTAGCCCTTGCAATAGGCCCAGTGAGAAGAGAATCATTGCCGTTGAAAACAACAGTGCCCATTGGAGAAAGGCCGTCCAGGATTTCCAGTTTTGCGTGGAGAATGCCTTCCCTGTTTTCAAAATTTTCTATATGAGCATCACCGATATTTGTTATTACGGATATGTCTGGGGCCCCTACCAGGCTTAGCTCATGGATTTCTCCTCCATGGTTCATGCCCATTTCAAGTACCAAGACTTCATCTTCTGAAGTCAGTTGGAAAATCGAAAGGGGCAGGCCGATATCATTATTAAAATTGCCCATAGTTTTTTGGGTCTTGAACTTTGCAGCCATAACACAAGCTATCATATCCTTGGTTGTGGTTTTGCCGGCAGAGCCGGTTATCGCAATGACCTTGATATTGTGTTTGCGACGGTAATACGCGGCTATATCCATCAAAGCCCGGCGTGTAGACCGCACGTAAATAATGGGGCCATCAGCAATACCAGGCCGCTCGGTAAGGGCGCAAACGCCGCCTTCCTCCAATGCTCTGGCAATATAATCATGGCCGTCGACATTTTCACCGCATAAAGGAACGAATAATCCTCCAGGCTGTATTTCCCGGGAATCTGTACATATGGATGTAATGATGGCTTCCGTGTTTATTTCTCCACCAATGAACTGCCCTTTACAAGCTGCAAGAATTTCCAAAATGCTAAGCTGCATATGCCCTCCTTGAACAAAAATCCGTATGGTGCCATACGCCTTTTTTTGTAGAAAGTGTACAAAAACAAATAACCATTCCCGTCGTTAGAGTTGTATCGAAATTGCTCCCACCCTGTCATTGCGAGAAGAAAAGCGACGCGACAATCCAGTTTCTGGATTGCTTCGCTACGCTCGCAATGACGGGTTATCCAAAAGCCTCCGATGCCGTTTCGTAATCGCTAAAATGATACTTTGTAGTACCGATTATCTGATAATCTTCGTGGCCCTTACCTGCAATAATCAGCGCGTCACCCGATTTTAACATTTTTACACCCATAAAAATCGCTTCCCTGCGGTCTTCGCAGATTACATATTCCGTGCCTGTCGGCTTTGTGCCTTCTTCAATCTGGGTGATTATCTCATTGGGGTCCTCGGTGCGTGGGTTGTCCGATGTTAGGATGCAAAAATCCGCAAGCTCACCTGCAATCCGCCCCATCTCTGGACGCTTGCTTTTATCCCTGTCACCACCACAGCCTAAAATTATCACCACCCGCCCAGTGGTAAACTCCCGTACGCTGGAAATAATATTTGTAACCCCATCGGGAGAATGAGCATAATCCACCAGCACACTAACGCCCTTGTCATTGGGGACATCCTGAATCCGTCCGGCAACACCGTTAAGCTGTGACACAGCGTATCTGATATTGTCCAAACCCAATGCTCGTGCTGTGCCTATCGCCCCAAGGGCATTGTAAACATTAAATCTCCCCTTGGGAAATAAGTCATACCTAAAACCTGGGGGCTCATCTGCAAGCTCGAAGGTCGTCTTATTAGGCCTATACTCAATATGTATTGCCCAAAGGTCTGCTCCCTTGTCTATTCCATAAGTCGTGTATGGAGCATCGCCAAGATGGGCCACCATAGTATCTGTGGACTCGTCATCACGATTAACCACGGCAAAACGGCTTTGAGCAAACAACTGGGCCTTTGCCAGCCTATAATTATCCATAGTCCCATGCAAATCCAAGTGGTCCTGAGTCAGGTTGGTAAATACCCCAACATCAAAAACAAGCCCTTCTACCTTGTAGAATGCTAATGCATGTGAGCTAACTTCCATTACAACATATTTCACGTCCATGGCCACCATTTGTGCGAAAATCGCCTGGAGCTCCAAGGGGTCAGGAGTAGTGGATGTGGCAAAGGGGATATCAAGGATATCCTCCCCTACCCTAATACCGTTTGTGCCGATAATCCCGGTTTTATGACCAAGGGTACGCAGCATTTCCTCAATAAAATGAGTTGTAGTGGTTTTTCCGTTGGTGCCGGTTACGCCTATAAGTCTTAGATTTTCGGCCGGGCGGCCATAGGCATTGGCCGCGATATAGGCCATTGCTTGGCGGGTATTTTCCACTTGGATAATGGTTACACCTTGGGGATAGTTGATCCTATTTTGGAACCTTCCATTATAATCTGGAGGACGAGGATTTACACGTCCGCTATTTTTTGGCCATAGCTCTTTATGCGCAAATTTCTCTACAATAATAGCCCCCACCCCGGCTTCGGCGGCGGCATCTATATACTCATGCCCGTCAGAAGTCAGGCCGATGATACATAAAAATAGCCCACCATGAGTTACGTTGCGGGAATCAATTGCAATCGAGGAAATTTCCTGGGAAATACCATCTTTACCAACTTGCAAAACACTATGCTCTACATCTCTCAATAAACCAGCTAATATCATGGCGTTTTAAGCTCCGTTTCGGGTTCTTATTCTGTTTCTGGTTCAATTGTCCCCATCCATAATAGAATCCGTTCCCCTTGATTGACCAGCTCCCCAGGAATGGGAAACTGACTTACAACAGTATTGCCAGTTCCGGATATATCAAAACCCAGCCCGGCTTCCCTTAGCACCATTGCGGCATCTGCCTGTTCAAATCCCCGGATATCCGGCAGGATTACCGGCACCGTACCGGGGGTTGCAGTTTCTTCTTCGTTAAATACAGGGGTGATTCCTAAATACGGCAGGGCATTTTCCAAAAGCACTTGCATCACCGGCCCTGTTACCTGGCCACCGTAGTATGCACCCTTTGGCTCATCCAACAGCACCAAGGCCACAACTGTAGGGTTCTCTGCCGGCGCAAAAGCCATAATCGAAGAAATATACCGCCCACTGCCTCTGGGCAGTTTTTGACTAGTTGCTGTTTTCCCCCCGACTCTAAAGCCAGGTATGTATGTGCGGCGGCCTGTACCTACGCTTACAACGGTTTCAAGTACATAGCGCATGGTTTCGCTAACTTCTGTGGGGATAATCTGCTCCCCACGCTCATGATAAAACTCCTGTACGATTACACCTTCTGAGTCAAGGAGCCGCATCCCTACATGGGGCGTTACCTGATAACCACCATTTACAACTGCCGCAGCTGCCCGCACCAATTGCAACGGCGTTATGGTCAAGCTCTGACCGAATGCCATAGTAGCCAGCTCCACCGGGCCGATATTCTCTAGCTTATACATAATGCCCACGGCCTCACCGGGCAAATCTACCCCGGTTTTTTCGTGGAAGCCAAATCGTAAAAGATATTCATAAAAAAGCTCCGCCCCAAGCTGCTCACCAAGGGACATAAACACAGGATTACATGAGTTTTGCACCCCTTGAAGAAATGTTTGTGCACCATGGCTTCTAGGGCTGCGCCAGCATTTTATCTGCCGCCCACCTACAGTTACGGACCCAGAGCAAGAAAAAATCGTGTCCAAAGTAATCAGCCCCTCCGCCAGAGCGGCCGCCGATGTCACGATTTTGAATGTAGAGCCAGGCTCGTATGTGTCGTTGATTGCAAAGTTACGCCACATGCGATTAAGCTCGTACATTTGTTGTTCCTGGGTAAATGAATCCCAAACTGCCGCAAGCTCCGGCGATTGTATGGTAAAGGGGTCATTAAGGTCAAAGTCCGGCTTATTGGCAAGGGCATATATTTGGCCATTTTGGGGGTTCATTAGAATAACAACCCCACGCAGGGCATTTTTCTCTGTTACCAGCATCTCAATTGTCTGCTCGGCATACGCTTGCAACACCGCATCAATGGTAAGGACTAAGTCATATCCATCTGTTGGGGGGATACGATACTGCCGTCCATGAGGCAACTGCCGCCCGGCTACATCTGTTTCCGACAAAATGCGGCCTACTTCACCTCTCAAATATTCGTCATACCTAGCCTCAAGGCCGATTATCCCCTGGTTATCACGCCCTACAAATCCTATAATATGAGAAGCCATATGCCCAAAAGGATATACTCTCCGTATGTCCTCGTCGATTACAACACCTGGAAGGTTGAGCTCCCGGATGCGCTCGGCTGTTTCCATATCCACTTGCTGCGCTACCCGCACCAAGGCCACACGCCGCGATATTTTATCTAGTAGTGCAGCTTCGTCCATATCCAGTTCCCTAGCCAACGCTCTTGCCGTGGCCGGTAAATCCCGCACCTGAGCATAAATCACGCTGATAGAAGCTACAGTTTCCGTAACGGCAAGACCGACCATGTTACGGTCATAAATACTACCTCGGTTAGGGGTAATAAGTCGGTCCCGAGTTTGCTGCTCAAAAGCCAGAGCCTGTAACTCCTCACCCCTAAAGGCCTGGATGAAAAAAATCCGCCCAATAAGTGCAAAAATAGCAACCTGCAAAAATATCATCAGATAAAACGCTTTTTTACGGATACCCAGCGATGGCTTCATAGACCCAATCTTTCCGATAATCGTTCCGTATAGCCTATGAAGTGGCCGATGCAATCATTCCTTAATCCTGACTTTGGTATTCTTCCTCACCAAGGCCGGAGCTAAATTGATTTACTGCATTGGTGCACAGCAATGACCCAGCCCGGGACAAAATAATCCCAAAGGCCACCAAAGCAAGGGCCATGCTGGCAGTCTCCCCAAACCATCGCTCAGAATACTCGTTAACAACATCAATAAAAGGAAGCTCGAATGGAAGACTCTCAACCGGAGCGACACCTATCAGAATAACCCCAAGAGCACCCAGAATAACGAGAATCCCTACAAGATAATTGATAACGGAAAAAGCTCCAACTCCTGTAAGTGCTTCAAACATATTGGAATAAATCCCATCCCGTATCCCCTTAATCATGGAGAATAGGGACCCATAGAAAAAGGTCACATACAGTACGATAAGAGCCAAAACACCCAATATAATGACCAAGTCAAGTGCCGTATCAAAAATACTAAGTCCAAAGAGTGCTTGACCATCACCGCCAAATGACAACGCCATCAATGCCGCAGCACCCATAATTATCCCTAGGTGAAGAAAAAATGTAACCCTAAAGATGCTTAGGCCCGTAAGGGATTTCTCCGGTGCTCGGGGATATTTTGACGCCATATAAATCATCCAAAGTGCAAAAATAGGTAAAATAGGTAAAATGGTGAGTACTCCCATCAGACCATACCCCATTATACGCCGTGACGCATCTACAACACCGAAGTGGTCTGTAAAAGCCCACAATATCACAGGAATCATCAACCCGCCAATGGTATAAAGAAGTGCGCCAAACAAAAAGGACCCACTGGCACCATATGTGTGTATGCGATCTGTGTAGCTCGCGGAATCATAGTCCCCTACCTTGGGGTTCTGATAACCATTGTATTGACCACCATATTCATCATTCTGCTGTCCACCATGGTTATGTGTTTCTATTGGATGTGCTGCCTCATGTCCATCACCAAAAGCACCGGGAGCATGTAAAAAATCAGCCCTGGTAGTGTCGTTGGTCGTATGGTCAATCTGATTAGCACTATCAACCATATTGCCCCCATTTCCAACCTGCTGGATGGGCTGCGCTTCTGTATGAACCTGTCTTTCCGATGATTGGGCTGATTTGTGAGCCACTTTGTATTTTTCTACACATTCAATCAGGAAGTCATGATAATCTTGATTGGGACTGGCTTGCAATTTTTTATCCAAGCCTGTTATAAAATCCCGTTTTCCTTCCAGCGTCAATGTATCGAAATAGTCATGGAATCGCTTAAACTTATCTTCCAGCTCTGGATTCTTGGATGGAGCCAAAATGGGTGCTCTTGTTTGCTCATGAGATTGACTTAGAGCTTGTTGCAGCTCCTGATCAAGAGCGGCGAGCTCGTTTTTAAGGTTAAGTGCGGCATTTTCGTCTGAACCTCTGGCTCTTTCTAGTGCCTTCCTTTTATAATGAATGCCCCGTTGCAAGGATTCCTGTGTTCTTATTCCCCCTGGGTCCCGGGCTAAGTATACATCGCCGATTGTGCTATATAAATTATAATCAATATCATTGCTTCCGTTTTCTATAATTCTAAGGCCTCGTTCAATCAGGCGAAAACCGTTTTCTGCATCCTTTTTGATTGGCGCGCTGCCTAACCGTTTGGAAAGAGGCAGAAAGGAGCCTGCAGCATAAACAATCCCCAATTCTATAGCTGACCTAGGGGAGCTGTATTTATTGGCTAGTTCGCTCAACAGCCCTAAGGTTTCCTCCGGGCTGGCACTCTCATAGTCGGTATGCATATGAAGCCACGTAAGCCTTCGTTTAGAAACGGCGCGACCATCCATACCCTCCATGGTTTCCCAATATGGATGGTTGGAAGATTTGCCCCACCAATAAGCCATATGGCTGTATGCAGCTTTAGGGTCTCCTCGACCAAGCTCCGCACATAGCTCTCCCAAGTAATACTGTGCCCGTGGGTTATTAGCCATAGCAGCTCTTTCCAGCCAGGCCTTAGCCTTGTTTATATCTTTGCTTTGGCCTCTGGTGTAGTGATGCCCTAACAAAAACTGGCTTTCGTCATGGCCTTGCTCGGCCAGTCTTTGTAGCTCGTTTAAATCACGCACTTTTGCGTTCTCCCCTTTGCCTATCTCTCTATCCTTCTTAGCCGTACCTGCAAACCTGGCTCCACTTCTGTACCGGGAGCTGGGAACTGGCGATATATTGTATATGAAGGTAATGCAGCATCATTCTCTTCTCTTTCCACAGCATGGGCAGTCCCGGGGGTATACTCTCCCGAGCCGCCCCCCCCTCGTCTGCCTGTTATCAACACGGCATTAAGCATCGCGTCGCCGATAATCATTTCTGCTTGCTCTACAGAGAGGCCCTCTACGTTCGGTACAACTACCATATTGTCTACCCGGGTTTCCGGGTCTGTGTTGAGTACCACAATTGCTGTTTGCGGCATTGGTCTGCCGGCCGTTGGCGTATGGTTTAAGACCACAGTGCCCCCACCGGCTATGTGGAAGTCAAGATTCATGTTATTCAATGTTCGCACGACTTCTGTAACCGATAAGCCCGTTAAATCCGGCATCAATTCACTCGTTGGTAACAGAGGCTGCCAATGGGCTTCCATATATGGCCCGTCAGATGGGCGCATACTGCGCAATTGTATCAAATCTTCAAAAAAATCTCTAACAATCGGGGCTACTGTTCTACCGCTGGAGAGAGTCCTGTCCTGCACATGGTCTATAATCATGAGTACGATAAACTCTGGATTCTCTACTGGCGTGTAAGCGATATATGTGAGGGTTAGGCCCTCGTTTGCCGACCCGCGAGCACCCTGCTGGGCAGAGCCGGTTTTTGCACCAATTGCATATCCAGGGATGTGTGTCCTATGCCCGGTTCCATAAGGCGAGGAGACAGTCTGCTGCATGTCACGGCGTATCCAGTTTGCGGTATCTTCGGAAACAGTGCGCCTTACTACCGTTGGTAGATTCTCAGAAATAACAGCACCATATTGGTCTACCACTTGGCTGACTACAAAAGGCTGCATCAGGTTTCCGCCGTTTATCAAAGAAGAAAATGCTGTAATCGACTGAATCGTGGTGCTGTTGAAACCCTGGCCGATAGCACTTGTAGCCATCTGAACCGGGCCAAGCTGATGATATTGATACATTACAGCAGGGGATGCCACATCAAACTCTCCAGGCAAATCTATTCCGGTAAGCTCACCAAAACCAAAATATCCGCGATAACGATAAAACGCGTCCCGGCCGAGCCTGTGATTAATTTCGGTCATTGCAACATTACATGAGCGATATAAAACCTGAGATAGGGTAAGACTGCCATGACCTCTGGTATACCAGCAATAAACTGTCCGGTCAGCTATATGAACATGTCCCGCGCAATAGAATCTGCAATTTCTAGTGATTACCCCTTCATCTAAAGCCGCCGCTATAACGAAGGGCTTGAAAATCGAGCCAGGCTCATAAGAATGTGATATATGAAAGTTGGACCACGTGCTCATCATTCTATACACCTGTTCTTCCGGGTCTATGTTATCCCAATTGGCCCGCATCCTTGAATCCGTAAAATAGGCAGGATTCCCCGGATCATCCAGGGAAAAAGCTCGTGACTGAGCCATTGCAGCAATTTCACCTGTATTGGGATTCATAACCAAAATCCCCACATTGCGGCTGGGTATATTACGGGCGGTTGTGTCTACATAATCCTGAGCCAACCGCTGGATATCAGAATCCAAAGTCGTTACCAAAGTAAGGCCATGCTGCACCGGTTCCGTATTGATAACCGGATTACCATGGTTGTCCATTGCACGATATGCACGCCCGGGTATACCGGTAAGTTCCGCGTTGTACCACAGCTCCAACCCATGATATGCATCCCCTCGTCTAAACCCTATTATATGAGGAGCGAAAAAGGGGTCTGCATACCATCGAAAAGTATTCCTTCTAGCATGAAGATCAGGCAAGCGTAAATTACTATCGAGAGGCACGGCAACTTCGCCGGGAGCCTCTGTTGTTATAACATGAAAATGGGTATCGTTATACAAATCTCCATATGCGTTGCGAGCAAATATGGCCTCAACCTCAGCCAGAGGCATATCAAAGGCTTCATGTATAGCCGCTATCGTTTCCTGTATCAAGTCTCTTTCTTGCTGTGTCTCCCTATCAATTGGATTGCGGCGCACAGACGCAAGACGCACATCTACAAATACCGTGTACACAGGACGGCTTAACGCCAGAGGCTCAAAATTACGGTCTGTAATCATACCTCTTTCTGCTACTGTTACCGAATGGCCCAATGCGCGCTCACGGGCTTCCTGAGCAACGGATTCCCGCACTAGCCAATCTCCATGAACCGATTGCCAGTAATAAATTCGATAAAAAAGGGCTAGCAGGCAAACAGTAAAAAAAACACCCATAAGCTGAGCACGCCTATTACGGCTTCGCTCATGCTTGGGCGTTTTAGCTCTGGGTTCACGGTTATCCATGGAAATCTCCTAACAGATAATCTTTTGTATTATAGTGTTCCCATTAGGAACAAGCTATTGTAATCGATTAAATATCCCTCTAAAAAAATCTACAATGCTTTGCCAGAAACCAGTCTCTACAATGGGTATCGGTGAGGCGTATGTAGATGTTAGTAAGCCACTGTGATGAGGTACATGGAAGTATATTATCTGTGAGGGGTCCGGCGGCCCTAACCCCAAACGAGTTAAGGCATGGTGTTCTATTTCTTCCCTGGTATAGCTCCTGGTTATTTGAGCTTCCAAGTTACGGTTAGCGGTTGTTATATTTCTAAGATCCCGCTCGGATTCGCTGATTTCTTGCTGCATATTATGAATTTGAGCATAACTATACGCACTGCCGATTGCTCCTACAAAAACGCAAACAAGAGCAATAATAACACGCCACGGTATCTTACGGCGTGATTTATGGAACATAAAAATTACATTCCCTTTCTTACGCACCGTTGTGTTTGGCAGGGCCTCAATAGGGCTGGACTTATGACCCTGTCTTGCGCGTTGCCTGGTAGGGGAGGATTGTCTTGTATTTCTTCTATGCTGGCGTTGTTGCATCTATTTTCTCCCCTACTCTCAGCTTCGCGCTATGGGCTCTACTGTTTCGTTTTAATTCCTCTGAGGACGGAAGCATGGGTTTTTTCGTGAGTACTTTTAACTGCGGTAACTTACCGCATACGCAGTATGGTATATCTCTGGGGCAATTGCAAGGGTTGGCCAAGCGGCTAAAGCACTTCTTTACGATTCGATCCTCCAAGGAATGGAAAGAAATTACAGCTATACGTCCTCCCGGATTAAGGCAGTCTATAATTGATGTAAGTGCTTCATCCAGGGGGTACAACTCGTTGTTTACAGCAATTCTTAGTGCCATAAAGGAGCGCATTGCCGGATGTGGATTGCCTGGTTTCTGGCGAGGGGTGGCGTTTTCAATAATTTCTGATAAGTGCAAAGTTGTGTTTATAGGTCTTTCGTCTATTATCGCCCTGGCGATTCGCCTGGAAAAACGCTCTTCTCCTAGGGTGAAAAAAATATCTGTCAACTGTTCTTCCGTGTATGTGTTAATAATTTCTGCTGCGGTAATGTCATCTGACTCCTGGTTCATTCTCATATCCAACTGCCCTGGCAGCCGGTAGGAGAAGCCTCTTTCCGGTGCATCCAGTTGATAGGATGATACACCTAAGTCTAATAAAACCCCATCGACTTTGTCCAGTTTTTTTTCACATAAAATTTGCGGCAAATTATGAAAATTGTCGTGTACAAAGGTAATCGTCTCGCTATAGGATGGGCAAAGTCGCTGTTTGGCGGCGGAAAGTGCATTTACATCCCTATCGACGCCAATAAGTTTACCTTTGCCTTGCAGCCTTTCCAAAATTATAGCAGAATGGCCACCACCGCCAATTGTACCGTCCACATATAGCCCCCCGGGGCGGACAGACAGTGCGTCTACCGCCTCCAGGGGCATTACAGGTATATGATAATCCACTAATCTTCGTACCCATCGTCCTCTCCCGGGTCAGGATATATCTCATCCGGGGGGAGGTCATCAACAGGAGGTTCTGGTGTAGCTGTGGGCAACGGAATATAGTCGTCGTCATCGTCAGGATATGGCATGGGGGTTGGGATTGGGATATGAGAATCATCCTCTTCCGGTGGAGGCGTCGGGAAAAACATATTCCAAGGCCAGTCCATATCGTTATCATCTATATTGTCATTGGGGTCCCAATCATAGTCGTAGTCATAATCATCTTCGCCGTAATAATAACCATCGCAGTAGATACATTCTATACCTTCCATTACAGCAGAGGAGAAGGCATATCCTCTGCCAGCTATGCTTGCACCGATTGCGAAATCAGGCAGCGGTGGCAGAGCAAGGGCTACGCGATTTGAAACATTATATGGGTGACATCTGGGGCCTGCCAAATGCCCGCTAACATTACATACAGTAAACTGTTGATGGAGATGGCATGGTGATGGTACCCTGCCCTGGGCGAATAAATCCGATGTTAAGCGGCTGCCTCGCACGTCCAGATGACATAGCTCTGAGGGCGGCCGGCCGGAATCTCTGCAGACCTGGACACTGATAATACCATCCGGCCGTGGGAAACCATTATGCTCCACGGTTCCGTGAATATGCTCATGAACCCGTTCCATAATTGTACGCCAAAGGCCTTCTCTGTAAGGGTTGATACCACTCATTGCTCTGGGGGTATCAAAACCAATCCATACGGCACCGGTTAGATAAGGTGTATAACCAACAAATCCGGAGTCGCGGTTGACTTGGGATGTACCGGTTTTACCGGCTATGGGGATATCTCTGCGCATATCAGGATTTGTAAAGTTTTGACGGTGACCTGTTGCGCCTGATGCACTGAGGGTATCCCTCATTGTATGGGTCAAGAGATATGCTGTTTGGCGATTAAAAACCTGGCGTGGAGGCTGGTTGTTTTCCATAAAAAGATTGCCGTCACGGTCAAATACATGAGTATAGAATATAGGTCTGTTGTACACACCTTGATTGGCTACGGTTGCATATGCTCCCGTCAACTCAACAAGGTGAACCCCTCTCGTAAGGCCGCCAAGTGCCATTGCGGGGATACGATCAGACCAAAGACGGCCGCCGGAAGTTTCACCTTCCAAAGTGGTAAAGCCTAGATTAAGCATGTAAGCAAATGCGGTTTCGATTCCTACATAATCCACAAGTGCTACAACGGATAGCACATTCATAGAAGTATGGATTGCCTGGCGGGTGGTTTGAAGGCCGCGATAGCCGCCTCCCCACCAGTTGCCGGGACGATAACGCTGTCCACCTTGAGGGTGAATGGCCCAAGGCCTGTCTTCGATAGTGCTGGCTGGGGCGAAAATACCAAGATCATAGCCTGCGCCAAAAATAAGTGGCTTAAGCTGACTACCTGGGGAACGAGTCGCAATAGTTGCACGACAGTGAATAAGGCTTTCTGTCTTCTCCCCACGCACTCCTCTGATGGCGAGCACATGGCCGGTATGTTGGTCCATTAATACAAATGCAGCTTGAGGCTGAGGTGTAAAAATCCTTCTTTCTGACTCAATAGTATCATTAGAGCCCAGCTCTTCGTTTTGCATTCTTTCAATGAAGGCTAATGCTTCATACATATTGGGAACGGTATCGTTAAATTCTTGGGTACGCAGTCCGCCGGTTATATTATTACGGATTGAGACGATATAGGTTACATCAATTTCAAACTGCCTTCCACCAGGGAAGAAAGAATCATCCAGCATAACATCGTCTATTATTGCCTGGAATTGCAGGTTTTGTGTGGAGTATATCCGAAACCCTTCTCTAAAAATTGCCTGCTGAGCTACAGCATGGGAAACCCCTCTAAGCTCCGCAATATCCTCTGTTAGCTGTCTAAATAGTGCGTCTGTAAAGCAGTCAAAAGGAGATACAGTTTCTCTGATTTCCCCGGCTTCGTTTAGTACGATGGTGCTATATACATCGGAATTAAGTGCTTCATAATACTCCTCATCGGTGATAAAGCCTAGGCGATGCATGTTGTAAAGAATCCCATATGTGCGGTTCCAATTGCGCTCCGGATGTCTGTCAGGGGGGAGCCAAGTGGGGTTTTGGGTGATTGCGGCAATAGTTGCCGCTTGCACAATAGTAAGATCCCATACATCAACGCCATAGTAAAATTGAGCCGCAGCCTGCACACCATGGTTGGTACGGCCTAAATTGATAGTATTTAAGTACAATTCCAAGATAAAATTCTTGGCAGCACGGGTATCACCGTTAAAATGCTCCGTTAGTTCCGCTTCAAGTCTTACAGCCATGTACTGCTCTTGAAGCTTTGTTGTCAGGTCACTGTCGAAGCGGCCGAGTTCGTTCTTTATAAGCTGTTGTGTAATCGTGCTAGCACCTTCTGTTACTTCGCCGCCGGATGATATCAATCGCCAAACAGCACGACCAATACTACGCATATCAATACCATTATGATAGAAGAAACGCTCATCCTCAATGGCAACAAAGGCATTTTGCACATGCTCAGGAATCATATAAAGAGGAACCCAGGTACGATTTACACCAGCATGGAACCTTGCAAGCTCTTCTCCGGTATGTGAACATATAACAACTGATGCATATTCTCCGGGTGTAATACCCAAAGCGGGCAGCTCGGGGGAATTAGCAAGAACACCCCGCCAGGCCCCAAGGCCTACCCCGATACCTGTAATAACACTAATTATCATAACCGCAAGAAATGCGCGCAAAACCAACAATCCAACCTTATTACGTACTCGGACGGTTTGGGAATTTTGGCGACGGCGGCGTTTTTTATTTCCTAGCTGGGAATAATCCATGGACATACATACTGCTCCTTTCGGATACATTATAGCAGAAATTTCAAGTTAACCAGTAATAATATATTTCCCCCCAAAGATATGGGCTAAACTTGGGCAATAATTATACACTTGTCTCAAGGGTTTTGCTATACCCTTTCAAACGCATGCAAATACAAGCATACAGGACAAAAAAATAATCTTCGTAAAATCACCCAAAATACACCAGCGAATCCATATAATACACTGTCAACTTACATATGTATAATAAAAAAATCACGTATGGTGACATACGGGGTTTTTCACGGATATCACAAAAGGCATATGACGGCATATGGATTTACAACATACAATCCCTATCCACCTCATATACTCGTAAAGAGACAAACATGTGGGGTGATTTTATCAGCCGAAAAATCCTAACCGGTGCATTGACCCTTACCATTGCCGGGGTAATTACCCGAGTCCTTGGCTTTGTTTACCGGATATATATGTCCAACCTTATGGGAGCCGAAGGCATGGGGCTTTACCAGCTTATAATGCCTGTGTATGCCCTAGCTTGGAGTATCTCCTGTGCTGGATTTAACACTACAGTATCCAAGCTCACCGCCCAAGAGCGAGCAAAGGGCGAATATGGCAACATGGGACGGGTGCTTAAGCAGTCCATGGTGATAACAACTTTGCTTGGTGCCGGTCTCACTATTGCCCTTTGGTATGGAGCAGGCATTTTATCGGAACATTTTTTTAACGACGCCCGGACGTTTTTACCTCTTCGATTGCTAGCACTTGCTTTCCCCTTTATGGCGGCAGGGACTTGTATGCGGGGGTATTTTATTGGCCTCCAAGAGACCAAAATACCTGCCGCCAATCAGGTGCTTGAGCAAGTTGTCCGTATGATTGTTATTTATTTTCTTGCCGCAAGATTTGTACCCATGGGACTTACATATGCCGCTGCCGCTGCGGTGATTGCCATCGTTGTCGAAGAGATATTTTCATTTTTCTTTGTATTCATATCCTACAAGGTACATAAAAAAAAGAGACGCTTTTTCAAGCGGCCCTCACTCTCCTCAGGTCAAGCCCTAGTTTTGATTATGGGGATGGCCTTGCCTCTTACAGGGAATCGCGTTACCGGGTCACTACTAACAGCCTGGGAGAACGTACTCATCCCATCCCGGCTGCAAATGTTCGGCCTTTCTGCCGCAGAGTCTATCAGCGAGTTTGGGCGGATTTCCGGTATGGCTATGCCTCTTATTTTCTTTCCTACGGCGGTACTCACTGCTTTGAGTGTCACATTGGTACCTGCCGTTGCCGAGGCTGCGGCAGCTAATCGCCTTGACCGCATCACCGGGGCTACCTCCAAGGCTATGATGTTTGCCTCTATTATTGGGATGGGGGCGGCGTCATTGTTTGTTTTCCTTGGTCACGAGCTGGGCATGGCTATCTACAACCAGCCTATCGGGATGATGCTTAGACTTCTTGGAATTATGTGCCCCTTCATATACATGCAGATAATCCTCAGCGGCGTTTTAAACGGGCTGGGATGTCAGATGCTTATATTTCGCAATAGCATTATATCTTCGGCGATAAGCATTGCCTTTGTGTATTTGCTAGTACCGATTTACGGACTCAATGCATATATTTTCGGGTGGCTGGTGAGTTTATTGGTGGTCATTGCATTGGGCATCCATAAAGTACGGCAGTTTATACCTTTTGAAACGCCATTTATGAATTGGATGGTCAAGCCCATTATTGTGGCAGGGATTGCCGGTTTTACTGCCAGGACATTGGGAGATAGATTGTTCTTCGAATTGGCTGGCCTTAGGATTGGACTGGTGTTTACTATCGGAATCTTGGCTTTTATGTACTTTTGGGGTGTTATATTATCCGGATGTATCTCAAAAGATGAAGTTATGGGGCTATTTTCTCGTAGAGAAAGAAAACAAAATGCCGATGTTTCTGTGATTGAAAAGGTATAATATGTTATAATGTGCCATAAACGCAACAGACAATATATGCGACAGATGATACATTGGACCTCTTTCGAATGCCTACGATGAAAATAGAAAATATGCATAGGAGCAGTAATGACAACCCAGCGTAATTTATTTATGGACATTTTTCTCAACATACTAATCTTTATGTTGGTTTATGGCATCTTTCTTGCACCGGCTGTGATTTTCCTTGATGCCCAGCCGGTTGGTTTGCTTGGGATGATGCTTGGAGCCTTTTCCTATTTATTTATTGCAAGACGGTTTATAAAACCTGTTATTCCCATGTTTCTTGCTCATGTTGTATTGCTTTTTGCGGCTTGGTTTTTTGCAACAGGAGTTCTATACACTGTTGCATATATGGTGGTGACAGTGGCTTTCGTTGTTTATTCGTTATTTCGGCGTTATAGACGAGGAACAACATTCACATCTGAGTTTACCTTTTTTGCTCCCATTACTCTGATTACGCTAGCTTTAGTACTTGTATATCTTGGCCATGGGCACTTAGTTGGCCCTTATACGGGCATGATTATTGCCATTTGCGTAGGTACTAGGCTGCATATGCGGATGTTTCAAGTCAATGCATCATTGGAAGTCATTACCCAGAGTTCCGACCAGCATATTCAAAATATCCTTACCTTTGACCATAAGACCATGTTATTCCTTGGTCTTATTTTGGTCGGGATGATTTTATTGCTCAACACACTGATTATCACCCCATTGCTAGATGTAATCTCCACTTTTAGGCCCAACTTTCAGGTAGATATTGCACCAGACGAATATGAACATGACATGATATGGAACATGGGTATGGAAGGCGGGATGGGTTTTCCTCCCGAACTAATGGATTATGTCCGAGGACCAGCACTTATCTGGCGCATACTGGAATGGATTGTTTTATATGTAGGAATGCCAGCACTGGGGTTAGCGGTACTATATTTAATCTTGACAAAAATACGCAACTTATTTAATCTCTGGAGACTAAGGAAAAATCCCGATTCTGAAATAAGGGACGAGTTTGCCGATGTAAAGGAATTTATACGCAAGCCCAAGGCAAAAACCCGGTGGTGGAACCGAGGCAAAGAACATAAAATACGACGACTCTTTAGGGAGACAATTACCCGGCACATAAAAAAAGGCGCACCTATAATAAAAACGGATACGCCTGATGAAATGACTGGGAAAATCACGATAGAAGATATTACTACACTGACAGAGGAATATGCCATTGTGCGGTATAGATAACCCCATCCGTCATTCCGGGCTTGACCCGGAATCCCACAGTTTTGCAAAGAAGATGGGATCCCGGGTCAAGCCCGGGATGACAAATGAAAATTTTAACCTAACCGTACGATTTCATCAAACAACCCAAGGAATCGTTCATCACTTTCATGGGTGATGGCGATAACTGTCAAGCCTTTGTCTTCAAATAAGTCCGACAATATATTGCAAGCCGTTTCCAAATCCACACCGGAGGTTATTTCGTCAAGCACCAGCACCTTTGGCTTATGCAGCAATGCCCGAGCCAGCACTATCCGCTGCTTTTGCCCGCCGGATAGTCCAGATGTATTTGTGACTTCCCTGCCTAGGGCTTCTTCATCCGGCAGGAAATCTTTAACCCTAGTAATTTCTAAGACTTTATCCAATTTTTCTTTTTCAGGGGAAGTATCGAAAAAAGCCAGGTTATTCATAGCAGAATCAGAGAAGAGATATGGGTCCTGGCGTACATAGCGCAGTATTTTATGGTAATCAACAGTGGCAATTTCCCGTATATCCTGCCCGTCTATAGTAATCCCGCCGTCAAACTCGGCAAACTCCAGGGCCAGGGCTTTGGCTATACTGGTCTTTCCATATCCGCTCGGGGCAAAGATTGCATATTTGCCGCCATGCTTGAAGCTTAAGTTTAGATTTTGCAGTACATATTCACCCTCGGTATATTTTAGGCCGAGGTCCTTTATTTCTAATTTATCTTTGAAATCGGCAATACGTGCCTTTGGTGGTTCCGGCTCTGGTGTTTCGGCAGCCTTTTCAAGCACGGCTTTGGCAGATCGAATCCCGTTCAGGGCTTCGACAAAGCTGTTTACTGGATTAAAGAGGCTATTCATTAGTTGGATAATAGCAACCATATACCCAAAGGTCATATCCCCTGTTATCACAAAGTAGGAGCTCAAACCAAGGATGACTATCTGCACAAGGAAACCCAGGCTCGCAGAAGTACGGAAGGCAAGGAGCTCAAAGAAATTGCTTCGAAGTCTGGCGGCTTCGACTTTTTTATTACCCACGTCGTGGCGAGCCAGGAAAATATCCTGTTTGTCATATGCCACAATTTCCTTTTTACCCTGTATGCATTCCCGGGCCATATCCACATACTCAGCCGCGGCGTCAGAATAATCCTTTTTGCGATTGCTCAGCCCCTTAGCGAAAAAACTGCTTGCCATCATCGGCAGCATTGTTACAGCAATTGCCACAAGGGTGACAATCCAGTTTATCCATAACAAGGCTCCAAGGGCAAAAATAAACTCCGACAAATGTAAGGCTAGCCTCGCCTTGTTGTTGAAATATGACTGCTCCAGGATATCCACATCAGCAGAGAAGAAGCTCAGGTCCTTGCTATCGTCATCCCCAGGGGTTTTCTGTTTGCGGAAGAAAAGAAAGCTCATGCGGTGACGCTTTACCGTAAGGAGCATCTCTTGAACGTATTTTAAGCGACATCTTGCCGCAATCAGCACGGATATAAAGTCCATTGGCCACATAACAGCCGTAAGCACAGCTAAAGTAATAAGCAGTCCTCTAAGATTACCTTCCCCGGCTAAATCGATTGCGGTCTGCAGGCCAAAGGCCAGGGAAATAGTAACTGCGGAGGAAAGCACATAGAACACGCTTGAAAATATCAATCTGGTACGTGCTTTGTTATTCATTTTCATGGGATAGTCCTTTCATTGCTAAAGATATATTTCTACTGTACCTTCTTCTTTGGAGCTGGCATAGACTAAAGGCTCACCCCTCATATAACGACGGCATTTCCTTATCACTTTAAATAGCCGTTTCAAGTCCTGATATGAAATATCCTGCGGCATGAACATTTCGTCGGAATTTTCTTTGCAGTACTTTTTCATAGCCCAGATACAAAGGGCGGCTGTTGCGGGGTTCATTAGTAGACAGTTGGGGATGGGCAAGGTGAAGCGGTGCTCTTCCGAGCGTACTCTTATTTTCATGGCCTTCGCTCCCTAATCAACATATATTTCTACATTATCACCATCGGCACTCTTTGCCTCGATTAGCTTCCCGATCACACCACTTTCGGCTAGTTTAACCATACCTTCGAAGTCGATTTGCTTAAGGGTATCACCCACAGCACCCCTATTACCAAGCTGCATGGTCTGAACCAATGGGATACCGATTTCCAATCCTACCTTTATAAGTGGCATGGGAAGGTTGATTTTTGCATAATCGCCGTCTGCGCTTGTTGCAACAATGCGGAGGGTCAGGCGGTCAAAATCCTTGCGCTGATTCTGGGGCATCAGCTGTACGCCGCCGGGAGTTTCTCCTCTTAATAGTAGGTCCAAGCTTACCCCAAAGTAATCTGCAAGCTGAGGCAGCACAGAAATATCCGGGCAGGAAATATCATTTTCCCATTTGCTGACGGCTTGGGATGTAACACCCATGGTTTCTGCAAGTTGTTCCTGTGTGATATTACGCTGACGACGGTACTCGTTAATTCTTCTTCCTAAACTTGACATATAATCACCTCTATTTTTTGTACCGCTCCTGCGGCCACGTAAATATTACGAAATATTGCCTGGCAACTTAAGATATCATTGGTTGAAACATGATATCATTGGTTGAATTTTTTACAACCAACGGTTGCATTGCTAGTTAGTGTGAACAATATCGCAATAATTACACTTTTTGTGTTATGTGTTGATTTTTTCGTCAGGGATATTAAACTAAAGAAAATCGAACATACACGCGGTGACAAATGGATATCCAAGAAAAACTCAAAATCTTAACGGAAAGTGCAAAATATGATGTTGCCTGCACATCCAGCGGGGTGGACCGTAAAGGTAAACGTGGTGTAGTCGGTTCCGCTGTATCTGGCGGAATCTGCCACAGCTTTACCCCAGACGGCCGTTGTATTTCCCTGCTGAAATTACTATTGGCCAACTCCTGCACTTACGACTGCCAATACTGTGTAAATCGCCGCAGTAACGACACCCCTAGAGCTGCCTTTACCCCTAAGGAAGTGGCGGAGCTAACCTTGCAATTTTATCGCCGAAACTACATCGAAGGGCTTTTCCTAAGCTCGGCAATAATAAAAGACCCGGACCACACCATGGAATTGTTAATCCAGACTTTAAAATATGTACGGACAGAATACCACTTCGGCGGCTATATTCACGTAAAAGCCATCCCAGGTGCAGACCCGGCCCTTATTTGGCAACTAGGCCACCTGGCGGACCGTATGAGTGTTAATATTGAACTGCCATCAGAAACCAGCCTCCTGGCCCACGCCCCAGGGAAAACAAAGTCATCAATTCTGACACCAATGGCCTTTGTCAAAGACCAGATGCAGCAGTCAAAAGAGGAGCTTATACATTTTAGGAATGCCCAGGCTTTCGTTCCCGCCGGGCAAAGCACTCAGTTAATCATTGGTGCAACGCCGGAAAGTGACAGCAAAATCGTGCATCTGGCTCAAGGCCTATACAAAGGTTATGCAATGCGCCGGGTTTTCTATTCGGCCTTTATACCCACAGGCAACCCCTTGCTACCCTCAACGGAATCCCCCCTTTTGCGGGAACATCGCCTCTACCAGGCAGATTGGTTATTACGGTTTTACGGCTTCACTGCCGGGGAGCTGTTCAAGGATAAGGACGAAAATCTCAGCTTGCATTTGGACCCAAAATGCCATTGGGCACTTAAAAATCTGGAGTTTTTCCCTGTGGAAGTCAACAAGGCCGATTATGATACTCTGCTGCGGGTACCGGGGATAGGCCAAATATCTGCCAGAAAGATAATTGCCGCAAGGCGGATAGGGTCACTTAATTTTGATAATCTAAAGAAAATGGGCATAGTACTAAAGCGTGCCCGCCTATTTATAACCTGCAACGGCAAAATGATGGAGAAAGTCCCAATGTACCCGGAAGTACTGGAAATGCGCCTGGCGGAGAACTATGTAGGAGGAACCTTTACTCAGCCCAATATATTTGATGCGGTGCCTAGCGCCATTACAATTGGTAATGAACCTACAAGAGGCATAGACAACACTACCCCCCTACTCCCCGACCTGGAGTCAACATCAAGCCCACTGCCTCTTCTACCCATTACAGAATAACATGTACCGGAAAAGCGGCTTTATCCAAAATGACAAAACTGGCAAGGTATAGCGAATTAAATGAGAAACAGTCCAGACCGAGCCGAAAATCGTGAACGATTCTACACGTTTTCGGCAATAGGCTGGACTGATTTCGAATTAATTCGCTATAACACGAAAGGAGCAAGCCATGCCCACAACAAGACGAGATGTGTCAATCCTATTCGACGGCAGCTTTGAGGGCTTTCTTTGTGTGCTCTACGCGTATTTTTACGATGGGGTATCCCCGCTTATCATCCAGGAAGATGACAACCATCAACCCACCTTGGACACAGAGGAATATTTCTGTATAACCGATTACGACAAAGCAGAAAAGGTGCATCAGGCTGTAAATAAAAAAATCTCCCCAACAGCAGGGCATCATCTTGGCAATGCATTTCTGGCAGACCGGGAAGACCGTTATATGACCCTCTTTCAATATCTATTACTAGGGTTTAAGGTGGGCTCAAGGATAGACGACAGCCTGCAACAGGATTGTGTTTTGCGTACTCATAAACTATCCCGTCAGGTAGGCCGTGAGGCTCATCTACTGACTGGTTTTTCCCGCTTCGAGGAAACACAGGGAGGGATATTTTACTGCCCACTTGAGCCTAATAACTATGTATTACCGATACTGGCAGAGCATTTTTCCGATAGAATGATGAATCAATCCTGGATAATCCACGATAAAGCGCGGGGCAAAGCCGCCGTATACAATGGTATGGAATATGTAATTGCCGATGTACCTAGGTCGGCTCAGGTTACCCATACAGAAAACGAAGCCCGCATACAAGACTTGTGGTTGACATTTTTCGACTCGGTAAATATAAAAGAGCGTGTTAATCCAAAAGTACAACGGAATTTGATACCTTATTATTTCCGTAAATCCATGACGGAGTTTAAGCTGCGAAGTGGTCAATGATAATGGGGCTGTCACGCTTAGACGTAATGAAAAGCTCGTCACCCCGGGCTTGACCTGGGGTCCCCCCGGTCTTTCGACAATGATTATGGAATCTAGGATGACGAGCCTTGAGATTACGGCATTTTAAACGTGACAGCCCATTCATACATAGTGATTATTGCATCAATTCACCATACTGGCATTCAAAACCAACTGCCCAAGCATTTCGCCATCAAGAAAAGGCGCGATACCCTCAAGACCTTTGATATTTCCGTTGCTTATGGCTTTCATCGCTATCTCACTCAAAGTTTTCTTTCCTATAAAAGGTGCCAAATTTTCTATGGCGTCGATACCTTCGGCTTCTTCAACTTTAAGGGCCAACTGATTCACGCATTTTTTACTTAAAAACGGTGCTATATCACAAATATCTTGGATGCCTCCTGCATCATATGCTTTAATAGCTATTTCGCCTAGGGTTTCTGTGCTGATAAAGGGAGCTAAATCTTCCAGTGCACCAATGCCTTCAGTAACTTCGATTTTGAGTGCAATTTGGTCAACATGTTGTTGGTCCAGAAATGGTGCAATGTCGCATAAAGCGTGTATATCCCCTGTATCCATGGCCGTCATCGCCAAATGACCGAGAGCTTCTTTACCTATGAATGGAGCAAGACTGGTAAGATCAGCCAGGCTTATGGCTGTAGGAGCTACCTTTTCTACCAGGTCGTCTACCTGACTTGGTTTTAAAATCGGTGCGATTTCTGCAATATCTTGGATTTGAGGTATGCTGTCCCCGGTGTAGACATCGGTTTGCTGGTTTAATACGTTTTTCACTATTTCGCTATAGCATAGATACGCATTTTACGGACATAATAATATGACTGTTTCTTTTTTATCCATACTTTCATTAGTTTTATCCATATCATGAAGCATGTCAATGTAATATACTCACAACACAAAACAAAAAACGTATATGCAATATGACGCAAACGACAGTTATTGTGCTTTTTTTGCTACAGTTTGCACAAAAATTACTGGTAGCATATCTTCTTTGAAAGATGTGATTTGTGAATATGAATAAGCCAGACGAAACCATGCCTCGCAAAAGAAGTCGTAGAAAAACCGCTGTCTCATTACAGATTATGGCACTCCTTGGGGTGCTGAGCTTATTCCTTTTCAGCTACTTACCTATGTTTGGAATTTCTATTGCATTTCAAAACTACACTCTCTCTGGAGGGTTCTTTCGTAGCGAGTGGGTAGGCTTACGACATTTTAGAGAATTTTTATCTGACCCGGTTTTTATTATGGCCACCCGCAATACTCTTATTTTCAGTTTTCTAAGGCTCGTTATAGTATTCCCAGCACCCATTATTATGGCCCTTATTATCAACGAGATACCTTATGCCAGGTTCAAGGGTGCGGTTCAAACTATTAGTTACTTCCCTCATTTTATCGCATATGTTGTTGTGGCAGGCCTGTGGCTCAATATTTTTGACCTCAGAGGCCTTATTAACAATGTTATGATGAATTGGGGGCTTATCACCCAGCGTATTGATTTTTGGAATAGTACCCTGTACTACCGGTCTTTGATAATGGCCGTGGACCTTTGGCGAGGCGTAGGATGGGGCACAATCATATATATAGCCGCAATATCCGGCGTCAATCCCGAATTATATGAAGCTGCCAATGTTGACGGTGCCGGAAAGCTCAGACAAATCTGGAGCATTACAATCCCGTCCATTCTGGGCACAATCATCGTTATGCTAATTCTTCAAATAGGTGGCATTGTCCGGGGCAATCTGGACCAGAGTGTGCTCTTTGGCAATATTTTCAATAGGCCAGTTTCATATATCATTGAGCATTATGTGCTGGATTTAGGCTTTGGCACTATGCGGTTCTCATTTGCTACTGCGGTTTCTCTGGTTCAGGGCGTGTTGTCATTGTTTTTAGTAATCGGCTGCAACTGGTTGTCTAAGCGCGTTTCCGGCAAGAGTATTATCTAAGGGAGGGACAGATATGAAAATCAAACGTACCCTCGAAGAGCGGATAATAATTGTTTTTTCGGTAATTATGAGCTTATTCCTTGCATTGGTCACTGCCTATCCTATTTATTATTCATTTATCTTTGCATTCAGCCACGGGAGAGAAGCCGCTGCTAGCCAGATATTCTTTTTACCTGTTTCCCCTACCCTTGAGAATTTCCGCATGGTTTTCTCCGACTCTATAATTTATCACAGCTTTTTAATGAACTTTCTAAGAACCGGTGTCGGCGTTATCACGGGTGTTTTCTTTACCGCAATGGTAGGCTACGCCTTGACCAGGGAAGAGCTGCGTTTTAGACGAACCTATTCTATTATCGCCATTATCACCATGTATTTTGGCGGAGGGGTTATTCCCACATTTCTTGTATACCGAGCACTAATGATTACCAATACATTTTGGGTTTTTATCCTTCCTGGGATGTTAAATGTCTTCCATATGTTATTGGTTATGGCTTTCTTTAGAGACCTACCGGATTCTCTTTTCGAATCGGCCAAAATTGACGGGGCGGGAGAGTTTAAGATATTCCGCTCAATTGCCTTACCCCTTTCAAAGCCTATTCTCGCAACAATAGCTCTCTTCGTAGGTGTAGGACACTGGAATGATTGGTTTACACCAGCGTTTTTTACGTCCAGCCCGAGATTGCAAACCTTACCGGTAATACTAATGAGGCTGCTGAGTGCAACGGAAGCTCAGGCCCGTATCAATGAAAGCATTGCCCATCTTGGGGCGGTACATGTCACCAACGCAGGCCTTACCGTTGAATCACTGCGTCACGCAACCATGATTATTTCCATATTGCCGATTATGTTTGTTTACCCGTTTCTGAGAAAGTTCTTTGAGAAAGGTATTATGATAGGCTCAATAAAGGCCTAATTAATATAGAAGTTCATGTGCATAAGGAGGACAAAATGAAAAAAACGAAGATTCTTAGTCTAGTGCTGGTAATCGTTGCCTTATTATTCATGGCAGCATGTTCTCGCGAAGAGACACCAGACGAACCCGTTACCCCAGTAGAAACACAGGCACCTGCGACAGATACCCCTACTGCCCAGGACACCACCACTGATGGGCCTTTGGTAGGATGGGAAAGCAATACCTCTCCCGTAGACCTGACACTATTCCTAAACGGCTCCTGGTGGCTGGGTAACCTTTGGGGTACTGACCCTGCAAGCCAACGCCTGCAATCGACTACAGGTGTGAACTTTGATGTTCAGCTTCCTGTAACGGCGGATGACACCATGCTCAATCTGATGATAGCCAGTGATGACCTACCGGATATGATTATCACCGGTTGGACATCACCTGCATGGCATGAAATGATAGCAAATGGCCAATTGGCAGATTTAGATGTACTCATAGACACCTATGCTCCTACTTTGCGAGATAATATAGGAGAAGATATTTTTGATATAAGTAGAATCGACGGCAGGTTGTTTAGAATCAACAACTTCGTGGAAGGACTTGCATTCCAAGAAGCGGCCCTAAGATACGATGGTATTATAGGCTCTAACCAGCCCACACTACTTGTGCGTCAAGATTTCTTTGAAGAAATCGGCTCACCGGAAATCAGAAATCATCATGAGTTTATGGAAGCCGTTGCTCAAATGCAAGCCAACCATCCAGACCATATCGGCTTATATGGCGGTAACATGTTTGTAAATGACATCGGACCTTTGGGTATGCACTTTGGTATCCCACCATGGTATGAGTCAGGTGGACGCCTATATTATAGGTGGAGAGACCCTATGTATTGGGAAGCTCTTTTGTTTATGCATCGCATGGCAGCCCAAGGCCTTATCACCAGGGAAGTCTTTGTAGACGACTCTACCGTTGCCAGAGGCAAGGTAGACCAAGGCCTACCTATAACCTATCATTGGACATTGGGCGAAACCGGCCAAATCCCCGCGGACAACCCAGATACCACCTATATGCCCCTACCCCCATGGGATACCTATAGGCAATGGCGCAGTGGCGCAGGCTGGATGGCTGTTGCAATTTCCTCTCGCAGCCAGCACCAAGACAGAGCCATAAAGTTCCTGGAATACACAAATACATGGGACGGTGCCGCTGATATCGTATGGGGAATCTATGGGGAATGGGCTGACGATCCCGTAGAAGGGCCTCACTGGCACATGGTTGACGGCCGTCCCACCTTCCACCAAGAATATTTCACCGCACGCCTTGCCGACTGGGAAGGAATCGAGCGCAGAACAGGTCTTGGAATCTATACTCAATTTATCTTTGACAGTATGCTGACAAATCTCACCTCATGGATACCAGGGGACACGTTTATGGAAGAGCAAAATAGGCTCTTTGGCCCACTGGTCACCTATCGCCCTGATATCCTAACCATTGTAATACCAGGGGGCTCGGACGAGGATGTTATCAGAGTAAGGCTCGTTGATTTATTGAGAGAAGCAATTGCAGAACTCACTTTCGCTCCTGACGAAGATACCGCATTAGCGATATGGGAAGCGTTTATAGAGAATGCAGATGCCATAGGCGCAGGTCAGGTAGAAGAATTTATGACGGCCAACTGGAATCGTTAATAGTTTAGTTTTCTGGCTGTCTCGCTAAGATGCAATGTGAAAAGCCTGTCACCCCGGCTCAAGGTCGGGATGACGAGGCTGATATTGCAAGTTCTTAACGAGGCAGCCTTTTTTTACACAAAAATGGAGGGTTTATATGAGATTACGTGATACAGAGCATGGAAAAATTATCGAAGGGAAGAAGTACACCGCTATAATAAACAAAGAAAAGCCCCATAAGTTCAAGCTACGGGTGGGTAGTGCAAATATGTTTGATATGCCCTTCATCGCAGCACTTACAACGACGGAATCTGATAGGGAAAACCTAACAGATATACAATATGGAGAATATGAAATCAACGATGATTGCATCAAGGTAACTCATACCGCAACCAGCAGCATCTGGGAGTCGCGACAATTTTATTGGACCTTCAAGGAAGATTCAATAGAATTTTATCATACAGCCAAGGGCCATGGAGATATAGAACGCTGCTTCTTTTTTTCCAGCGGCATTTCTGAAACATACAACAACGGCACCAGTATGGGCTTCGAATACAATACCCTTGTATATTCAAAAAAAGCCTTCAATCCTAAACCCAATTTAGGCAATGTCCATTACTATGATATCAGCACCCCCCAATCCCTTGGGATACGTAGCGAAACACCTGCACCGTCAAATTTTGCGCCGGAGCAATGGGGAGACGGCCTTTTCTGCCCTCCCTTACTATGTCTCTGTTTCGGCTCATATGAGAACTGGGCCGGGATTGGCATCGGAGATGTACCAGGCAGGTATAGATTCAATTCCTTGGAATACAGCGGCTCACGTTTTGCCGGTTGCTCTTTTCATGTAAATTATTTTGGGTATACAAAGGCAGAGGGTAGCTTTGAATCTCCAAAGGCATTTATATCATTTGGAGAGGGCGAATATGCAACCCTGGAAAAATATGCTGCTTGGCTGGATGATTCTGGCTTTTCTACTCAGTTCAGATACCCTAATGCCAAATGGCATAGGCTACCTTTCTTCTGTGGCTGGGGCGAGCAAACCCATTTGGGCAACCGTCGTGGGACAACAGCAGGCGAACTTGCGACCCAAGCAGAATACGAGCATTATCTGGAACAGCTTAAGCACCTACCCATCGGCAATATTGTGATAGACGACAAATGGCAAAAGCATTATGGCACCTTCGATGTAGATACAGACAAATGGCCGGATATGAAGGGCTTTATTGAGAAACAGCATAGCTTAGGTCGCCATGTACTCCTTTGGGTTCCCGGCTATCACAAAGAAGGCATTCCGGAAGAATACTGTATCTTGGATCCAGAGGGCAATCCAATCTGCGCAGATGCCACTAACCCAGAATATGAGAAATATCTCCGCGGCCAAATAAAAAAGCTAATGGTGGACTACGGCGCAGATGGTTTTAAAGAGGACTGGATTGGCGGCATCAACCCCAGGAAAGGCCTTCGCATCCATGAACCTATTATCGGAATAGAGTTTTTGCGCAAGTTCCAATTTATTCTCCATGACGAGGCGCATAAATGGAAAGCAGACGCCCTGGTAGAGACCCAGACGCCCTTCCCATTATTCAGAGAATCTTCGGATATGATTAGGCTCAATGATTTATGGTATGGCACAAGAGATGTCCCAGGTGTGATGCGTATCCGCGCCAAGCTTGCAAAACTAGCAGGCTGGGAACTGGTAGACTGCGACAATGGGTCGAATTCATATTTAGATATGTGGTTTGAGTATATGCTGGCCCAGCCCGAAATCGGGGTACCTGCCCTATACTGTGTGACCAGTACCGAGGTAACTTTTGAGGATATCCCCACCTATATGTTAGACCATATCGCCAAGGTTTGGCAGAAGTATATTAATGAAAATATGTAAAGGAGTACTGACATGGATGCACCTGTATGCCATTTAAATCTGGAGCATGATAAACACCGTTTTGTTTACAGCTATGAATGTGAGAAATATCTGGTCGCAAACTTCACGAGCCCCGCTACATGCAAGCGAGGCTCTGATGCAGATATTCAAGTCGACCCTCCTCTTTACCAGTTGGTCTTTGAAGTAGAAGAGGACTGCGATTTTACCGTTACAATTATGCCTAAGGATGGCATAGTTCTTAAACCAGCCCGAGCTGCTGATGGGCAAGCTATCCTTTCCCAAGTAGGAAAGCCTCTAATTTATGGCGTCAACGGCCTTTATGATATGGACTCGGATATGTATATTACATGGCATGGGTTTGCTTGGAGCTATGAAGGGACAGCTATTTGCCGGGAAATGGACAGGGATAAAGTAGTAATGAAAGGGCGGGCTACGAAGGGCAATGCTATTGTTTTTGTTGTGTATCAACAATATTATCAAAAGCACCTTGGCTACGAGTTCCATAACCCCAGGCAGTTTCGGCATAACCCAAAGCCTATTTGTGGGTGGGCTACCTGGGAGGCTTTCCGCTTTGATGTAAGCATTAATAATCTGCGAGAATCTGTGGATTTTCTTGCAGAAAACCTCAAGGACTACGGACTAGAATTTATCCAGTTGGACGACGGATATCAGCCCACTTATATGCCGCCAAAAGGTTCAAATCTTATAGAGGGTTGGAGTAATTGTAATGAAAAATTCCCTGAAGGGCATAAAAGCATACTGGACGCTATTAGGAGCAAAGGCTTTGAAGCAGCACTTTGGCTCAACGCCACAATACACAATGAAGAATACGCCCAGGAAAAATGTCTGAAAGACAAAGACGGCAATCTCCTAAAACAGCCCTGGATAAACTATGTATTTGACTGCATGGAGGAATCCTGCCGGGAAATCGAAGAACTATATAAGCATCTTGCCAATATGGGATATAGTTATTTTAAAGTGGATGCTATACGTCATCTGATGTATGACGGCTTACAAGTGGCAGCAGGGATGGGGCTTTTGACCAACAACGATGCAATTAATCGTTTCAAGAATTACATGGGATCAATCCGTAAAGGAATAGGTCCCGACACCTACTTGCTGTCATGTTGGGGGATGCTGACCCCAAATATAGGTATCTGTGATGCCATGCGTTTTGCTACAGATGCTAGTGCAACAGACTATTCCTTTAGGATGCAAATAGATGAGTCCGCCCGTTGGCATCATACCCATGGGATACTTTATCTTAATGACCCGGACTACATTTGCCTGAGAATGGACGCCGCACCATCTAGGAGTATCGCTAGTATAATATCCCTCAACGGCTATCTATACATGATTAGTGACGAGATAAGCCATTATAATGATGAAAAACTCAGTATCGCCAGGAAAACCATTTCACCAACCATCGCAATAACAGCAGAAACCGGCATTTTAGGTACTGTCATCCCTATGAACACATACAAAACCATGACATTTCCGCGAGATGGGGAACATGCTCTTTCCTTCGGTAATATATGGGCTACTCATTTTAACCTCCACGAGCGGCAGTGGTGTGTTGTAAACCTGATACGAACAGCAGAATACAAAGCCCCAAGCCAAATAGAGATACCCATGGAAAATCTGGGTCTTGCCCCTGAAAAGGAATATGCTGTTTTTGATTTCTGGAATCAGCAGCCTAAGGGAGTCATAAAGGGGTCGGCCTTATTGGATGTACCAGAATACCGTGACTGTACGGTTTTATCCTTTACCCCGGTATCCGGTGATATTGATTTAGTGGGCTCCTCCAGACATGTAAGCATGGATACTGTGAGCATTGAGGCAATATCGCGCAAGGAGCATATTCTTGAGTTGACAGTCACAGGGCCCTCAGGCACTACGGTGGATTACTGGTTTTTTGCACCTGTGGAATTGTTGGCAGAAGGCGGCACCATAGCCAAGGTTAGTGATTTCTTTAAATGCACAGTAGTTTACAGGGACAGTCCCCAAAAGCTTATTCTAAGGAGGCCATGATGGACATTGGAGTTGTAATAAATTACAGCAATTCCTTCGAAGAAAACCTAATCTGGTGCCAAGAAAACAGTATCCATACCTGCCAGCTTTCTATATCACCAAAAGAGCTTACCGCAGAAACTACCCAAATCGTAAAAGCCCTGATACAAAAATACAACATGGAAATTACAGCCATGGTAGGCAACTGGAGCGGCCCTAATGAATGGAACTTCACGGCGGGGCCATTGACTCTAGGGATAGTGCCTCCCCCTTTCCGGGCAAACAGAATGGAAGAGTTAAAAAGCTGCGCTCGCTTTGCTAAAGATATGAGAGTTACAGATGTATGCACCCATATGGGCTTTATCCCAGAAAACCCATGTGATGCCCTATACTCGGATTTTATTGCTTCACTCCGACACCTAGCTCAATATTTCGGTGCACTGGGCATCCGCCTAAACATGGAAACCGGCCAGGAAACACCAACCACACTATTGCGGGTCATATCTGATATTGGAAAGAGTAACCTGGGTATTAACTTTGACCCGGCCAACTTCCTGATGTATGGCAAAGCCAACCCCATAGACGCAGTATACCTCCTCGGTCCATATATAAACGGTGTACACGCAAAGGATGGCGAGTATCCCACAGATGGCATAGCACTAGGGCTAGAAAAACCCATAGGCTATGGCAGAGTAAATATGAAGCTCTTTATCAAGGCCCTTAAAGATGTGGACTACAAAGGAGCTATAACAATAGAGCGGGAAATCTCAGGAGAACAGCAGCGAAAAGATATATTAGCAGGCAAGGAATTGCTGCTCGGTTTGGAGGCCAATCAATGAGAGTCGCAGTAGTAGGCCTTGGTGCCATGGGCAGCACGCATTATAATTTACTAAGAAAAATGGATGATGTACGCATAATAGCCTTAGTAGATATAGACCCTGTCAGGACAGAAAAAAAAGCTGCCGAATGCGGTGCAAACCAATATCAAGACTTGAACAAAATGCTGGCTAAGGAAGAACCAGACTTTGTTTTTATTTGCACCCCCAGTTATCTTCACAGCGAGCAGGCTCTTATGATTATGAAACATGGCATCCATGTGTTAACGGAAAAACCAGCGGCCTTAAACAAGGACGATTTACAATCATTACTACAGAGTGCTAAAGACAATAATGTCATGTTTATGACAGCCCAAGTATTAAGGTTTTGGCCGGAATATGTATGGCTAAAAACCGTAACCAAATCCAACATATACGGTAAGCTGCTACACCTCAACATGTGGCGGATAGGCCAAAAACCTATATCAAGCTGGCAGGATTGGATGCTTGATAAGGAAAAAAGCGGCCTTGTACCCTTCGATTTGCATATCCACGATATAGATTTCATGGTGTACCTGTTGGGCATCCCAGAGGAGGATGATTTCTACCAAGACTGCTTCGAAATCAACTCAGCTCCCGGTCAAATTGTAGAAACCACCTGCCAATACAAAAATGGAGCCCGAGTACTGGCAAAAGCGGCGTGGTATAACTCACAGGTTCCGTTTCAGATGGGATATGAGGCTATTTTTGAAGAGGGTTATGCCGAGTATCGCCAAGGAAGTTTGGTTTTCTACCCAAACAATGGAGGCAAAATCACCCCCATTGACGAGTCTTTTCTAGCCGGTTCGGAAATCAATGTAACCAATGCCTCAGGGTATCACAATGAGATTAGATATTTTATTGACTGTATCAGGAACAACCAACCTCCCTCTATCGTAAACGGGGAGGAATTGCTGGCAGTACTGTCAATGTTAACATAAAAAGGAGTATGGGGCTGTGGTTTCTGCTTAACAGACAGCCCCACGAAGGCCCTCCAACAGGTTTGCCTGTTATGGGCTGCTAGGGTGAAAATATGGCAATCAAACATGTTCATTACACAAACCCCAACGAAAATATAAAGATAGACTTTGTTCAGATGGGGTTTCACAAAACCCCATCCTTGCATCAAGTAAGACCTAAAGTGCGAGATCATTATCTATTGCATTTTGTAATCAATGGCACCGGACAGCTTACGATTAAAGGACAGCAGAATTCCCCCAAAAGCGGGGAATGCTTTCTTATAAGGCCAAAGGATCTAGCCGAGTATATTTCCGACCAAGAAAATCCATGGGAATACTACTGGCTGGGTTTTGCCGGGCCGGACGCCGGCAAAGTTGTTGAGGAATCCGGATTTTCGGATTGGTCTGATATTATTCGCCCTACATATATCAGCGAGATTATTGATACCTTGCAAATGATTGATAGGGCCAATCTGGATACTGATGATGATATCCGTATGATTATGTGTCAATGGATTATGTATCAAGTACTTTACTATTTGCTAAAAGGCAGCAGCATACCAGAGCCATTACAGCATAGGGAAATGGCTTCATCGAAGCGTGAGCATGTACTAAAGGCAATCCATATAATGGAGGCAGATTATAGCCAACCACTAACAATTGCCCACTTGGCTGATAGAATTAATATTAACAGCAATTATTTGAGTAAGATTTTCAAAGAGGAAATGGGGATGTCCATCAAGCAATTCTTGACTAAGTTTAGGCTGGGAGTAGCTGCCACCAAGGTCAGGCTCTCTCGCAAATCATTTAAAGAAATTGCTACAGAGACAGGCTTCGAAGACTCCCTTTATTTTTCTAAGTTGTTTAAGAAACAGTATAAATGCAGTCCATCCGAATATCGAAAGATGCTATAGGGGTTAAGTATCTACACAAAAGGGGCTGTCCTGTAGAGGACAGCCCCTTTCACTGCAACACAATAAAATATTATGCCAATCTCTTCGCCTTACCCGCAAATATAAGTGCAATAGTACCTGGACCTGTATGTGCTCCTATAACAGGGCCGATGTGGTTCATTACAAAGTCTTTGTGCCCATATTTTGCGGTAATCATATCTTTCATCTGTTGGGCATAGTCAGGAACGTCGCTATGGGCGATGTAAATCGGCCCTTCGGCGGGGTCGTATTTGCATTCTTCCAACTTGCCGATAATGTATGCAAAAGCCTTATCCCGACCGCGAGCCTTGTGAAGGGGCTCAAGCTTTCCTTCTGTTCTCATAGTCAGAATAGGCTTGACACTAAGCATACTACCCACAAAGGCAGCCGCACCGGACACTCTGCCACCTCGGCGCAAATGATGAAGGTCATCTGCCATGACCCAGTGATGGGTGCGGGTCAGAAGGTCTTCAATATAGGCGGCGGCCTCGTCCAGGCTCATGCCTTTGTCTTGCGCTTTTTTTGCGCTTACAGCCAACAAGCCAATACCCATACAGGCCGATTTTGAGTCTATGGTGATAATCTTACGGTCTGGGTACTTTTCGCTGAGTTCGTTTGCTGCCATTTGGCTCATTTCAAAGCTCTTGCTTAGCATGGATGAAAGGCAGATATACAAAACATCCTTGCCTTCTTCTAGAATCGGCTCCCAAACTTCCACATATCTTTGCGGGGTAACCTGTGTGGTACTGGCCATCTTACCGGCCCTTAATGTGTCGTAAAACTCTTTTACCGGTTGCTCCCTATAATCCAGGTAGCTGTGATAATCCTTGCCATCCAGGGTGTAGATGTAGGGTATTATTGTGATACCTTCTGCCACATTTGGCGGCAAATCTCCACATGAATCTGATACTACAACGTATTTACTCAACTTAATTCCCCTTTCGAGATTTTTTAGCTATGCATGTCCAATATTATCCTGCATTAATAAACAAAATGCAAGGTCATGGAGAGCCTGCCTATTATTATGACAGGAAATTTTGTACATGGTTGCATCACTATAAAATTTATTTGAAAATTTTATCTCCCATCGAATCAATCGCCACAATTAGTGGCATACTTTCGATGTTAAGCCGCCTGATTGCCTCGGCACCTAAGTCATCATAAGCAACAATCTCCGATGATGTTATGCATTTTGCCAAAAGAGCCGCAACACCGCCAACTGCAATCAAATACAAACCTCTATGCTTTATGATTGCATCGACTACCTTAGGAGAACGGTTGCCTTTACCTATCATAATTTTTAGACCGGCCTCGATTAGCTTTGGTGAATATGCATCCATCCGGCCCGCGGTAGTTGGGCCCACAGAGCCGATTGGTTTCCCTGGAGGTGCCGGACAAGGGCCCGCATAAAATACAATCTGACCAATGTAATGAAAAGGCGGGTCCTGGCCTGCCTTGACAGCCTCATACATACGTTGATGCGCCGCATCCCGAGCGGTATACACCTCACCAGATAAAGTAATGCTATCGCCTGCTCGAAGGCTTGAAATTACTTCTTGGGAAAGAGGGGTTTGTAAATCCATAGACAGCTTCCTTTCACATGAAAACAACATGACGTGACATAAAAACCATATTCGCGGGGAATAGCCACTTGGCCATTCCATATATTAATAAAACTACTTGACGTGACGTAGTAGTTGCTTTATTATTACTACAACGTCAGACGTAGTAAAATTGAAAGGGATGGTTGCTTGGGCTATTCCACTATTAGCAGTGATGTTCTGCGAGGATATATCGACCTGATGATACTCCGTGCATTGTCAGAAGGGGACTCCTATGGTTATGAGATATCAAAGAAAATTACTGAGATATCTGGGAACGGCTACACCATGAAGGAAACCACTTTGTACTCAGCATTCTCCCGGCTGGAAAAACTGGGCTATCTGCACCCATACCCCGGCACATACACAGGAGGACGGGAACGAACCTATTATAGTTTAACGACAACCGGACGGGAATACTATCAACGAAAATGCACCGAATGGGATTTGACAATGGATTTAATCAGCAAGTTTGTAAAGGAGGCGGGACATGGACACAATTAAAACATACCTGGACAATGTTTTCGCGGCATTTCCCCAGACGAATAAAGTGCAGACTATAAAACGAGATATGCTTACAGGAATGGAAGAAAAATATGTAGCCCTGCGTCAGCAAGGAAAAAACGAAGATGAAGCTGTCGGTATTGTGATTGCTAATTTTGGCAGTGTAGACGAAATTTCACAGGAATTGGGTGTTGCCATAACATCCCCTCAGCAGGACATCACAAAGACAGATGATACTGCATCGGTGATAACCATGTCATTACAGGAAGCCCGGAGTTATTTATCAAAATCTCGAGGGGTAGGCTATGCAATGGGTATTGCATGTTTTATGCTTACCATAGGGATTAGCACTGCTTTGATAACACAGGCAGCAGAAAGCATAGGTGTCATGATTCCTCTTGTTATAGGCGGGATAATTATAATGCTTATCACAGCATATCGCGCGAGTAAAGACTTTGAACGATATCAAAAAGCTAATATATCCCTCGCCCCTATAGACCATATGATTCTCAGCGAGGATAGAGCTCGATTCAAAATACAATCAATTTTTATCGGTGCGGTAACCGGAATCGCAGTCCTATCTCTTATGGCGGTGGCATTAGAAGGCCACACAAATATACCTTTCATAATCGCTGTAGGCTTTACGTTTTTTCGGCTTCCGGTAGCCCTGACGACGAGGCTTGGATATGATTATCTTTTAGGAAATTGGCAATATAAGCTAGGGCGATGGACTTATGTGAGATAATGGCTAGCTACTCCCCAGTAGCTCACTAACATATTCCTCAAGGACCAGCCCCCGATAAAACATCTCTGTAGCAGCATATACACCCACATACCTGAAATGCCAGGGCTCGAAAATAATATTGGTTATATGCTGTTTATCATAGGGATAGCGCATCACAAAGCCATAGCGATAACTGTTTTGGGCAAGCCACATCCCTTCTGGGGTATAGGCCTGATTGGCGGTAAGATTTTGATAACTTAAGGCCACAATGTCTACAGCAAGGCCCAAATTATGCTCGCTGGTACCGGGATACGCTACGATACGACGGGCGGCTTCAAAAGCGTCCTCCCATTCGTATCCAATATCCACAAACCGCTGTATCCGATTATTAAACAGAGTAGTCTGGCGGGAGACGGACCTAAAAGACGATGCTACAATCGGCGATAGGCCCTCTGCCCGGGCAGAATCAAGCATATCAAGTAATGCTCGATACGCCCTGCTATCAAAGTAATGCCCCCACCCTACAGAGGAGAGCTGAGGTTCAAAGTCATATTCCAAGAAATTATATCTATTTACCAACTTGAGATACCATGGAAGCAATGTATTATCTACTGTTGTCAGAAGGCCAAAGGGGATATATCTATCCTCCGGTATATACACATTTTCAGGGAAATAGTCTTCTTGCACATCCTCACCATGTGGCTCGTTTTGTGACGATTCTTCAGCTTCATCATTATTGACTGGCGCATCATTTTCCTCTTCTATTTCATTGCCTGATTGATAATCCTCTTGTGACGTATTCTCAGGTGGATAGCTGTCTTCAGCTATGTGTTCATTATAATGACTTTCATCATATCCGTTTTCCTCATAATCAACAGGCGGCACATCAATACTTGCAACCCCCGGATACGTAAACCATACGATATATATCGCAAAACCCGCAGCTGCAATCGCAAGTAAAACCAATAAAAATGTAAACTTCTTAGAGATAGCAGGTTCTCTGTATCGCGGGTATCTTTGTCTTCGCATTAATTTATATCCTCACTCTCACGTGTATACCTCAAAGGCGGTACTATGCCCCCTATAAACCATTCATCAAAAAAATCCTGTAAATTTTCACCATATATCTCTTCTGCCAAATCCTTAAAATCCGCCCCCGTGGCAATCCTGAAAATAAAAGTCTGGAAATACTGCTGTATAAGCTCCCAAAATAGTTCACTGCCCATTCGATTATATAGGGCATCAAACATTAACATTCCTTTTATATGGTGGGTTTGATAATAATCCATCCAATTGTCAAAGACACCAAGATTGTTTGTCAGAAACAAGTCATCTCGTCCGGTCAGCCCCAAGTACTCCTCGGCAATATGTGCTCGCAATTCTATTCTATCATGAAACAACCCTGCAACTATATATCTTACAAGCCCCCTACTCAACCATGACTCAAGAACGGGGTTACTACCGACTATATGTGGAAACCACTGCTGACCCAAGACTCTGGTAAGGGCCTGGGAGTCTGGGTTTCGCAAATTTTCTGTGTCTATAAAAATCATATTGGAAAAGGACATCTCACCAAGGAACATATCTGTTTCTATTATACGAATATGCTCAAAGGGGTATTGGCCGATTCTATCTGATAAATCATCCATAGCACCCCTAACAATTTCCAAAATATTGTCTACTGGAAGGTCATCTGAGTAATAATACAAATGTATATCTCCCCCTTCCGTAGTAAGACGTTCCCGTTGGAAGTATGGGGATATAGCAAAAGCAAAGCTCCTGGCATTGCTTGCCGTGAACACCGTAACCCTGGTGTCGGCCTCAAACATGGGTATTTCTTCTGTGGTTACTCCTGTGCCGGCTACGATATAATCCGCCGGAGTAATGACTTCCACCTCGAAGCTGGCCATCCCTAATACAAAGGGATCCCCAAACAGGTAATGCTCTGTAATCAGCCAGCCGTCCTCTCCAAGTGCCGCCAAAACAGGGAGAAACATCCCAAACCACATGGCCCTATCGTTTGCACCTGTACGATGTGCTATCATTGGGACATATGCATTATATTGCAATACCAGCTGTACCGTTTCCCATGGCGCAAGAGGCTCTGTAGGGTGCAATAATAAGACCGTACCTATCAAGTCGTAGAGCAAATCCTCGTTGTTAATAGTCACATGTTGGATATCCATATAGCCATAGCTAGACCCATGACGGAAAATACTTTCCTCGAACTCAGGGAGATAGCTTGGTATACCCTCGTTAAAGGCATTCAAAAAAACCCTAAGCACTATTGTATCCAGGGGTTCGCCTGTTCGGTTTGTGAAGGTTGTGCGGGATATGCCTGATACGGTGCGGGTGGCGGGATCCACAGTTAAGCTCACATCATAATGGTCGGCCCCGGGGATGTATAATGGAAGCGGCTCTGGTGTGTCATCGTTTTCGTCAGCGATATAATCTTCATATTGGGTATGTGACGGTTCCGGATAATCCTCCGGTACACCTCTCCCACAAGCAACTAAAAAACCCAGCACCATACAGGCCAAAATCATTGATATCAGGCCCGCAGAAATCATTTTTTTCATAGGTCAAGGTACCTTCCCTTGCCAGAATGCATATATACTGATAATAATTATAGCAGGCATAGAAAAATTGTATAACAAAAACACAAAACGGGTGAAAAATGAAAAAAATTATTCTAACCGGAGGGGGAACAGCCGGACATGTTACCCCCAACCTGGCATTACTGCCATTGCTTAAAGCCGAAGGCTTTGAAGTTCACTATATAGGAAGTAAAACCGGCATGGAAAAGGAGCTGGTTGAAGCCGAGGGTATACCCTACCATGGCATCTCAGCGGGGAAGCTTCGGCGATACCTGGATATTAAGAACGTCACGGATATCTTTAGGGTTATAAGGGGTTTTGGTAATGCTTTTAGCATAATCAGGCAGCTAAAACCGGATATTATTTTTTCTAAAGGTGGATTTGTAACAGTGCCGGTGCTTGCCGCGGGGCGGATGCTAAGGGTCAAGACTGTGAGCCATGAGTCGGACCTGACCCCAGGGCTTGCCAACCGGATTTCCGGTCCATTTACTAACAAAATCTGCGTCAGCTTTCCGGAGACCCTGGCCCATCTGCCTGCTCATAAAGGAGTGCTTACGGGTTCGCCTATTCGCAAAGAGTTGTTACAAGGGGATAAAAAGAAAGGTTTGGAAATCTGCCAGTGGTCTGATGGTGGTAAGCCGGTAATAATGGTGACTGGAGGTAGCTTGGGAGCGGCCGCAATAAATAATGCGATAAGGGAGATTTTGCCAAGGTTGCTGGCCAGGTACAGGGTTGTACATCTCTGCGGAAAAGGGAATCTCTCGGATACAGAGCTTCCAGGATATGCTCAGTTTGAGTATGTAAAAGAAGGCCTTGCGGATTTATATGCCTTGGCAGATATTGCTGTTTCCCGAGCTGGAGCCAATACATTGTTCGAGTTTCTCGCAATGAAAAAGCCTAATCTTCTAATTCCCCTACCCATAGAAAGCAGTCGAGGCGACCAGATTCTTAACGCAGAGTCTTTTGCATTGCAAGGATTTTCCAAGATATTACCAGAAGGGAAAATAACCGACGAAAGATTGCTAAATGCCATAGATGTGCTTTATAATGAACGGGAACTCTACTCAGCTAATATGGTCACCCATGAGCAAAATGATGGTGCCGCCCGTGTAATGGCTGTGTTGAAAGATACTATTAACAACATACTGTAAACAATGCCAACCCCGTCGTCATTACGAGGAGCGAAGCGACGAAGTAATCTAGTGGTTTCTGGATTGCTTCGCGTTGCTCGCAATGACAGGATAAAGAACACACCATATAAATGGAGTGATTACAAATGAGATATGCAATAGCCTTCCTGATGGCCTTTGCCTCGGTATTAGTTCTTATGCCGATATTTTTGAAGCTAGCCGAAAAAGTAGACTTTACAGACAAACCCACAGAGCGCAAGAAACATACATCCCCCGTTCCACTTGCTGGGGGACTGGTTATGTTTATCGCATTCTCTGTGGGCTTTATTATTTTTGTGGCGGGCCTCGGACCTGTGGTAATACCTGCCCTTGCGGTTACAATGGAAGATAATGCAGGCTTATGGGCCTTAATACCGGGCAGTACCATGATTTTGGGTATAGGTCTTCTTGACGACTATTCTAAGGCTAAAGGTAAAGAATTCCCGGTATGGCCCAGACTTTTGGTACAATTTGGCGCGGCGGTGCTGGCTTTTGCCGCAGGCATACGCTTTACTGGTTTTATGAATCCCTTTACGGATACTTATGTATATTTTCATGTTGGGGTGCAGTTTGCCTTGACCGTACTATGGTTTGTGGGATTGGTTACTGTGTTTAATTTTATGGATGGACTTGACGGCCTTTCCGGCCTTTTGGCAATGCTATCCGGCTGCACACTGTTTATTGTTGCACTGAGTATGGGGCAAAGTGATTCGGCATTTATGGCGGTACTGTTTGTCGGAGTGGTGACTGGATTTTTGCGACATAATTTGCCGCCAGCCAAGATATATATGGGGGATTCGGGAGCATATCTCCTTGGGTACCTGCTTGCGGCAATATCCCTTCACGGAGCATTTAAACAAGCCACGGTGATATCTGTTTTCATTCCCATATTGGCGATGGGTGTGCCTATTTTTGAAAGTGTGAGAGTATTTGTACGGCGGCTGATGGCAAGGCAGTCTGTGACCCTCGCGGATTCCTCTAGTAAGACTACGTATTTTCATCATAGACTGGTACAGGCGGGATTAAAGCCGCCATATGCACTGGCACTTATTGTGTTGGTTAGTGCTTGTTTGAATCTTACTGCTATTATTTTGATGTTGATGTTTTAGGCTTGAGGGAAGGCTGATATATGTAAAAGGAGCTGACTCGTCAGCTCCTTTTTGTATGGCAAGGTGTTACTTTTCCGGTTTTTCCATTATCATCAAAACCACATACTAATGCATTGTCCAGATATCCCATACCGGGTTTGCATTATGATGTGTCATAAGCTCAGCAGCAGTAAATACATACGCACCGCTTTCATTCTGCCAGGTGCCCTCTCGTAGCCCGACCTCAGCTGGCACAGACATCTGAAACATAAAGTCACTCCCCAGTGTCAGCTCATATAGGGCATTTGCGCCGCTAAACATATTATTCATCGTGGTTACGTTGCCGGTGCACCACATAGATAAGTCTAGGTGATGTAAGCTTTCCGCACCGTAGAACATCCAACCCATATCAGTAACATTTCTGGTGTCGATATTCCACAAGCCTTCGATGGTGGTGACTGAAGATAACTCGGAAAACAGTCCCTGCAGAGAAGTACCGGCTGTTACAGGCCCAGTAAAGATAATCCGCCGGATATGTTGACGATAATCATGCCATGGGCTTAGTTGTATGCCGTCAACTGCCGATTCCCACCACTGGATATGGCCTGGGGAGATAAATAAATTGCCGTTACCAAACAACGTCCAAAAGACGTCAGATACTACGCCGTCAGCGATTGGGTAGGGACCTGAAATTATCAACCCAATGTTATTCATTTCGGTCCGGAGCTGTATTGCTGCTGTGTCAACCTGTGCTTGCGTTGCAAGGGGATTGTCACGGACCGTTATAGCTACCTCCCAAGCGTTTAGAAACGGAGCATGGTCCCAATCTGGGAATAAATCAAGGTCGAATGCCTCCGCCTCGGTTATTGCTGCTATTAGTAAATCTCGGTTGATGGGGGGTGGGGGCGTAGGTGTTGGCGTTGTCCCGATGCCAAAAGTACCGTCTTGTATGCGATTCAAATCATCAACGGTAAGTGGCAATTGGAAATCGGGAAATGCACCAATACCTACCAACACCTCATGCAAACCAGCCTCTGAAGGTGCAGGACGGAATATGCCTTGGTGTGTTAGTATTTCCATTTGCACGGGTGCGTGTTCAAAGCCAAGTGTTCTATAGCAAATGAGAAAAAAAACTAATTCATCTCCGTTGTTGAAGTAAACAAATCTACTATATACAAGCGATACATTCCCAAGTTGCCCACCTACCTGTGCACCTTCAATGATATCATCTATGGCAACGCCCCCCATGAAAACCTCTAAAATCCTAAGCTGATAGATGGTATGAATCCTATACCGTGGCTCCATACTATCATCTGGTATTAGACTGATACGTATCTCTTCTACTCTGCTGTCTAGAATTTCAGCTCTCACAATGTGCGTTGCATTATTTACGAGTTGCGTAACATCTCGCCGCAAGGCCGCCCCTCCATGAATTTCGTGCTCTATCACAACCCCATTCCGACTACAAGATATAAGAACTAAAATCAATATAATGTTGGTCGCAACGCCAACCATAAATTTACGCATAATATCACTCCTTAATATTTGTGTATCCGCTCAAAACTGTACCGAGTAGCAGAAAACACATGCTATTAATCATATATCATTCTAACGCTTTCGACATCAAATTGCGTTGGCCCCAATACCTGTCCCCATAGGTTTATTTGCATAACACTATATGCAAAATCACCAATACTTGCATATCTATCCCATAATCCCACAGCATGGCCTAGTTCATGAGCCATTGTGTGTGTAATAACGCGGCTAATGGTCGTATTGTTGACTGGATCACTTGCCCACCCCTCAATTGCAAATGAGTTTAACTCTATCTCAAACCTTGTCACAGGATCAAGACCACCAGGCCATGCACGTAACCAACCAACATTTTGATTTCCAAATACCGGCTCGACATTGATTGTGTTGTTGGTCGATACAGGATAAGAGAATGTAATTGGAGCAGCACTATTATTCCAGATACTTATACCGGCATTTATCGCAGAGTCCCATAACACTAAATCACTCAACAAAGATGAATGAAGAGTAAACTGTCTCAAGGGAACAGTATTAGACTGCCACCAACGGTCCATAGGTAAATGTCGAAACGGGTCAATATTGTTAACCCATCTAGCATAGTACGTGGTACTCGTATTTGGAGTAAAAGTACTCGCATTTACAGTCGTACCACCACTAGGAGTTGTATGCCAGCCATCAACAACGCGACCTAAAGTAGGCCCCGTTCTTCTTGGGGATGGAAGATTACCGAGAGGTACACCGCTTACTCTTAATACAGTCGTTGGCGGTTCATTGCCCATATTGGGATGTAAAGTTATTGGGATAATCCATCTTGCATACAATATCATGTCATTGTGAATGGGAGCATGTTCATTTATTTGTGAAAGAGGCCCTGTGGGAGATTGATGCCACCCTGCAAATTGATACCCAATTCTGACTGGGACTGGCATTGCTCCAACAGACGATATAGATTGACCTGCCCGTATACGCATAAACGGCGGATTTATGCTTGAGGTTGCTCCATTGGGGGCAAATGTTATCATAACGGTATCAGACGTAGCTGGTGTCCACCGCGCATACAATGTCTTGCTCCGCTCTAATCTGCAAAATATTGTAATCCGCGTTGCGTTTGCAGTCGGTGCATCAAACCAGCCGGCAAAATCATACCCGTCTTTGGTTGGATTTAAAGTGAATGGCAATGAAGCTAATGTTCTTCCTGCCGTCGTGGCAAAAAATGTCTGATTAAAATCTACTGCGCCGCCGTCAAGGTTTAGGGTTATAAATATAACCCTTGCCCACCATGCATAAATAGTCACATTACGCGTTGGTTGGAAATCAGCTTCTAAAAATGGAAGTATATCGTGAGCAGGCGCAAAGTCTTCAAACATGGCACCTTCGAATAATTCTTCTCCAAATGGAGTGGTGCTTCTTGGCGTTTCAAGCCACCCCAAGAACTCGTATCCCGTCCTAGAAGGTACAGGCAACTGCCCAATAGCACTACCAACGGGCACATCCCTAAACGACTCGGAAACAGAACCGCCCTGAGGGTTAAATGTAACCCTAAAGGTTGTACGTGCGGCTTGGGTAACCGTTACTACGCGTGGTGTGAGGCCAGGTACTGTTACGGTTATTGTGCCCGTCCTTGAGGTGGTATTGGGATTTGCTATTGCGTCAATCCTGAATGAACCATTACCTGTCTGATTTGCCGGGGTTACGTTGGAAGTAGTAAGCCAGTTTACGTTGCTGGAAACACTCCATGTTCTATTGGATGTTACAGTGACAGTTTCAGAGCTTGTCGTATGCGGCGGGTTCCATGTTGTTCTGGATAGAGTAAGATTAGCCTCCGGAGGATTCTGCGCCACTGAGACTGTACGTGTTGGAGCACCTGGTGCAGTGACGGTTATGGTGCCGGTTCTCACTGTTGTACCAGTATTTGGTGTTGCATTAATCCCAAAGGAACCATTACCTGTGCGGCTGGCTGGTACAAAATTCGATACAGTCAACCATGTTGTGGCGTTACTGCCAGCAAACCATGTGCCGTTGGATGTCACTGTAACAGTAAGAAATTCTCCCATAGTCTGGGGTGCCCAGGCTGAATGGGAAAGATTTAACGTCGGTGTCCCTGGCTGTGTAACTGATATGGTACGACTTGTGACTCCTGTTGCGGATACGGTTATTGTTCCGCTTCTAGCTGCACTCCCGGAATTATGGGCAGCAGTAATTGTAAACGAGCCATTTCCGCTGCCGCTTCCAGGCGATGCATTCAGCCATGATGTGTTGCTGCTTGAGACTGTCCATGCTCTGTTGGATGTTACACTTACTGTTGTGCTTCCTCCCGTTGACAGGGGATTCCATGAACCTGTTGGAGATATTGTTAACACAGGTGCCGGTGCTACTTGGTTTACATTTATTGTACGAGTGATGCCAGATCCAGAAATCGTTACCGTTCCTGTTCTGGTTGTAGTACCAGTATTGGCGGATGCCGTTATTCTAAATGAACCATTACCGGTACGATTCGCAGGGGTTACTTGGGAAATCGTCAGCCATGACTGGTTGCTTGACGGTGAATTCCAGGTTATGTTGGATGTTATATTTATAGTTGAATTATCTCCCGATGATAGAGGATTCCACGTCCCCGAGTGTGACAATGTAAGATTTGGTGCCGCCCCTTGAGTTACCGACAAGTTGCGCGTTACCCCTGGGATAGACACCGTCACAGTTCCTGTTCTTGAGCTTGTGCCTGTGTTGGCACTGGCGGTAACCCTAAAAGAACCGTTACCTGTCTGGCTTGCGGGAGTTATGCTACCAATACTTAGCCATGAAGCCGGACTTGATATCTGCCATGTCCTGTTGGAGGCTACATTAAAGGTGCCGGCACTTGATGCTGAGGTTATGCTCCATGAACTCTGGGATATTGTAAGCACTCCTGGTTGCGGTGCTTGAGATACCGATATCGTTCGAGTTGTAGCTCCGGGTGCGGATACTGTTATATTCGCTGACCTTGTGTAAACGCCGGTGTTGGCAGTTGTATTTATTCTGAAAGAGCCGTTACCGTTTCGGTTTGTAGGGGTTATATTTGAAACCGTCAGCCATGAATGGCTGCTGGTTGGGGTGTTCCATGTTATATTGGATGTCACATTTATTGTGGTATTGCCTCCCGCTGCCGGTGAGTTCCACGTACTTGACGGGGATACCGTAAGAATGACTGGTGCCGCCTGGTTTATCGTTACGGTACGGGTTATACCTCCCCCTGATACTGTTACGGTACCTGACCGTGAGGTTGTTCCGGTATTTGCGGGAGCGTTAATCCTGAATGAGCCATTGTTTGAGCCGCTTGTTGGGGTTACCGTAAACCAGGTTTGATTTCTGGTTACCGTCCATGCTCTATTGGACGCAACATTAATTGTTGCTTCGCTTGTACCTGCACCTGGATTCCATACAGATTGAGACAATGAAAGAATCGCTGCCGGTGCTGCTTGCTCGATATTTATTGTACGGGTGGTGGCACCGGTTGCAGCTACTGATACGGTGCTTGACCTGGCTGCGGAACCGGTGTTGGCAGTAATTCTAATGGTGAAATTACCGTTACCAGTGCGATTTGCAGGTGAAAATCCTTCAAATGATATCCATGTTGCATTAGCCGGTCGTGTAACTGTCCATTGTCTATTAGAAGTAACTAATACAAACATCGTGGCTGCCCCTGATGCCGGTCTCCATGAGTTCGCAGAGATGGAAAGGGTAGCTGCGTTTCTTGGCACTGGGGCATCAAGCTCATGCCTGTTGGGGCTGGTTTCCCAACAGGTTATATATTCGGTAACCTCATAGTCTGGGGCTGTATATTCATCAGGACAAAAGTCTTCGGGCCAGCCGAAATAGTAGTATGTTACATGGTTATCTTCGATTAATGTCTCAAGAGGCTCTGTACATTCTGTCCAGCCGATGTATTCCTCTTGAGCTAAGTAGTACTCCAGTAATTCATCAAAGCAAAAGTCTTCTGGCCAGCCAAAGTAGTATTCTATTACGGCCCCGTCATCTAGAGGTTCGAATAATGCTTCTGCCGGTTCGGTGCATTCTGTCCAGCCGATATAGATTTCCGGCTCTGGTTCCTGCTCGGCTGCAGCTATAGGACATTCTATCCAGCCGATGTATTCTTCCTCTACATCGCTAAATAGGTCAAGGAGTATTTCGCTGTTTAATAGTTCGCCTTGTGCATCAAACTGCAACACTGGATAGTTAGATGCTGCTACGCCTGATTCATGCAAAACAATCGGGAGCTCACTTTGCCCATGTATTATTATAGGGCTGTTTAGTGAAAGGGTAAAGATTATTGCTAAGAGTAATGAGACGATTTGCTTCATTCGATTTCTGACTTTAACTGCGTTTTTCATTGGCTTCCTCCTTGTAAACAGTATATTGTTGTTATTGATTCTTACGGTGTATTACGCCATTGGCTTTTGGTTCACCTCCATATCTGTCTATACAAAAAAAGCCGCCGGATACTAAGGTAGTATCCAAACGGCTACATGTTTAAGTAATAGGACATATCGCGATAACATAGATGTGTCGCTTTATTCATTTACCCCACACCCTCTTTGTTCTACAATCCAAGGTGAATGAGTACACAACCTGGCGTTCGCGCACAACGCGAACGCCAAAGGGGTACCCTTTTGTAATTTATGGTAAGTATATCACCACATCTCTTGCTGTCAACCCTTATTTGCGATTTGTCATCAAACATCTACATAATACGCAACTGTATGTAATCGGCATTAAAATATTGGCATTTTATGTATGGCAATTCTGCATAAAAACCCCGTATGTCACCATACGGGGGTTTTATGCAAACCTACCAATTAGAAATGACACAAGAAAAGACTTGCGTGGCAAGCCTTTGTACTTGTTTTTATGTCAGCGACCTCGATTCTGCCACCATTCCACTATCCTAAACCGCACTTCCGTAGACACAGGAGAGTTCTCATCTTGATGGGTCAGCAAACGAAACGCCTCATCACCTACCGTATCAGCCAGTTGCTGTCTCCCTGCATCTGTACTTGTCATATCCACAAAGCATAATGGCGGGAACATTAGGCACCACCAGTTTCGCCCTATCCCCTCACCTATTACAATCTGCAATGCTTCATACATCCCCGGGGGGAAGGCAAAACCTCCATATACCTGGGTCGGGAAAAATATTACCTCTAGTTGCGCTTCCACAGGGTATTCAAAGCCCAGCTTCCGTACCGCAGCTTCGGCGTGTGCTTGGATGGCAGTTAGTTCATCTTTTAATAGCTGCCGAGACTCTTTTATATTATCTGTTCTGTGTAAAAGACCCTCAAATTCCGCCAGTACTTCGTCCCTTACAATATCCTTTATCACCTGGTCCGCATGGCTGTCGCTATTGGCAACAACATGAAAACGGATTACATTACCGGCAATATCCGATTGATGTGTTGCCGAGTATACATAGGTATAAGCAGCGACGCTGATGGCAAGAGCCAGGCCAATTGCAAGGCTACAGGCCAAGATTTTGATTTCATTACGTAATTTTTTCATATAAACCCTCCTGACACGAATCGTATGTTGATTTGGATTCTTGCCAGGTATTGGGTTGTGTATACATGTGCTACATTACAATAATTTAATCCAATACCGCAAATGATACACCCCGGCCTTAACCAAGTGTTCCGGGTTTAATCTTGTGCTCCATGCCATATCTCCACCTATACCCATATGGGCAGCATCAATATTGAGCCATGTTTCCTCTCGTTCCGGCAGCATATGGTCATGGGTAGCCTGTTGATAATCCTCTATGCTGTTATGCTTTGCATCAAAGTGGAAGGGGCGATAACCGATAATTTTCAACTGGCGGCCGTCTTCACTTTCGAGATTCAACCAGCGGGTTTCCTCGTGCCCCCCACACTCCGCCGGAGGCACGAAGGCAAAATGCTGAGCCGAAACCGTGGTTTCATATACGCCAATAGGTGCTGACATTATTCGGTCTGAATAGCTCTCAGTTTCACCTCTACCATAATAGGTCATTTTCTCAAAATCCGAGGGCACAATCAGTGTCATTCCCGCCCGTGGGACATATAACAGATTCTCGTTAAGTGAGAATAATGTCTCAACCTGTACACATACATCATCGGAATCATCTAAATGAACCAGCGTATAACGGTTTTCCACATAGGATTCGAAGACCGACGTATTCTTTTGGGTAATGCCCTGGGTAATTAATCTATATCCCACAACTATACCCAATTCGTCATATGTTAGTTTATCGACGGCTATAGATGTGGACTCCGGATTATATGTGTCAAATATATCCCGTACACCCCATCCTCTTGTCGTATCTATCCCGGAATACGGCCGTTCGATACAGGGCATTCCGCCGGACTGCACATATGTTTTGCCTTTTTTTACAATACTGAAACTTCCGTTTTCTTTATTTACATAAAGCTCAACACCGCAACTTGACTTATAGGTATATCCGTCTTTGTTTTCATATGCCATTGCCGTTGCCTTGGTACTGTTTTCGGTAACGCCATAGTTAGCCTGAATAAGGAACTGAAAACTACCTACCTCATAACCGGCCTTCTCATAAAACGTGTCATTTTTGTCTTTGATATGGAATGACAAATGATATTCGGCGTTTTCCTTCATCGGATAATCTGGCAAAAATTCTATCGTTTTATTAGAAAGAGGCGGGATATGACCGGGATTAAGCACTTCCGTATGCACCGTGACACCGTTTTCACGCAAGGATGCAGATATTTCAAACGCGCTTATATCTTTTGTTAGGCATTTGTTTATGATGGTATACCAAGTTAGGGGTCTGTGAGTAAAACTCCAATTCAGCCGCCCTTCAACATTGATTGCGATAGGAGAATAGGCATGTTTTATCTCATGGGCAACAGGCTTCCATGTAAGGTCAGGAAGGACTACACCGTTATTTGTCATATGCGAAGGTGCGTCCATATCCGGAGTCGGCTCATCAAAATCTCCTCCATAAGCAAAAAATGCCTTGCCATCGGCAGTTTGCTCCAGACATTTATCCTGCCAATCCCATATAAAACCACCTTGAAAACGTTGATATTTTTCTGTCAATGCAGGGAAGTGGTACATACCCCCGCCGCTGTTTCGTATTTGATATAAATATTCCACCAAAATAATGGGCCTGATGTCATTGGGGTCGGCAATCATATCCAAAATGCCAGATATAGGAGCATACATCCAGCCCCTTATGTCAGACACAAGTTGGCCGGGACTGCAACCGCCCTCGTACTGACAGGGCCTAGTGGAATCATATTCTCTTATAAAGCCTGCCATCGCGGCATGATTAGGGCCGGAGCCTGCTTCGTTGCCCAAAGACCATGCAAATATACTGGCGTGATTCTTAAAATTGAGCACCATGCGGGTGGCACGTTCCAAAAAGAGGCTTGCCCATGACGGGTCATTGGAAAGCTGTCCCATTACCCCATGAGTTTCCAGATTGGCTTCACAGACCACCAAAATACCAAGCTCATCGCACAACTCATACCAGTTTTCGCAATTGGGATAATGGCTGGTGCGTACCGCGTTAATATTCATGCGCTTCATTTCGATAATTTCCTTGCGCATCCACTCGTTGGTTACAAACCGGCCTGTTTGGTATTGGTGCTGATGGCGGTTTACTCCCCTTATAACAAGGCGTTGCCCGTTTAATAGCAGTATGCCATTCCTGATTTCCATTTTCTTAAAGCCAATACGGCAAGCTTCAATATCTATTTCGTTGCCGTCTTTGTCTATCAATGTGATTACGGCGGTATACAGTTTGGGGCTTTCTGGCGTCCAGGGCTTTATATCGGATAGATTAATACTCACCCGTGTACTCCCCGCAGAAGGCATGTAGTCTATCATGTAATGACTCTCGGAACTCACTTTCTCAGTTGTTGTGCCAATACATTCCATGCCGTCGTATAAGTTTACTCTTATGGAATATTCTCCATATCCCGGAACACGAGTCATGGAAACATACGCATCGACTGAGCCTCCGGTACCGTCGATTGCTCTCTCCGGGTGGTTGGGGTTGATATCGGGAATCGCCTTAATCTGATAATCCTGTATGCGTGCCTCAGGTTTTGCGATTAACCAGACATTTCCGCATATACCTGAAATATGCCAATAGTCCTGGTCTTCCACATATGTGCTTTTGCTCCAACGCATAACTTTGAGTGCAAGCTTATTAGTTCCCGGCTGCAAAAAGCTTGTAATATCAAACTCATTGGGAAGCTTGCTGTCCTCCCCATACCCTACGAACTTACCATTGACCCATAATTGAAATGCCGCTTCCACCGCCTCAAGACGCAAGAACACATCCCGGCCGTTGTAATGCGTGGGAACTTCAAAATCACGGAAATAGCATCCCGTTGGGTTGTCCCCGGGAATGAATGGTGGATTGGGCTGATTATTATAGCCATCCCGAGGCTTAACCAAATGGCGGCCATTTTCATCATAGTACCAGGGATAACAAACATTCGTATAAATGGGCTTACCATGGCCTTGCAATTCCCAGTTGCCGGGCACTGCTATGTCACAATACTCCATGTCGTCAAAACCAGGCATAACAAAACTCTCATCCACAGCTTCCGGCGATGGGTAAAGCTTAAACTTATAATCCCCGTTTAAAGAAATCACGAATCGGGAAAGATTCTCTTTTCCAATTTCATGTTCCAGTGCTTGAGTCTCGCATTCATATGCACGCCATGCTGTATGGGATGCTGTGCGGTTTATGGCTGTGATGTCCAAACCATTTAGGACGGAACTTAGCGGGATATTCATATAATTTCTCCTCTCGCCCCGTTGGGGCATTATCGTCATCAACTTTTGCATTATAGATAAAACCCCCAGAAAAGTACATTCTGGGGGCTTTATTTGTTTGCTTCATTACACCCTTAGGGGCTCGAACCCTAGACCCGCTGATTAAGAGTCAGCTGCTCTGCCAACTGAGCTAAGGGTGTGTGGTGTACTGCGGTACGCGAATTACGTGCCCGGCGCGAATCGAACGCGCGACCTTTCGCTCCGGAGGCGAACGCTCTATCCCCTGAGCTACGGGCACAACAATGAACATTTTAGCGGCCTGTATTGTTGCTGTCAAATCTAATATAGTGATTTCAATTGAGAGTGACGATTTTGTCACTCTCAATTGAAACGCCTTCCGAAACCATAGTGATTTCAATCACGCATTTTGGATTGAAATTACTATATATACATGCAACAGGTTGGGCCATGCCACATATTATGGAAAAAAGCCTTTTTCGGCTAATACAAGCAACTCGCTAGGAGGCAAATCATGATAAGAAGACCTGCTATTCCTCGGCCTGGGCCTAATCCAGGGCCACCAGGACCCAATCCCCCTACTCCCCCATTCACTCCTCCCGGACCACCTCATCCTCCACATCCCCCTCCCCATCCACCTAGACCCCCCCACCCCCCCCACCCCCCACCCCCCCCCCCTCAGCCCG
>WQVF01000015.1 GCA_009781725.1 Defluviitaleaceae bacterium
CAGATAAAGACCAACTCTAACGGCACGGACAGGATTTACAAGCACTAAACCCTGTATTTATTGGCTTTGGTGGTGGTTGGGGTTAAAATGCAAATTTTGTTCACAACAAATACCTCCTATAGTGAATTAAATGAGAAACAGTCCTGACCGAGCCGAAAATCGCGAACGCTTCAACGCGTTTTCGGCGACAGGCAGGACTGATTTCGAATTAATTCGCTATAATTACCAAGCCCAAGAGATGTCATATTTTTGAATATTTTCGTCAGCGGTTATTAGAGTCATACCTTCGACATGTGCTGTGGCGACAATCAAGCGGTCAAAAGGGTCACGATGGATTAATGGTAAGTCAAACAAACACTCCATGTAATTGTCTTTAATTGGCAATAGCTCAAATCCATTATCTTTAATAAGCTCAAGAAATGTCGTAAATCCACCTTCAAACGCATACTTTCCAATATTCATTTTGATGGCGACTTCCCACAATGAAACAACACTGATGTAGTTTGGATGGGATTGTATCTTTCTTTAGTATTAGCAGTTAATCTTTCGCCGTTTAAGAAGCATAAGATTGTGTGAGTGTCCAGCAAATTTTTCATTCCATGTACTCCTTTAATTCATCCAGTGGAGCATCAAAATCATCTGCAATCCACATTTTGCCTTTACCGGAGCCAAAAACGGGGCGTTGTTTTGTATCTGCTACGATTTTGTGAAGTGAAGCGATTTTTTCTGTAACATCTTTGTGAGGTACTTTTCGCCTTACTTCAAAGGGCAGACCATGATTATCTAAAGATGCGGAAATAAATATCCTTACCGCTGTAGATGTGTCCAAACCTAGACTATTAAAAAGAGAATCTGCCGCCACTTTCATATTATCGTCCATGCGGACTTGTAGAGTTGCCATACATACACCTCCAATGATTTGTAGTGCAATTGTACTGCGTATGTATTATGATGTCAAAGATTTGTATCGGTTTTATTTGTGGTGAATGTGACATATAAGCGGTAAATCCATAATTAAGGGGTGCAGACTGCACCCCTTAATTACCACTCGGTATTTATTAACGTGCTATTGTATCGTTCTTAACGTCAATATGCCCGATTTAATTTGATTTGCCTCTATTTGCGCTAAATCTACAAATCTATCCCAAAATGCAACCGAAGCAACCCATGATACTCACTTTCGCTAGCAGGCTTATGCACCTCAACTCCAATCTCACCAAACAATCGCACTTCCCCACCGGCCACGGACTTCCTTCCCGTATCTGTAAAGATATGCACCATATCCTGCTTCCGGAAAATCGAGTCCGGGTGCTTTTCACAGTAAAATGATACTGCCGTAAAATCCTGCTCTATTTGAGGCTCTAGAGTAAAAGCATATATCCGACTCCAGGCGTCATTCTTCCAATCGTATAGTATATTTCCCAGGAAATCATCCTTCTCTAGTATGTATTTCTCTCCGCTCTGCCTGCTTACCTTGCCATGTGTAAGAGGCAAAGGTTTACGCGGTACCGCTAATCCTACGCCTACATCACATAAATAATCTTCATCACCAATAGATACCAACATTACCCTATGCCGTCGCATGGGGATTTCAGGTTCATCCTTAAGAAACCTCGCCATATAATCCGTTACCTTAAAGCCTAAGCTTCGCAGTAACCATGCAAACAACGCGTTTAACTCAAAGCAATAACCCCCTCGGCCACGAGTCACTACCTTTTCATAGATATCTTCAATTTTAAGGGATATTGGTACGCCCCGTACTATGTCCAGGTTTTCATAAGGTACGGTTTGTAAGTGGTTGCGCTGTAAGGCATGTAATGTGTCAAAGTTTCGTTTTGGTTTGCCCGTAAAACCTATGCGCTTTAGATATGCTGCGATTTTGTCCATATTTTCCTCCAAGAGGCAAGCGGGAGTGCTTGCACTCCCATTTGACCCGCAAATACTAAGTGTGAAGCGGTTTTCCTTTTTAATAAGGTGAGTCCATTTCGTGAATAGGTCTTAAATCCCTGCTGATATGATTCATCGCCCTATATTGGGGGCTTGTTAGCATGACTATCCTGCGGGTCGTAAAGCCCCAATAAATATCAAAGTCCAGCAGCTCGGCTATAACCCTAAGGGGAACATACAAATATCCACCGATAATCAAAGAGCCCGGGGCATCAAAGTACAGCCTTTCCCAGTTTACCGTAAAGTACAAATCCCCTGCCCGATGAATCATTAAAATATCCTCGCCATGGAGGGCAAATATCCCCGTTTCCGCATTATATATAGACTCTAGGCCAAGCAATTCTGCCACACCCTGTATAGGAAACATTATCCGGTTTTGCAAATTAATTGGGGCAAAGTCAAGGTCAAGAACCTCTCCGTCTACAGAGATATCAATTGGGGCCCTGTATGTGTGATGCTCCACCAAAGCCCAAAGTGGGTCATAATCTGGCATTCTTCCGTTGAAAAAGTCATCCATCCACCGGGTACGCGTTTCCAGCCAGTCAAGTAAATGCTCCACCTGGCCGATAAAACTCTCAATTTCCACTATGCCCTCTGGGGTACGGGTACGAGGGACAACCACCCCAAGGATAGGATGCCGTTCAAAGTTGCGGTCAAAATCCGCCTCCAAATGCCTGGCAATAAGCCGTACATGCTCCATGGTTTGGGCTATTTCCCGGTCAACAATTTCATTCCATCTTGCTACCACAGCATCAAAAAACTCCGGCAAAAGCATTAAATGCCGGTACCAATAATTAAACAATGCCACATACAAGTCCTCGGGGCCGTACCCCATTGGCTGGGTAAAAGAATTACCCGCCGCAAGGTCAAAATCCCACACCGGGCCCATAAACAGCCTGCGATCATCGCCCTGGCCTCTGATATACATAAATATGCTAAGCTGGCTAAAGACGTCAAACTCCTTCATCCATTCATGTACCAAGTAGAAATCTATAAAGGAATCCAAATCTATTAGCGCAGTAATTTCCTCAAAACTTTGGCGGCGTATGGCATAACTCACTCTGTGTAAATAATCGTAAACATAGGCCACATGCTCCGGGGTACGACGGCGGCGATTATTGGGGTATCGTATGTCATACAGCAAGCCGTTTACATTTACATAGGTATCGTTTGTCACCCCGCCCTGGCTGGCTCTGGCATCCAATTCCAAGAAAAAATCGCTCTTCCCAGGATCCTCATCCCAGACAAGCTGCATCCTCCCCGGATTAACATCCCGTTCATCCGTTAGGAGATATACCCCCATATATTCTTCGTTTACATATAAATGCACATGACGAGGAGTCGGCGTAAAACTCAAGCCGCTTAGCAGATTTCCAAGGTACAGAGCCGTATAATTCCGAAAAAGAGAGCGATCAAAAAAGTCCGCAAGAAGTATCCAGTCCGTAGCTGCATATCCGGAACCAAGCAAGGGCTGCGCTTCGGCAAAACGAAGGCGGAGAGGTCTTTTTTGCCCACCCTGCGCCCATGTAGAATTACCTCGGCCCCTGAAACTAGCATCCACCGGGTCAAAATTTAGAATACTTAGGGCAGAACCGGAAACCGCAACGGTACCATCATGCCAAAAAGCCCGGCTTACATTAAAAGGGTCATAATACGTAGTCAGATGCAGGCTTGGTAGATTGCTTACAAACAGATTCCCAGGGGGAGTGGTAAACCTCGTTGTATGGGGGATACGCGGCTCAGGTTCTTCGGGAATAATGGTTTCGATAGCTACTACCTCATCCCACCATTCGTTAATCCAGTCATACCGCCGTTCAAAGAAAATCGTCAGCCAATATGCCCGCCCCTCAAACCAGGCAAGGAGATATTCCACCTGGCCTTGAAAGGTATCTATTTCCCGAGTTTCCTGGGGCAACATCACAAACCATGGCGGATTTCCGCCAAGTATATGGTCATGTCGCTCAAAATTGCGCAAGAAGGATGCCTCGTATTCCGTCGCCAGATATGCGATATGGTCAATCATTTGCCGGATTTCATTATCCTTAATTTCATCCCATCGTTGGGCCACCAAATCAAAAATCTCTGGAGTAGAAAGCATATGCCTAAACCAATGATTCCGCCAACCGGCTAGCATATGGGTATAAGCCGTCCAATAAAGGGTGTTGCCAGCCGACCTATCAAAATCCCAAACCGGGCCAAAAAAAATACGACGCTCCTCCCCTTGCGCCCGAAGGGTCATAAATACGCTAAAGGCGGGTACGTCGACATTTTTCATAAATTCCTGCACCAGGAAAAAATCAATCATTGAGGGTATGTCAATTACCTGTTGTATCGCTTCAAAATCTCTGGAACGGATAATTTCATCTGCGTTGCGTACAAAGTCACGGAGATATTCCAGATGACCATCCCAGTCCCGTTGCCTTGGGAAACGGATATCATAGGACCGGGCTTCTTCCCCTACCCCTGCAGTAAAGAAGGTTATGTCCTCTACATTATAATCAGCCCATGTACCTTCCACATGGCCATCCAGCTCAAACATAAACTCACTAAGGGCAGGGTCAGGGTTAAAATGAAGGGGGCCCCTGCCCGGCTCTGGGTTTCTTTCATCGGTAAGCTCATAGAGGCCCTTATATTCGCCGTTTACATATAAATGTACAAACTGAGAAGACGGGGTGAAGTCCATGGTTTCACTCAACAGACCTCCCAGATATAACGCGGAGTGATTGCGTAATATCCCTGGGTCAAACAGGTTGGCCAACAAAATCCAATCCCGATGGGCATACTCACTGCCAAACATATGGCGCGCTTCCGGGAAGCGCAGGCGAAGTGGACGTTTTTCCGACCCTCTTACCCAGGTAGAGTTCCCCCGGCCTCGTATTCTGACAGCTACATCATTAAAATTATATGCCGCATCTGCGCCCCAAAGGGTCGCGGCACCATTATGCCAAAAACTACGCTCCACAGCGAACGGGTCATAATCCGATACCAGATGCAAAGAAGGAAAACCTGCATAGCGTCGGGGCGATGGCATAATCGGGGCATTAAGCTGCGGGGTAATTTCATCGTCAACTCTAATCGGAGATATTATTTCAGCGGTAAGCAAATCCCCTGTTGTTTCAGTCCATATCAGTCCATTTTGTATAACATCATATTCTGTGTCACCGCAGGCAGAGAGGAACACGGCTATTGCTATAAGAAAAAATATAATTAATCGTTTTCGCACACAGTTCACCCCTACAAAACAGCGAGTAATATAAAATAATCAGTAAAACACGCAAAAATCATACAAAAACTATACTAAAAAGGTATGGTCAAAACGACAAAAATATATATTACGTCTATCGATAATACCCCAAAATAGCGTTGACCATCCCCCAAACCAACTCATTCTGGTACCGGGGGTTAATCATCCATGCAAAGTCCTGGATATTATTCATAAAGCTAATCTCCACAAGCACCGATGTGGCCCATACGGGACGTACCACAAAGAAATTGGCCTGGTGGACCGTGGGATGGCGGGTTGTCAACGGATTAATATAATGGAGGCTATTCATAAAATGGGTGGCGGCAGGCAAGCTATTCGGATTGCGGTACCACATGGTAAAACCATGGATATTGGCGGCATTGGTAGTCTCCGCTGTAGAGTTTGCATGAATAGAAATAAACATATCCGGCATTATTCTACGACTGATATTTACCCGCTCCTGCAAGGTATAAAAAGACTCCGCTGTATCCCGGATTATTGTTACCTCAGCACCCAAAAGCCGCAAACGCTCAGCCAGTAAGAGAGCATTTGTTAACACGATTTCAGCCTCAGGCAGCTCCGCACCCATAGGCCCAAGGGCTCCAGGGTCATCTCCGCCATGGCCTGCGTCCAACACAAAGGTAAACCCGGCAAGGGGATAATCGCCCTCCGCAAGAGCGCGGCGATGGCGCAGCACCAGACGCAGCTCCCCGTCCTCATATTCTATATAAAAGCCCTCAAGTCTGGAATCTGGGTCCATAGTCATAAAATACGCTGGGGCACCGTTGTGGGTGCCGATATGGATTTCATCAAACATCGTACTCCCTGGAGTATAAAATATCGGAGGCAAGCTGTCTTGGAAGCCCATGGTTACAATTAATTCCTCACCATCGAACTCCGCATATACAATCGGGAATATATCACTGTTCCATATGATTTTATCATGATTTTCCCCCAGGATATATCGCCCTTCGGATAAATATCCGGCAAGAGCCACTAAGGGAGAGGGTTCCGCAGTTTCTACCCATCTGCGCAGGTTAGCGGATTGTGTCCATACCCCGGATGCAAGGCGAGTCCATTCCCCTTGGACTGCCACAACACGGTCAATCTGACCTCGATGTACCAGCCAGTGTGAGCCACCTGTTATGGTTGCTCCTGGGAAAAGCCATGTATATTCCGCTGTTACTTCCGCATAAACCCTAGCGTCAGGGCCGATTTGCGTTATTCTTCCCGCTGCGGTTGCGTTGGCGGTTATGCCATTCCAGGTCATGGAGTATACAGGACGGCCCAGGTCTGTTACAGCGTCAGACGCGGCATTTGCATTGGGTGTAAAGGTACCTGTAAACCGGGCGGGGACAATATTCCCGGCGGTGGCACGCAGATCAGGATTAACCTGTGTAAGCTGAATAGTCTCGTTCCCAATCTGCACGGTAACAGTTGCACCACCAGGGGCAGTTGCCGCAAGCTGTACGGTTTCACCTACTCTGGCCCATTCATCGTATGCAGGTAGCACATTTGTTACCGTTGCCGTTGTCATAGGAGGAGTTGGGGTAGCCTGAGCCGGCGCATTATTGGTAATAACCCTGGTAACAGACGGCTGGCCTTCCTGTGTGAAGGTAAAGCTGTTATCCCCTCGCACCAAGGGCATAAATATGCTAAAGAAACCTTCGCCAGTGCGGTTTGTGACAGGCTCACCATTTACATACAATGGCAGACTTGGAACAGAACTGCCAAAGAAATTAAAACCTGCGGCATCAACGACGGTCATATCCCTGCGAGGCTGCGCTACAAGCAAATCTTCTATATAAAAAAGTGGAGCAGCTGGAGGAGTAGGAGTAGCCTCTGGTATATGCCTATCAAAGAACCGGCCGATATCGTCCCCTAAAGCCCCAACCATATGTGTGTAGCGGAAAAAGATATTGCCTCGTACCACATCTGATTCTGCATTACGATAAAGCTGCTGCAGGATTACGCCTTCCCAATTGGGACGCCCCAGTACCTCCCGATAAACCGCAAGACCGATATAAAGACATACATCCGTATCCCGGACCAAATCTTCCCACCAGGTCAGCACCCGTTCATAGTCGGCAACTTCAAAGCCAAAGTACCAATATATTTGAGGAACAATATAGTCCACCCAGCCTTCCAATACCCAGCGACGGGTGTCAGCATACTGGGAATGAAAGCTTTCCGAGCCACGGGTATCGCTGCCTCTTGGGTCGTTGCTGCGGTTCATCCAGATAGCCCTGGGGGAAACTCCAAAGCGCACGTCTGGGTCAAGGTTACGTACTGTGGCTTGCAATAATCTTATCATCTCGTTGATATTTTCCCGCCGCCAGTCATGGATGTTCATCCCGCCGCCGTGAGCGGCAAAGCTGACACTATCCGGGAAGTCGCGGCTGGGGTAGAAATAGTCATCCAGATGAATTCCATCTATGTCATAGTTGCGAATTATATGTGCTACTCCGTCGGCAATAAGCTGGCGTACTTCCGGCAAGCCCGGGTCAAAGAAAAGAGAGCTGCCATAAGCCACAGCCCAACTGGGGTTTTCACGGGCAGGATGGCCTGGTGCTAAGCGGCGCACATCAGTTATATTTTCGTTAGGGTATGTTATCCGATATGGGTTAATCCAGGCATGGACTTCTATGCCCAAAGCATGGGCCCGCTCAATCCAATATGCAAGAGGGTCGAAGCCATCAGGGGGAGCTTGACCTTGGGTGCCAGAAATCATAGCGGACCATGGAAAATAATCCGACTGATATAATGCATCCGCCGCCGGGCGCACCTGTACAAAGACAGCGTTAATGCCAAGGACATAAGCACGGCCTAGGATTTCATCAATTTCCCGGCGCATTTCTGCCGGACTCATGCCTCGACGGGAAGGGAAGTCCAGATTATATGCCGAGGTAACCCAAAGCCCTCGCATTTCTGTTGAAGCAGGAACAGGCTGACCGATTACTTGAGCATTGGGGGCAAAGGCAAGAAGAAGAGCGACGATGCAAAGAATAAGTACAAATGGGGTTTGGAATTTTTTCATAAAGGACCTCGCTTTATCACGACAAACACGCAACGTGTACACATTAATATAACATGTTCTTTCACCGGCATTTTTATGCAGCGGTGGGTATTTATGTCGGCTAAATTATAACATGGCGGCGGTGTTAGAACAATTTTGAACTTGTAAAAAATACTAAGATTTTGCAAAATTTTTCAGCTCTCTCACAACGCAAGCTCATATTTATCTATTTGCGGAAAATTAATTTATCGAAATGCATGTAGACTTATTGACATACAATGAAGCAGCCAATAACAAGTGAAAGTATCAGAGATGATATTTACGTTGGTATGGCCTTGTTTGATTTTGGTTATTTGCATAGACAGACAGAAAACTGGGCAGCTGCTATAGAATTGATATTAAATATTGCCAATATATGTATTGACAATAATTATGTAAATGTTACCATATAGACAGAAGCCTACATAGACTGAGTGTACGCAGTTAGCGTTGGACAAATAATATTTCTATTGGAGGTTCAAAATGCTTAGAAAAGCAACAGCTTTGTTTCTATCTGTACTGATGGTGCTGGTATTGTTGCCAGTAGGGCTATTTGCGTCAAATATTCAACAAGAAGACATTCTCAGTACTACTCTAACTTCTGGTGTAGAGATAGAACTCATGCCAACAGACTGTGAAAATGCTGCAATAATAGAAAGGGACAGACAATTAGCATTATGTCCTATAAACAATGCAAATATAGCAGCACGCGAAGCAGAGTTTCAAGAATTTCTGAGTGAAAATAATGTAAGTCCGCGTAGTCGATACTTTAATACCATTAATGTGCCTGTTTTCGAGCAAGAGCGTTCCTATTGGTGCGGGCCAGCAACTGCAAGGCAAGTAATACATTTTAGGAATGGTAGTGCCCCAACTCAGGCTGTATTGGCTAGAGAATTAGGAACAACCAGTAGCGGTTCAGATGTGCATGATGTAGGTCGGATAGTAAATAACCATACTGGATTTGGGTATGCTCATAGGCATATGAGTCATGATATGAACGCATGGGTTGATCAAGTGCGATTCTCAGTAGACAGAATGCGGCCTGCCATAATAACAATAAGGACTATAGGTATACCTGCATTCCCCTACCAAGTTGCAGGCCATATTGTAAATGTAAGTGGATATGACCTTGTGCAAACCTCTCCATGGTCTGATGACTTACAACCAATGAGCGTGTATGACATGCAGCCAAGCAATAGCTGGACTTGGACCGGTTCGATAAGGATAACTGATCCATTTGGCCCGGGCTTAGGTAACAGATGGTATGCCTTCAGCACATTGTTCCATGCACATGTTACCAATCGTGCTGGAACTGGCCCAGGTCAAGGTGCTCACTTTATGGGAAGAGCTTCATGGTAACCAAAAGAAAAATATATTATTTGGCACTAACCTTCTTTGCTATTGTACTACTCTATGGGTGCGGCAGAAACATTGCTGCACCCATAGAGTATGATGAAAATGCTTATAAGTGGACTGTGGAGAGGATTGTCCTAGCTGACGATTTCCTATTTAAGCAGAGGCAAATCATCCCGCCTGAGATTATATTTTCACCATATATACCTTCGAGTGACAAGTCGAGCGGTGATGCGCTGACAGTTAGCCTATTCTTTGAAAATATTATGGATTTGATTGCCTTTAGGGACGGGAATATCTATATCCACGTGCTTTCACCGGATGTAATAGTTCATACTGATGATTTGCATTACACATTAATATCGCAAGTTAATTATATAGAAAGATATATAGATATTTTTAGATATGCATCAGGTGCGCTTGTTTTTGGGGGCATTGATTTCGCACATCATATAAGATTTAATAATGAACGAAATATAACGACTTTGTACTATGTCGATTCAAGAGAACGGCAAGGAAACATATCAAATACATTATTCATGGTGCCATGGGCTACCGATGATGACAAGCCAGCGCAACTCCCGCCATTTCGTGGTAGCAGCATTTGGCATCGTTATAGTCCAAGGCGTCCGTTCGTAGCATATACAGATGAATATATCATCTTAAATTATATTGATGGCAATTCATATGTGCTAGGCTATATGAGACACTTTGACTATGATATAAATTACTATGGTGATATTGCGCACTATATGAGACATTTTGAACAAAGTACGCAATTTGTCGAAGTGCTTAGATATGATTTTGCTATAGGTGAAGACGGGCGCATGACTGGTAGAATACCAATATATGCCGCAGGAGATACATACGGTATCTACTTTCAGGTTATTACATTAGACGATGAGCATCTGGATTTTGGCGGCGAAAGCAAGCTATATTATTTCTGTTTTGAATCCGGTAATTATAAGCGCATACTTTACATGGATGACAGTATTACGTATATAAACGGCAATAATGGTATCATTGTTTACAATTATTATTCTGTAGACAATCCAAGAGTAATGACTGGCCGTATTGTATCCTTAGATGACAATTGGAGTGTGATAATTCCACATGTTACGCCGGTTAATGATATCAGCTATTCTAGGATAGAAGATGATTTTATTTTTATTGTGACGAGGGAGCACATAATTATATATAACCTACAAGCGGAATCATTTCACTATATTGAAGTAAGTTCGTTATCCACTGGGCCAAGGTCAAATATAAGAATGTCGGGAAGTCAATTTGGATGGTTATCTTTTGATAACAATTCAGACATTGTGTTTTACCGCATTCAGTTAATACAGTAGTCTTGTAAAAACAACCACCTGATTTTAGTGACAAAGTCTTAGACTCAGTCTTAGAAATAAACAGGGGCTGTCACGTTAAGGCGTAATAAAAAGCCCGTCATCCCGGGCTTGACCCGGGATCCCCTTAGTCTTTCGACAATGGTTATGGGATTTGCCTGTTATGACTTGTGATTGCTTGTAGTTGCTGCGCGGAAATGCTGTGATAGTGAGGGTCTCGGGTGCTTGCTATGAATTGGTGTAAGTTAGAGAAAATTTTTCAAAAAATGGATAATTCGGATACTTGGTTCGATAACTGGATTGAACCCCGCAATATAAGGCCCCAGCCGGTTTTGATGATACCGACAAAGGCGGTTTTCTTCCGGCTAATAACAACTACCTAAGCAACTCCCCTACCCCAATTTCGCGCCCCCGCAGATAATCCTTTGCTGACATTCTTTTACCTCCCGGGGCTTGCAGCTCCAATATCCGGACTATACCACTACCGGTACGTACCAACAGGCCCTGGATTGGGTCTGCGGCTAATACAGTACCTGGGGCAGCTTCCTCTATATAACTATTTTCTGCTTCCTCCACTTGCCATATTTTTAACACCTGGCCACTGTACACAGTATACGGCCCGGGCCATGGGTCGAAGGCCCTTGTCAGATTAATTATCCTCTTGGCAGGCCAATCCCAGTGGATTAGCCCGTCGGTTTTTTGAATCATAGGCGCATAGGTGGCCTCCGTATCATCTTGAGGAATCCGGCCGGCGGTTCCGGCTCCAAGCTGTGCCAATGCTTCGATTATACATTCCCCACCCAATACCGCCATTCTGTCATGTAAGCTCTGAACGCGCTCATCCGGGCCGATTACCAGCTCTCGTTTCATAATCATATCTCCGGTATCTATACCTACATCCATATACATAATCGTAATTCCCGTAACGGCATCACCGTTTTTGATAGCGGCATGAATAGGCGAAGCTCCGCGGTATTTCGGCAGAAGTGATGCGTGGATGTTTATACATCCCAACGGGGGCATATCAAGGACCGCCTTGGGCAAAATTATCCCATATGCCGCAACAACAAAAATATCCGCGTCCAGCTGTGCCAGGTAATCGCGGATTTCTTTTTTCTTTAAGTTCTCTGGTTGCAGCACTTCTACTCCGGCTTCGAGAGCCAAAGCCTTAACCGGAGACATTTGCAATTTATGCCCTCGCCCAGCAGGCCTATCTGGCTGGGTGCAAACCGCTACTACTTCATGATGGTCCAGTAGCTGCTGTAAAGCCGGTACGGCAAATTCCGGTGTACCCATGAATACTATTTTCATTATTATTCATCATCCTCGTTTTTCTCTATAGGCCGCACATTGGTAGCCCTATCCAGATAGAGCACCCCATCAAGATGATCCAGCTCATGGCAAAAAATCGAGGCTGGATACTCCTCAACTTCCACGGTATAGCTCTCGCCGTCGCGGTTTAGAGCTTGGACTGTGACTTTCATCGGCCTTTCTATATCCCCTTGATACCCGGGTACACTTAAGCAGGCCTCGTCACAGGTTTGGGTGCCTTCCGATGCTATTATTTCAGGGTTAATCATTTCGTAGATGTCTTCTTCATTCTCGACCACTACTACCCGCTTTAGTACTCCCACCTGAGGAGCGGCGAGGCCTACGCCGTTTTTATCTCGTAGAGTTTCCCACATGTCATCCAGCAAAGCTAGGATTTTAGCGTCAATTTCCTTTACAGGCTTGGCCTTTTTTCTCAAGATATCGTCGCCATTTACGCGAAGTTGTCTTAGTGCCATGATTTCTCCTTTATTCCAACATCACCGGGTTAAGGGATAGGTGAATATTTATCCCAGTGAGAGGGTCGTTTTCACGCAGTTTCTTTATACAATATAGCACAAATGCCTTGAGTGGTGATTCCTCCTGGTGCTTTATTAATATTTTCCAGCGATATTGCTTTTTTATTTTGGATACGAATGCCGGACTAATACCCAACAGTTCACAGGAAGTTGTCATTTTCTGATTACAATACTCCATTATGGACCAAAGTTTTCTAAGTGCTTGAATCAAAGCCTTTTCTTCAGGACCTGAGAGCATTACGGAAAATACATGGGAAAAAGGCGGATACAGCATAGCTCGCCTCAGCCTAATCTCATGGGAATAAAATGCTTCATAATCCCCTTCCCTAGCCATTTCAAGAGCATAATGCTCCGGGTTATAAGTCTGGATAAAAACCCGCCCCTTGACCCCAAATGACCGCCCTGCCCGGCCTGCCACCTGGGTAAGGAGACTAAATGTATACTCCCCTGCCCTAAAATCCCCTGTAAAAAGCGATAAATCTGCCATTACTACGCATACAAGGGTCACCTTTGGAAAATCAAGGCCCTTTGCCACCATCTGGGTGCCTATAAGAATAGAAGCTTCCCCTTTTCGAAAGGCATCTAAGATTTTTTCATGGCCATGCTTACCTTTAGTGGTGTCCATATCCATCCGCAGGGTGGTTACGCCTGGGAAAAGAGCCTGTATCTCTTCCTCAATTTTTTGAGTGCCTGCTCCATATTGCCGGATATATACTGATGCACAAACCGGGCACTGTTTTGGCATTGGGAGGCCTCTCCCGCAGTAATGGCATAAGAGCCGCCCTCCCCTAGGCCCTTGGTGATATGTATAGTTGACCCTGCAATGGTCGCAGGACATTACAAATCCGCACTGGCGGCAAGACACAAAGGATGAATGACCTCGTCGATTCAAAAATAAAATAGCCTGCTCACCTTTGGCCAGAGTTTCCGCCAACGCCTCCCGGAAGGCCGTAGAAAAAAGCGATGGATTGCCCTGAGCAAGCTCCTGCCGCATATCTAATATGTTTACCTCGGGGAAGGTCTGGTTTATGCGCTGGGGCATTTTTATTAGAGAATATGTTGCGTCCTCTACTGCACGGGAATAGCTCTCCAAAGATGGGGTAGCAGAGCCAAGGGCAACGGTTACATTAGAGAGCTCTCCAATCTTAATTGCCACGGCGCGTGCGTCGTATTTTGGGGTTGTTTCGGAATGGTAAGTGTGTTCATGTTCCTCGTCTATCACGATTAGGCCAAGATTCTTGAAAGGTGTAAACACCGCAGACCGAGGGCCTATAACCAAGCTGATTTCCCCATCCATGGCCTGCTTCCATATCTGAAACCGCTCCCCAGCCGTTAGGCGGCTATGTGTCACTGCTACCGCACTCCCAAATCTAGCGGTAAAAAGATTTACCATCTGGGGCGTAAGTGCAATCTCAGGTACAAGGACAATTGCCTGGTGTCCTTGTGACATAGTATGAGCGATTGCGTGAAGGTATACTTCTGTTTTACCACTGCCGGTTACACCATGGAGAAGGATTGGAGTACGCCTGTCATCCTGGGCTTGACCCGGGATTCCCCTATCTTCGCCACAACAGAGGGGATTCCGGGGCAAGCCCGGAATGATGGAGACTATTTGCGCTACTGCATTTTGTTGGTCTGCCGTCAACTCAACAGCCGAAGCTTCACCCTCTGTGGCAGTTTGCGGCTTTCGTCTCGTCCCCGGAAACCGCCCATCCGCCTTTGTCGCCGGGATAATACACCGGATACATGCCGCCAAAGTGGTGTAGTATTTCTCCTTCATCCAGAGAGCCAAAGCCAAGCTTACCGCTGTAAGCACGGGATAATCCTCACAAATACTGAGAATCTCCTTAACCCTGCCGGATGGCACATCGTCAGGCAAATCACCAGAAAACCTGATTACATATCCCACTATAGGTTTTTTGCCCATACCAAAAGGTACCCAAACCCGTTGCCCTACTTGCAGCAGCAACCCCTCGGGTACCCTATAATGAAAAAGTCTATCCACATCTGTATGGGCCACATCAACGCAAACAAGTGCATAGCAGCCTTCATTAGTATGAGTAATTATGCTAACCGCCCCAGTTATTTACTCGTCTTCGTAATCCTCTTCAACGTCATCTGCATCCTCGTCGTCGGGATATTGAGCAAACTCGTCTTTTTCTTCTTCCGGCCGCAAATCACTGTCGCCGAAACGTTCGCGGAAGATGACCTCATCGCTTTCATGTTCATCTTCATCGTCGGTACCGTAAGTGACAGGGCCGTAATCTTCTTTCATGTCATCCCGAACGTCGGAAATATTTTGATAATTAAATTGATCCAGTGTCCGCTCCAGCTTACTCACTAGCATTTCTTCTGGCACTTTGATATTAAGCTTGCCCTCACCCATTTCCTTGACAGCAATAGAAACAGCCCTATCAGTAGGGGCATAGGTTAGAGGATTGGCTCCTGAGGTAATCTGCCGAGCCCGCTTGGCTGCCGCAAGCACAATAGTATAACGGCTGGTAATTTTACTGTCTACCAGTTCGTTGGTATTGATAATGTCCATTAGTTCTGAATAAGAAGGTCTAAGCATAATAGCTCCTTTTTTAATGAGGGCTCCGCCCTCAAACTCCCTCGCTACGCGGAGCAAGCTCCGCTACGCTCCACAGGCTATGCCTGTGCGCCACACCTTTGATGCGGCGGGTTAAAGTGTATAGAAATCCATTTGCACTTGGCTGCTTGCAAAGTCTTTAATGGTCTGTTTGTTACGCTTGGGACGTAGCCGCTCGGCATTGGCTATTGCATCTACCTTAGCCACAGCGGAATGCACTTTATCGTTAATCACCAGGTAGTCATATTGGTGAATCAAGGGGACTTCTTCCATTGATTGCTTTAATCTATCCTCTATAGTAACGGCGTTTTCTGTCCCGCGATTTACCAGTCTGCGCTCAAGTTCCGTAAATGTGGGAGGCATCAAGAAGACCAAAACCGCTTCAGGAAATTTTTCTTTTACTTGCAGCGCGCCGTTTACTTCAATTTCCAATACTACTATTTTGCCTTTAACAATTTGATCTTCTACGTAGGGCCTGGGAGTGCCGTAGTAATTTCCTACATAAGCAAAATGCTCAAGGAGCTTGTTTTCTTCACGCATGTTGGCAAATTCTTCTTCTGTGATAAAGAAATAATCCTTTCCGTCAACCTCACCAGGTCTCGGTTTACGCGTTGTAACGGAAATGGACACAGCATAGCCATTGGCTGGGTCAAGCTCCTTTACCACAGTCCCTTTACCGGAGCCGGAGGGCCCGGATATGATTACCAACATCCCTTCCATAATAGTAAGGGCTACTCAGCCGCGCCGGTTATAGGTTCGTCGGGGCTTGTGAAGCGGTTGGCTATTGTCTCAGGCTGTAAGGCACTTAGCACAATATAACCGCTGTCTGTATAGATTACCGCTCTGGTTTTTCGGCCCTGGGTTGCGTCAATAAGCATATGCTTTTCTTTTGCTTCGCCTACTGAGCGTTTTACAGGTAGGGAGTCATTGCCTACGATGGCTACCACCCGGCCTGAGGGAACAGTATTGCCAAATCCAACGTTAATCAATTTAAATTGCATAATCTACCCCTTTCGAATCATAATCGCCTACTTGACCTCTTCGGAAACCCACGAAAACAAACATGAACTTCAGCTTGTTTTTGTGGATTTCCGAAGACGCCTACTCTATATTCTGCACTTGTTCCCGAATTTTTTCAACCTCGCTTTTTAGCTCAACAACCAGTTTTGATAGCTCTGGGTCTCCCGATTTTGAGCCTATGGTGTTGGCCTCCCTATTCATTTCTTGTATAAGAAAGTCCAACTTACGGCCTATTGCACCCTTCTCATTTAACATTGTTGCCAATTGTGATAGGTGGCTATCCAAGCGGGTCAGTTCTTCATCAATTGTGCTACGGTCTGCCATTATAGCTACTTCTGTCAAAAAGCGGCTTTCATCTAGCTGATGGCCGGTTTTTTCGAGGAGCTCGGTTATTCTATCTTTGAGCTTAGTCGCATGTTCCTCTACTGCTATGGGGGCACGGGCAGCAAGATTCGTTCGGAGTTCTTGTATGCAGCTTCGTTTTTCGTTTATATCTTGGGCCAATGCGTTGCCTTCAGCGAGTCGCATCTCGTTAAACTGAGATAATGCGATTTCTAAGGCCTCTTCCAAGGTTTCCCACATTTCGGCAAGGGTATCGTCCTTGCTTGCAGCTTCATATTTATCAAAAGTGATTATATCAGGATTTCGGGCTAAAAGCTGTAATCCTATCTCTGATGGTACTTTTTCTTCCCAGTTATAGCGGGTGGATAGATTTGTCATTGCTTCCATGTAGGCATCCGCAAAGGCCTCGTTTATTTTTACCGTTACATCCTTGGCGGTGTAGCTGTCAAAATTAACCCATAAATCCACCTTCCCTCTTGAGATATCCTTGGAAAGGCGTTTTTTTATTCTGTCTTCGAATGGGTTAAGAAACCGAGGGAGCTTAATAGTTATATCGCTGTAACGATGGTTTACAGCTTTGATTTCTACTTTAAAACGCCTGTCATAGCGGGTGCATTCGCCCCGGCCAAACCCTGTCATGCTTCTAGGCATAGATTACCGTCCTCCTGCTCTTGGCCGCGGCTTATGCCAGCGGTCATGTTCTTTTACCTTGCGACGCAAAGCCAGAGCCCAGCCCATTCCAATAATCCCAAGCAGTGTGCCCCCGATTGCCAGCCAATAGGGTAAGCCCCGTAGGGTAAACATATTATCCGTAAACTGGGAAATAAAATAGTCCATATCACTGTCAAAGGAGCGCTCTAGCATTGTGTACGCAGCATAAAGACGGCTTTCGAAAACCAGTTCGTCCCCGTAGTAATATGCCACTCTGCCGATATGGTCCCCTTGCTCTATTGGGGCTTGCAACCTGGTGAGGCCGTCATCAATTTCATCTTCATCATCTTCATCTCTTCTGACCGGCGGGGTGAGTGCTAAATTGTATGTAATCACCCTGGCCAAGTTGTAATACTGGGAATGGCTTATAAGGACCATGTACGATTCGTGGGCATGGACAGGAAGGATATCCGGTGCACCACGGCGGGGATTAATAATACGTACATTTTCCAAATGGTCACCGGCTCGAGCAACATACCGGAAGGAGTAATTGAAAAACCCATAATCCAATAGGCGGCGTGTATCATGCCATCTTCCCGGGCTTTCCGAGTCAAAGACAATGGTAATAAAAGAAAGGCCGCCGAAAGATGCCGCTGCAGCAAGGCATTCCCCTGCCGGGGTGGTAAAGCCTGTCTTAAGACCCGTTACATGGGCATGGCCAAACTCAGCCTCGGGCAATATCAGATTGGTATTGGTCCAGGCAAAATCCCTGACTTGGGTATCCGAGACATACCGTCCACCGGTTCCACTACCTTCGAAGGTATGCATCCCCGCAATTTCCGCAAGCAAGGGCACCTCCATATATGCCCTTGCAATCAGGGCAAGGTCATAGGCGGTTGTGAAATGTTGCGCAGAATGCAGCCCATAAGGATTATCGAAATTGCTATTGACTGCCCCAAGCTCATAAGCCAGAGCGTTCATAAGATTAGAAAAAAGAGGCTTGGCCGCTTCATATGTTATATCCGGGTTGTTTTGGGTTCGGCGAATGACGTTGAGAGCCAATGTACGCCCTGTCTCGTTGCCGGAACGTATCATAAGGGCCTTGAGCAGCACCCTAACTGTAAGGGCTTCCCCCTCCACATGTACCCCGGTGGTGTAATTCTGGGGCATATCCCGAATTTCTGGGCCCACTATTATTATCTCATCCGGGTCCAAATGTTCCATAACCACAAGAGCCGTCAGCATTTTGGACATGCTAGCGGGATAACGCCGCTCATGCTCGTTGTAGCCAAAAAGCACCTGACCAGTAGTCACCTCCATTAGAATGGCGGCAGTAGCATCCAGGTGTATGGCGCGCTCCGGCGGCGCAACCTCTTCATCATAATCGGCAAACACCGCTACTGTTGATAATAAAAATGAAAGGATAAGAAGAAATACAATCAGAATCTTCCGCATATCGACCTCACTCGGTAAAAATAGACCGCCCAGACGCATAAAAATAACGCCCACTCGCTATACCAAGCAAGTATAACAAATCACGCGTCGAATGCAAATATATTATCCTGATTGATTTTACCGCCCCCTTCCTGGGGGCGGTTATTGTTAATGATTTATGCGTCAAATGCAAACATATTTAGGCTCATCATTGAATCAGATGGGTTGGCGTCGGGATGGGTGCCGCAGTTGTACATGGAAAAGTAAACGCAATTGCGGCAATTTGCTGTCGGCTGCATGTGATGGGAAGTAACTGATGCTGGAGATTGTTGATACTTTTTACATGGGCGCATGGATATTTCCTTTCTTTAAATCTCTTTGGAACCCCACAAAAACAAGATGAAGTTCAAGTTTGTTTTTGTTGGGTTCCGAAGAGGTCATTTTATGAATAGTATTGCCTGTTCGAAATTAGTTTATGTCTTGTGCAAAACAAATAAAAATCCATATGACGTCATACGCCTTTTTTTGTGGAAACTTACTCAAGGAATATTTTTTATTGCAGCGTGACAATAACCTGAAATTCCCATATAATTCACACCATCTTATTCAGGGAGGCATTGAATGAACGCTATTAATCAAAAGCACATGGAAAACGGCGTGCGCATCATGGACCCAGCGACAACATACATTGACGACACCGTAGAAATCGCCGCCGATGTCATGATTTACCCAGGATGCATTATAGAAGGTACCTGCAAAATCGAAAGCGGGGCTATAATCGGCCCATACTCTCATTTGAAAGACACGACTATCGGCAAAGAAGCTACTGTACGCCAAAGCGTATTGGTATCCGCCGTCATCGGCTCAGGCACTAATGTCGGCCCCTTTGCCTATCTGCGGCCTGGTGCAGTGGTAGGCAACAACTGCCGTATAGGCAATTTTGTGGAAATAAAAAACGCCATCATTGGTGACAACACCGCAATGGCTCACTTGGCTTACATTGGAGACGCCGATGTGGGCAGTAATGTAAATTACAGTTGTGGAGCAATCACCGCCAATTATGACGGAAAGAAAAAGCACCGTACAAAAATTGCCGATGGCGCTTTTATAGGCTGCAACTCAGTATTAATAGCCCCAGTGGAGGTCGCCGAAGGGGCATTTATTGCGGCAGGCTCCACAATAGACAAATATGTACCAGAGTATAGCCTGGGTATAGCCCGGGAAAGGCAAACGATAAAGGAAAATTGGGTAAGGGAAAAGGAGGCGTCACAATGAAATTGATCATCATAGGTATCTTTTTACTAATGGAGTTGTTCGGGTTTTTCCTAGAATACTTAAACTTCAAAAACCGCAATGCCCCACTCCCAGAGAACGTCAAGGATGTCTTTGATGCGGAAACCTATGCAAAAAAGCGTGCATACGAAATGGAGAATCTACGCCTCAACATAATTTCTGGTATTTGCGGCCTTGGGGTAATGCTGGCGGTTTTGGCATATAATCTTCACAACTTTTTCTTCGAACTGCTTAATATCGAGAGTATGTACTTACGGGTCTATTTTATGTTTGTAATGGTCGCTCTCATTTCACTGCCTCTTAGCATTTTATTCGGCGCAATCAAGACCTTTAAAATCGAAGCAAGGTATGGCTTTAATAAGTCTACAGTTGGCACATTTATTGGCGATATTGCAAAGAGCCAGCTTATAATGGGAGTTCTTGTTCTGGGCTTGATTTCACTGTTTATGCTACTCCACGGAGCTTTGGGCAATTGGGTCTTCCTTATTTTCTTCTTCGTACTTGTGGCAGTTATGCTGTTTATCGTTTTTTTCGCTCACTTCTTTTCTAGGATTTTCAATAAGTTTACCCCTATCGAAGAAGGCTCTCTTAAGGAGAAAATCGACGCCCTAGCGGCTAAAACCAAGTTCCCTGTCAAAAGGGTTTATTCTATGGATGCCTCCCGGCGCAGCACCAAGCTCAACGCCTATTTCACAGGCTTTGGCCGCAACCGAACCATTGTGCTATATGACACCCTTATAGAGACAATGAATGAGGATGAGGTAATTTCCGTGCTTGCTCATGAGATAGGCCATGCAAAGAAACGTCATGTGCTTGTGAGTATGCCCATGGCCTTTGGAATTATGGCGTTATTACTGCTTGGTGCGTTTTTTGTGGTTAATCAGGTGCCGATTTCTACAGCTTTTGGATTTGGGGAGCTTAATATTGCCTTTAATATCTTTGTGCTGATGATTTTTGCATCACCGGTGATGATGCTCTTGCAAATCCCAAGATGCTGGATAAGCCGGAAATTCGAATATGCCGCAGACGCATATGAGGTGAGCCACACCAGCAAGACAACCGCAATCTCAGCCCTTAAAAAGCTGTACCGTGAAGATTATGGCAATCTTACACCCCATCCCTTGGTGGTACTGATTCGCCATAGCCACCCTACCCTTACCCAAAGAATTAGCGCAATTGAAGCTGTCGAAGGAGCACCAGATTGATAAAACTACCGGCGTTTTTCAGCCATGGAATGGTCATAAACAAAAAAGCCCGGATTTGGGGCTGGGCCAAGACTTCGGTTACCCTCGCCTTCATGGGGAAGACCTATGAGGCTGTTCCTGATGGGGATGGTCGCTTCGAGGCAGAAATTATCGCCGATGAATATGGCGGTCCTCATGTGCTAACCGTCGGGGACACAGTCATCCATAATGTATATGTAGGCCATGTGTGGTTATGCGGCGGTCAATCCAACATGGAGCAGCCCATATCCCGCACAAGGCCTTTGCTTGACGAATATATAAAGGAAAACCCACAAATCCGAGCCTTCCAGGTTGAAAAGGGAATACGATTTGACGGGCCAGCCCGCGATGTAAACGGAAGTTGGCAATCTGCGACGGGTGATTTCCTGGGAAATATATTTGCAGTGCCATACTTCTTTGCTCAGGCTTTAGAAAAAGACACCCCCATCGGCTTAATCAATATAGCCGCTGGGGGTACCCCTGCTGAGGCATGGTTGCCGGAGGATATAATCCGCACCTTTCCTGGTTTCTACGAGAGGCTCGAAGCGTATAAACAACCAGGATATGCCGCAAAAATTGAGCAGGAAAACCAAGAAGCCACCCAAAAATGGCATGAATATCTTGATTCCAAGGATTTCGGCCTGGCAGAAGGCTGGCATAGCCCATACTACAACCATGACCATTGGCCACAAACCATGCTCCTTGACCAGGCTGGCAAACCTGATTACGGCGTCATTTGGTATAGGAAGGATATTCACCTTCCTAAGGACTTTTCCGGCTCGGCTTATATATCCTTAGGCCGGGTCACGGATAGCGTAACTGCATATGTAAATGGAAAAATCGTTGCAGAAGTAGGATATCAATACCCTCCCTGCCGTGGAGTAATCCCGGAAGGACTGCTTAAGCCCGGCAAAAACACCATTGCTATCCGTGCTATCGGCTCCGTCAATAAACACAACTTTGCTCCTGGCAAAAAATACGAGTTAACACACCCAACAGGCAAAATCTGCTTACTAGGCCCTTGGCACTGGCGCCAAGGCTGCAAGGCATCCATATCCCAGGCTCCGCCGGGAGTCTGGCTCTATAATATCCCCACATGTACCTATAATTATATGTTGGCTCCCGTCTTAGGCTATGGCATCGACGGGGTAATTTGGTATCAAGGGGAGTCAAACACAGCCAGCCCTGAAGTGTATAAGAATGTTTTCGAAGCCTTTGTAACGCATCTGCGGAAATACTTTGGAGAAATCCCGGTAATCTTTACGCAACTGGCCAATTATGTTGACCCATCAGGAAACGGAGAGAACTGGGCCAAACTCCGAGACCAACAACGCAAGTGCCTGGAAATCTCAAACACAGCAATGGCCGTAACCATAGACTGCGGCGAGTATAATGACCTGCATCCCCAAGATAAACGAACCGTAGGCCAGCGTCTAGCTTTATGCGCCAGAAGCCTAGCCTATGGAGAAGATATCCCCTATTCCGGTCCAATAGTCAATGAAGCCTTAATGCATGATGGGGAAATAATAATCACCTTCCATCATGGAGAGGGCCTATGGGCGAAAAATGGCCGCCCAGTGGTGGAGTTAATTGATGAAAACGGTGTAATCCACTACCTAACTGGGGAAATAAGAGATGACAATCTGGTGGTCCAAGCAAGAAGTATTTCAGTAAAGCAAGTCCGCTTTGGCTGGATGGATTGCCCGACAGTGGCTTTGTATAATGCTTATTGCATTCCAGCATCGTCGTTTAAACTGCGTATATAATATAATCTATGATATGTGTTGTAAAGTGTAGATATCCTGTCTTTCACGCTAAGATTTTGCATAGTATAATCAGAAATGTAATTAGATTGTTTTTGAGAAGGATGAATTGTTATGGACACACGAATGAAAGAAGCTATTAACACATATGTTGAAACTATTTCATCTGACGATGATGTTTTGCGAATATACCTTTTCGGCTCATGTGCAAACGGCGTACCACATGAAAGAAGCGATATTGATTTAATGGTAGTTATTAATGACAAGCTTCATACTATTAATAAGTCAACAGCACTCCGAAAAAATTTGCGTGGGCACCGTACCGTGCCAATAGATATGCTAGTAAACCGCATTTCCGATTTTGAAAAATCGCAGTCGTATCCATCTATTCAAAAAACCATAAAAGAACAGGGGCTTTTGCTATATGAACGAGATTATTAAGAAATGGGCGCAGACGGCAATTAACGCGTTGTCTACTGCTGAAGCCGAAATGGTTCGCAGGGCAAACCCCCGGCATCGCGCATATGAGCAAATTCTTTATAACTGTCAACAATCCGCAGAAAAGATTTTGAAAGCATATCTGCATCATAAAGGGGAAATGCCATGGGGGCATGAGTTGACGGCGTTACGCTTGAAATGTGCTGAGTTTGACACAGATTTTGAAAACACAAGGATTGAGTCGCATTGCGAATTTTTGGAGCAATTTAACGCTGCAAGATACGCGGATTTTAACCAAGATGCTGATTCGCTAATTGCTAAAAGAGCAATCAACAGCGCGAAAAGGGTTTATAATTTCACCGTACGCAAATTGGGATTGGGCGATTATATTAAAGATGGTTTCATTTTGTGACGGATAGAGAAGCAAAAGGCGTAAGAACCTAATCCCAGGGCTTAATAAACCACGCAACCCCGTGAAGGATGTGAAATTAGTGGATATGTTAAAATGGATTGACGACATGAGAAATGATTGTGAAAGGATAGGCGATGATGAACTGACACGCAAATTTGAACATGTCACAGAAGAACTAATTGAGTTGCACAATGCTTATTATAAAGCCTTAGACAATGGCGATGTAACAACTTGCCAAGCTATTATTGTTGGTCTCGCAGATTTGAGTTCATCATTTATACATAGTGTATTGCCTTTTTTTCTTAAAGAAAGCTCGCCCATTGAGAAATTAATGTGGCAGAGTTTGCAATTTTCAGTGAATAGAAAGGATTGGGAAAATTTTTATTTCCAACCACAAGTTAATGTTGTTGATGATAAATATAGAGTTGATTTCGGTGTGTTTTCGCAAAATCCTAACGATTATTTACCTGCACCATTTTTAGCCATTGAGTGCGATGGTTTTAATTACCATCATGCTAATAAAGAGCAAGTAAGTAAAGACAATAACCGCATACGGGAAATACAATTTGCAGGCATAGAGGTATTAAGGGTTAGTGGTTACATTTTTTCAATACTAAGCACTTAGGAGCATTAACGGGTTGCTAATAAAAGGTTGGACATAAGTCCTTCACCGCAAGTATTCTAGTAGTCTGATTTAATACAAAACCCCACAGAGCACATCGTATCCGATGCTATCTGTGGGGTTATTTTATGAAAATTTACGTATTATTATTTCACCGGCTTAACCGACATCTCCATATGAGCACTAGCAAGATTCTCACGCATCTTAGTATCGGCTTTTCTGTTTTCCAGATTCAAGAAATCCATGTATCCCAGATTGCCTTCTCTTAGTGCTTGGGCTACCGCTTGAGGGATTTCTGCTTCTGCCGCTACTACTGTGGCGCGCATTTTTTCTACCTCGGCGCGGTTTTCTTGCTCTTGGGCTACAGCCAGTGCGCGGCGTTCTTCTGCTTTGGCTTCGGCTATTTTCTTGTCCGCGTCAGCTTGCTCTATTTGCAATTGGGCACCGATATTTCTGCCTACATCCACGTCCGCTATATCAATGGATAGGATTTCGTATGCTGTTCCTTGATCAAGGCCCTTTGACAGTACAGTCTTAGAGATTTTATCGGGGTTTTCTAGTACTTCCCTATGGGTTTGGGCAGAGCCAACTGTGGTTACAATACCTTCACCTACACGAGCGATAATGGTGGATTCACCGGCACCACCGACTAGGCGTTTGATATTGGTACGTACTGTTACGCGGGCTACGGCTTTGATTTCGATACCGTTGATTGCCATTGCGGAAATCATCGGAGTTTCGATTACCTTTGGGTTTACGCTCATGCGCACCGCTTCGAATACATCACGGCCTGCAAGGTCAATTGCGGCGGCTTGCTCGAAAGGAAGATCCAAGTTTGCGCGGTTGGCTGCAATTAGAGCGTTTACAACCGCATCTACCCGGCCACCGGCTAGGTGATGAGCTTCTAATTGTGCAACGGGAACAGGCACATTGGCCTTGGTAATCTTAATAAGGGGACGCACAATTTTTTCCGGATTTACACGGCGCAGGCGCATCCCGATTAGGGCACCTATGCCAACCTTTGCACCGGAGAATTTTGCGGAAATCCACAAAGGAATCGGTACAAATCTTAAGAATATTGCGATAAAAATAAGAACCAGTACTACTGCACCAGCAATTGTTACTCTTTCGGTGGTCCAAAATGTACTAAGCATGAAATTCAAGTTCATCTCGCTCCTCCTTTAGTTAGCTTCTAGTGGGGTTACAATAATTTTTGTACCCTCTGTTTCTATTACCCGTACCCTTGTTCCTTTTTCTAAGAATGGTCCATCTGAACTGGCTTCTCTGCGTATGCCGTTGAAATCCACATCACCGGCAGGCCTAAGCCCGGTTATTACCCTACCCTCTTTACCGACGAAACCGCTCAAGTCCACCTGGGGCGCGTCGTCTACCTCTGTAAGAATCATTCCTCCGTGGAGCTGCTTCCGCTTGATAAACAGATACATTCCGTACCCGCCTATAAGCAAAAGTGCCAATAGTGCCCCTACAAAGAATATGGCACCGTCCAAAGCAATTACCGCAATGGCAGCTGCAATTCCAAAGGCGGCAATCCCTACAAAGACTCCAATATAAGAGTCCCAACCTGGCATCAAGAGCTCAAGGAATATTGCCAGAACGCCTATTGCCACTAATACAATAACCAATACGTGCATGGTCATCCCCCTTTCTGGGATTTTATTTTTATTTACATGAGTCAAGCGGGAACGCTCGCGTTCCTATTTGACCCACAAACACAAGTGTGAAGTGGTTTTCTTCACACTTTATCTTCTTCTATAACTTTGGGTGGCGGGGTCAGCTTTGGCTCCCTTACACCCAATACATCCGATTTAAGTACGGGGATACGAATGCCCCGGTTTTGACCAAACTCTACTATAAAACAGTCTTCTCCAACATCAGCGATACGGCCAAACATCCCGCCGGTTACTACTACATTATCGCCGGTACGGATACCTGCTTGCATTTCCTTCATTTTCTTTTCCCGGCGTCTTGGGCCGCGGAACATCAAGAAATACATAGCGACAAGTAGGACTGCAACATATATCAGCATAATACCCATGCCCATGCCGCCGCCTTCGGCGGCCCCGCCAGCGGCTCCTGTTGCTCCACCCGCCGCACCGTTTACTGGGGCTGCACCTTGACCTGGCGCACCTCCGCCACCCGGTCTATCACCCATAAGTCCACCTGGGTCACCGAATGCCAATAGAGTCATCATCAAATTGGTTAATCTAAACATTAGTTCCTGAAACATGCGATTTCTCCTTAGAAGTTGGATTGCGGGTGCCCTACTCCCACGAGAATATTATATGCTTTTTTAATAAGTCACGCAATATTGCTAACGAGCCCACCTTGATAGGCTCTCCGTTTTGAAAGTATCAAACCTGCTTTCATCTATTGCCAGGCGGATATCAGCCATTAATTTATTATAGAAATATAGATTGTGAAGGACACATAACCTCATTGCCAGCATTTCCTTTGCCTTAAACAGATGCCATATATACGCCCTACTAAAGTCCTTGCAGGCGGGACAGCCGCAATCTGGGTCTATTGGCTCATTGTCAAGCTTGTGGCAAGCATTGTGAAGATTTATTTTTCCGCGGCTGGTATACACATGGCCATGTCGCCCGTTGCGAGCCGGTAGTACGCAATCGAAAAAGTCTATCCCTCGGGCCACGGCTTCTAGTAAATTCTCCGGGGTACCAACCCCCATTAGATATGTGGGTTTGTTTTGAGGGAGATGGGGTACCACACATTCTAATATACGATACATTTCCCCATGAGTCTCACCCACAGCCAATCCGCCGATTGCATATCCTGGAAGATCCATTTCCACTATGGTTTTGGCGTGTTCTATCCGGATATCTTCGTATACTCCCCCCTGATTTATGCCAAATAGCAGCTGGTTGGAGCCGAGGATTTTCATATGGTCAATACAGCGATTGAGCCAGCGGGTTGTTCTGTCGACGGAGTCCTGAACATATTCCCGGGAGGCAGGATGAGGCGGGCATTCATCAAAGGCCATCACAATAGTCGCTCCAAGAGCCGATTGGATGCTCATACTTTCCTCCGGGCCCATGAAAATTTTCCTTCCGTCAATATGAGAAGAAAAATATACCCCTTCCTCTTTGATTTTACGCAAAGCCCCTAAGGAGAAGACCTGAAATCCTCCTGAATCTGTAAGGGTTGGGCCCTCCCAGGCCATAAAAGGGCCAAGGCCGCCAAGGGAACGGACAATTTCTTCCCCAGGTCGAAGATGTAAGTGATAGGTATTGCAAAGGGCAACCTGACAGCCAACATCCCGCAAATCCCGGGATGAAACCGCCCCCTTTATAGCAGCAAGTGTAGCCACATTCATAAAGACAGGGGTTTCTATGATGCCATGAGGGGTTACAAGGCGACCTCGTTTTGCTTGGTTTTGGGTTGATAGGATTGAGTACATATTTTGTCCTTTCTGATTGCAGAACAAAAAGGCTCCGCCGTTTTTTTCCGACAGGCTACAGCGAAATTGCGAATGCAATTTCCTAGCATATAAAAAAGAGGTTGTTGTTCACAACCCCTTTGGCTCTAGCCAGTTTTCTTTAATATCGTGTCATGCCATTTTAACATAAGTTCGTACTTCTCTTGGTTTATCTCTATTTTCTCTAATGTGGTACCCACTCTGCCCATTCTGTCAAATAAAAGTTTGTATCCATCATACAATGCCGTTAAATGCCTGCCATGGTCGGTTTCCATAATTATTAGACGTTCTTTTGTTTCCGTGGCGACTTTTTCCAAATTGTCCATCCTGGTTTCAAGATTATCCACCTTGGTTTCAAGCCTGTCTAGTCTTGACACAATGCTGTTCAACATTCCCTGCTGTTGCTCCAGCATTCCTATAATGCGTTCTTCGTTATTCATTGCAGCCCCCTTCCCATGGTGTGCGTGTGCATTTGCTTGCATGAAATTACCACGCTATACCTACTATGTCAAACTATGCAGTTGATGCGAACTTAAACTACATTTTAGCGCAAAAGTTCTGCGAAGCTTCAACGCAGAATTTTGCGCTCTTTTGAAGTTTAAGTTCGCACTTGGAGTTTCACAGATATCTTTATTTGTGTATTTTGTATATTTGCAAACAATTTAAGGGTGTAATGTTAATTACGAGAAGATTATCAAGCCATATGATATCATATGGGTAAAAAACGGAGAATTTTATGACCAAACAAAAACGAATCGCCGCACTCCACGATATTTCCGGCTTTGGCCGCTGCTCCCTGACTGTTGTGCTTCCTATTATATCCGCCACTGGTATCGAATGTAGTGTAGTGCCTACAGCTTTGCTGTCTACCCATACAGGAGGACTGGAGGGTTTCACATACCGGGATTTGACTGATGATATTTTGCCTTTTGCTGACCACTGGCAGAGCCTGGGCTTGGGATTTGACGCTCTATATAGTGGATTTCTTGGCTCATTTAAGCAAGTCGAAATCGTATCCGAATTTTTTGACCGATTCCGCACCGATGACAACCTGATAATGGTAGACCCGGTTATGGCAGACAATGAGATGCTTTACAAGACATTTACCCCTGATTTCCCTGGAGAAATGCGTAAGCTATGCAAAAAAGCCGACCTTATTGTCCCCAACATGACAGAAGCAGCCCTTCTTTTGGATGAACCATATAAAGAAGGCCCCTACACCGAAGAATTAATCACCAATACATTAAAAAAGCTTGCCTCACTAGGAAGCAAACTGGTGGTACTTACCGGGGTATATTTTAATGAAAATACCATAGGTGCCGCAGCATATGACAGGGAAACCGGGCAGGTTGACTACGCCATGTCTACGAAACTACCTGGGTTTTATCCCGGTACCGGTGATGTTTTCGGTTCGGTTTTACTGGCGGGGCTATTAAATGGAAAAGGCTTGGAAAAAACGACAAAAATAGCTGTTGATTTTGTAGCGGAGAGTATCCGGCGAACTCATGCTGCCAGAACGGATTCCCGATTTGGCATTAACTTTGAGGCGGGGCTTGGAGATTTAGCAAAGTCGTTTTAACGGCTTGGGCGTTACGCCTTAGCCGTGCCACACCCAACCATGACATGGCAGTGTGGCCGTACATATTTTTGAACTCTTCATCAGTCATATTCAGCCAATCATCCGGATTAGCCCAAACAACGGGTTGAGATGGGTTTTTAGGGCATACATCCTGGCAGATATCGCAGCCGCATAGGTTGCGGCCTATTAGGACGGCTTCCTCTGAGGTGAGGCTATCTTTTTGGGTCAGGTACGAAATACAGCGGGATACCTTAAAACCGTTGGTTTCTGATAAAGCACCGGTTGGACACGCGTCAATACAATGGTTGCAATCGGGAGCACAACTAAAACTACTGTAGGAGCTTGCATTGTGCACTTGACGTTGTACATCTGTTATTGCAATATCCGTCAACATCAACCCAATATTAAACCATGACCCAAATTCTTGAGAAATCACCAGCCCATGCCTTCCGATATAACCTAATCCCGCCTTTACAGCAATGGTACGCTCATCCAGATTTGGACTATCCACAAAAATCTTATATTTAAACTGGGTATGCTGCTCAAGCTCCGCTGCCAATTTTCTTAGCACTTTTTTTACAACAACATGATAATCCTCCGTCACTCCCAAAACAGACAATATACCCGCATCCTCCGGCATCGGCGAGAATGATTCCAATATATTTCCAACCCCCACAGCAATTATGCTTTTCACACCCGGCATATTGGCGGCAGGATCTGTGCGCTTTGCCGTATCCTTGCTTACGAAAGGGGTATCCGGATTTGGTATATGGGGCAGGGGTTCCCCGTCGCAGACGCCTATTATGCAACCTTCCCTTGCTGCAAAATCCCGAAGCACATCCATGAGCCCACTCAATCCCGTTCTCCCTCTTTCCATGCATTAGCCTCTTTCAACAGCTCAGCTAGGGATGTGGTGTCATTTTCTTCCGACTGATTTTTATCTGCCTCTATTGCTTCCGCAACATGGGCCAATCGCTCCTTATACATAAATCTTTCACCCGCATTTGGATGACTTTCTGCTTGGCTTTTTGCCCTGGTCAGGGTTTTCTGGGCTTTTTCTTTATTACCCAGACCAAAATGTTCATATGCCGCAACAGTCCATGCATACTCTATGGTTTTGGAGGTAGCGAAAAAAGCCTTGATTCTTTTATCGTTATAAATCAAAGCAGCTTTTTCTAAATCCCGTTGATGTACGGTGTAAAAATAAATCTGCTCAAGCTTTACGCCATTGGTATACACGGCAGGCAACTTTTTGAGGTTAAGGCGGCTGCACATATTAATTGCGGCCTCGTACTCACCGCTGTCATTCAGCTGCTCGGCCTCCATCAGCAACATAGATGCAACGAAATAATTATTCAAATCCGCGTCCTCATTCAATGCGAACAACTCGGGAGGAAAATCCCTATATTTTTTACCCTTAGCCAACTCGCTGTTGACATAAAAAACCAAGCGCAAGCCCCGCTTTGCATCTTCAGATTTTAATGCCTCCCGAATATTGCGCCCGTCATTGGGCATTCCAGCTATAACAATAGGAATCAAGTTTAGAAGAGCTATAATTATATTGCCGATTATACCGATAGCAAAAAAAATACCCCATATCCAGTGGAGTCCATCAGAAACAGCATTAACGACGATAAGATAAATCCCCCACCACACAGCGGCAAGGAGAATATTAAACACCCCACCGCCAAGGTTGTACCATACAAACTTGAACTTTCCCGCGCCCTCAGGCGGTGACATCAAGCATTGCCCGGCAACCATGCTTTTGGAGCGCGTAAACTTGATTTTTTCCCCCTCTTTAAACCATATAAACGAAGAAACCCGAAAAGATACAAAGCTATATCCGGTAAGCTTCCCAAAGACTAGATGCCCCAATTCATGGATAATAATTGCCAGTATAGTGCCATGAAAAAGCCCAAAAATACCGCCGATTAGCCCACGTAGTAAAATATCCATAATCAATTCTCCCTATACAACCAATATCTAATTTGCCGCCTGCTTATGCGTAGCAAAATCGCACTATAGTACTCCGGTTCATACATTATCCCACCCAATACAACCCCCTCACCGACAATCACATAAGAGCTCTCCAATGCCACTCGCAAGCCCAACCCTGACTCAGCCTGCAAAGTCACACGGCCTATCTCAAGTACATGGTCATCATACAACCAAACCATGCCTAAGCCATATCTTATAACCGCATCCCACAGCGCATCTGTAAGAACGAGTCCTTCCGGTAAGTATAACACCAGAACTCTGGGTAAAACAGCTTCCAAGCGTCGCATATCACCGGGGCGAGGTTGCGCTGTAAGCACCAAGCCATGAGCGCGATTCACACCACGCATATCCATATATCCAAGGAGGGTTGTCTCCCCTCCCCTGCCGCTACCTACAATCAGCATTTCATTACGATGCCTAATAACGGAATAGTTCCCCCCTGTATCCAAAGCAGTAATCCGCAAATCAAAAGGGAAATCCCGTATAAAAACACAGCCAATCAAAATCAACACTGCGGCAAAAAACAGTGCAAGCCTCTTTCGAAAATCCTCCCCAAACCCAGAAAACGCAAAAGCAAAAGCAAGAACCACCCCAACCCCCGCCAAAGTAACCAGCAAACTACCTCCACCCGTAAGAGTCATTGCCCCAGGCAAAGATGAAAAAAAGTCACTGGCAATGGCATAAAATCGCAAAATGTAGTACACCGGCCCCGCAATAATCCCTGCAAGCCCCATCCAAACAAGCCCAACCAACCCGACCAATACCCCAAGCACCAATAAAATCGTAACCGTAGGCATAATCACAATATTTCCAAGGACACTGTAAAGAGGAATTTCATATAAATGATGTGCAAAAACCAAATAGGAAGCCACAACTGCCGAAATCCCCACTGACAAACTCTCCCGGAACTTACCTGCGGGAAGACGCAGCAAGGCAAGCCCTCGCTCAATAGAAGCTCGAAGCACCCCAATCCCAAACACAGCCCCAAAGGATAGCTGAAACCCTACATTAAATAAATACAATGGCTCGAAAATCAAAAGCGCAATCCCAGCAAAAGACACCGATGCAAGCAAGTCATAATCCCTATATAAAATCCGCCCAAGCACCAGCACCCCACCCATAGTAACAGCCCGCACAGTAGGCACTGCCGCGCCAGTCATAAGACAGTAGGCTATCATAATAACCAACACAACAACCCCGGCAGGCCGCTCAGCCATAACCTTTTTCAAAACAGAAAACGCCGCCATAGTAAGAATAGTCACATGCATCCCGGAAATGGACAATATATGAAAAATCCCCATCATACGGTACTGACCAGCCAGGTCCTGATCCATATCCAGCCTATCTCCAAGCACCATGGACTTGATAACCCCCGCTTCCCGGGAAGGCAGCAAGCTGTCATATACATGGGCAAGCCTATCCCTGAACCCACGTAGTAGTACCATCAAAGATATCTGAATATCACCCAGCGTAATTTCCTCAGGCCAGATTGTAGCATCTACCTTTTGACTCCTAAGATGCTGAAATTGGTTATACCCCGCCGGGTTGGCCGGCCCTCGCAGCGGCTCCAGATATCCTGTCAGCACTACCTCCTGCCCAAGTACAACCTGAGGCTGATGGGGGAGTATGTATGCCATTACACGAAAATCAAAATTCTCCCCACTGACAATCGCCCGCTGATTGCCTCCTCCCGTGCGTCCCACATCTACAACTACTCCATGAAACTCAACATGCACAGGCTCGATAACATGACTATGTAAACTATCTCCAACTCTTGTAAGCCCCACCAATAAAAACAACATCAGGGCAAACACCGGCTTATATCGGTATACAAAGAATAAAATCCCACAAAAAACAAGCCCCAGTCCAAGACTGAGGCCAAACAACAAAACAGGGCTAAGTGCTGCAAGGCCCGGAGCTCTTCCAATCAGTATCCCAGCAATCAGGAAACCAAAGGCCCATAGCAGGGGACGTTTCATTGCAGCTCGCCCCAGGTTTCGAGCTCGCGCTCATGGATGTAGGAAAGGAGAAAGCCATCGTCCCTTTCAAAGGGTTGATCAAAATTCTCAACCCCATGAAAATACTCATGTTGCCTTGCATCTATCATAAAACTAACCATTGTCATGGGAAAATCTCCTGTGAGTGTATTAACGATTGAGTAAATCGTTAATCTAGCCAGTCCCGTATCGCCTTCAAAGCGATCTACGAAATCAGAACTCAAATCAATGAAAACATGCCACCCATCAATAATCACTCTTTGAATAACCGTTTCCTGAGGAATCGGAAACATTGCACCTTCCGGTTGGAATCTGTCAATAAGCAATAATAAGGCATATCTCATACGTTCTTCTTGTCGACGGTCAGCTTCGTCCGTTACGTATGATTCAATTATCAGACCCGTTCCGGTTTCATCCACAAAATGCAAATAGTTAAAGGACATTCGAAACGTAAGGGCCAACGATAGCAAAGGGTCATTATATACACCTGGGCTTCCATCATATATTAGCCACGGAACATCAGGAGCTTCCTCATCTTCGGCTATAGATAGGCTACGCATTAAATTGTCGAAAGCATATTCATAATTATCCGTGACCAGTATTTTTATATCATCAATATATGGAAATGCCCTTTCAACCAAGGTTTCCATTGTAAGAATAAATGCTGTTTTAAATAATGACTGCTCCAATGGAAGCATATTACTAAATACTGATGAAAAAAAAACAAGAAGCATATTGTCTTCAACTATGATTGCTTGTAGCAAATCTGATTTATTAGGTGCCAACTCATATGGCCATGTTGCAACAAGATTGCCGGCGCGAGGCCCTATATGCATATAGTCTATAACGGCCTCGACAATCGAATCCCCAACAGGCAAGGGCTGAATCTCCGCTTCAAGTATCCTTGCAGAGGGGTTAAAATGATATACATATATATCTGTATCGTTGCTGTCACGGCATGATACCAGCATAAACGCAAGAATCCCCAGTGTTATCATACATAATCCGGCTGCTGAAACAAACCATTTTTTCAAGGCTAACTCCTCCTTATGGGTATCCGAACAATGAAAACAGACCCCTCATCTAGCTTACTGTTAACGCGGATACTCCCTCCATGCAGAACAACTGTTGAATAAGAAATAGAAAGCCCCAGACCTGTGCCCCCAGTTTCTCTATCCCTGGTTTTATCAACCCGATAGAAACGATTGAATATTCGATCCAGCTCATCTTCTGGGATACCAATCCCTGTATCTTGCACCGTAATAAACACAAACTGATGGTCTGCGTCCACCACTACTTTTACAGTTCCACCCTTGGGGGTATATTTTATGCCATTTTCAATAATATTTGAGATTGCAAGAGAGAGTTTTATCTCATCTGCGTCGATTTGTACAGGGCGTACATTTTCGTATTGCAGCTCAATTTCAAGCTGCTCGGCCAAAGGCGTGAGCCTCTTTAAAATGTCCTCTACCAGTTTATTAATAGACGTAAGCTGAATATTTAAACCCTGCTCCCGTTGGTCGATTTTTACCAGAGCTAACAAGTCATTATTAATATTAGTCATCCGATCCACTTCGGACACTACATCCCGCAAGAACTCCCGATATACCTCTTCCGGCAGTTTTTCTTGTAAAAGAATAGCTTCACTAAGCACCTTCATAGATGAAAGAGGAGTCTTAAGCTCATGAGATACATTGGATACAAACTCTTCACGAGTTTTCTCTACTTGCTCCAGCTTTTCTGACATTGAGTTAAAAGCCTTCCCCCAAATGGCGTACTCATTGCCGCCTTTTATAGGAACACGCTGGTTAAGTTGACCCAATGCCATTTTCTGCACAACTTTGAGCATACGCCTTACAGGAGCGATTAGTTGATTGGAAATAACAATGATTAGCACAATCATAGCCAAGCCCGCAATCATGCTATACCGGAAAATTCTACTTCGTATCTCTGCCAAGGACGAAAAAATTTCTTCGGCAGAAGATACTAATAACACCGCACCAAAACGCTCGCCATCTGCATAGGGCACAGGCACAGCAAAGTACAGCATTTGGGTTTCTCGTCTAAGCCTGAAAATCTCATTGCCTTCCAGGGCATACAGCACTTCAGGGATTATTAATGTTTGCCCTTCTCGAACACTAACCATTGCAACAATATTGGTGTCTACTATTACTGTGGCACCCTCGTTAAATACAAGTATTCGCATATCCCAATCATTGCTAAAATCTTCCATGGCAGGGCTGATATCAATAGGTGTATCAGTTAAGCCAGCAATATTTTCAAATCCTCGCCGTGTAATGTTATTTACTATAACCACGGCACTTTGCAGCATTTCCTCTTCACGTTCATCAAGATAGTGGCTTTCGATATATGCCATAACCGTTACATAAAAAATAACCAGAGGCAAGATGCTCAAGGCAACATAGCTTATGGCAAGCTTCAAGCGGAGGCTTCTATACCACGGGACTCTATCTAAAATAGTAACCCACTCTCCATTTTGTACAGATATATTTGGGTTCGCTTGGTTCTTCTTCTATTTTTTCTCTTAAACGGCGGACATGTACATCTACAGTGCGTACATCTCCTGCATTTTCGCTCCCCCATAATTGGGCAAGGAGCTGCTCTCTGGTATATACCCGGCCTACATTGCTCATAAAGAATTCCAGCAGGTCGTATTCCTTTGCAGTTAGGTATATTTCCTCCCCCCGAACCATTACCCGCCGAGATTGGGTGTCCAGGGTTATATCACGCTGCGTCAAACTGCTTATATCCGCTGGAGCCGGGCGGCCCAACAGGCTGCGGCGGAGTATGGCTTTGATACGGGCCTTGAGCTCCAGTATATTAAAAGGTTTGGTAATATAGTCGTCGGCTCCGTATTCAAGGCCCATGATTTTGTCCATATCATCGTCCTTGGCGGTGACCATTACTATAGGTACCGGGGAAAATTCCCTTATCTGCTGGCATACAGAGGTACCTTCTATCTTTGGCAGCATTACGTCCAAAATAATACAGTCATAATCGTTGGCCTTGGCAAGCTCTAGAGCCTCTTCTCCGTCATAGGCAGTATCTACCTGCATTCCGTCCTGCTCCAAACTGAACTTAATGCCTTTTACTATTAGCTTTTCATCATCTACTACAAGAATTGAATGTGCCATATTATCTCCTTTATTTTTGTCATGAGCGTCGGAAGAAAAACGCTATTGGCCCTATCATCAAAACCGGACACTCCTTGAATCAGCGGCCTTGCTCTAATGTAGGTACTAATATTGACCGGAAGAAAAACGCCTTTATCAATATTATCAAAACCGAAATGGTCACTCTACCGTCACGCTATTTCTTATATTATCAAATGTTACCTGACCTATCCTGCTCACATTCAACAGCTCTTCGATATTGTTAAAACCCCCGTTGGCTTCCCGATAATCAATGATATTTTGCGCAATTACCGGGCCTATGCCTTGTAAGGTTTGAAGTTCCGCTAAACTGGCAAGATTAATATTAATCCGGCCGTCGGTCTGGCTTGCTTGTTGGCCTTGCCCGCCTTGCTGCCCCTGTCCTCCGGGATAATTTGCTACTATTGGTTCTTGGACTTCTTCCCCTACAGCGGGGATACGGATTTGCATTGCATCCTGCACAAAGGCCGACAGATTGATTTGCCCTTGATTGGCATCCTCGGAATATCCCCCAGCCAATTGCAGCACATAATTCACTCTGGACCCGTATGGAACTTCGAACACACCTGGATAACGCACCGCTCCCACAATATGGACCATTACCATTACAGGCTCATCGGGTTCAGGTTCCGTAGTAGGTATCGGCTCCGATGTAGGTTGATAGTCAGGTTCCGGTTCCTGGGCCTGTACTTCTGCCAGAGGAACCACGGGCTGCCCTGCATCAACAACCCCAGTTGGGCGGTTATTGTTCATTAGAAACAGGCCCCCCAAGGCAAGCACACATATAACTGCTAAAAAGATATACGCATATTTTTTCATAAACTCCACTCTATATCACCTCACGTCGACAACTATATTATCGGAAAGGATCTACGATGAAAAAGTTATTATCCTTTGTATTGGCCCTATGCATGGTTATTTTCCCTATAATTTCAGTCATTGCATATGAAGAGGACTCCGAGCACACAAACCAATATTACTATGATTATGATTACGATTATAATTACGACGATGATTCCCATTACTATTTCGAGCCCGAGGATTTTGGGCATTTTGCCACAGCCACAATAGAAGAACTACAAGCTTACTACGGTGAAGAATATTATGAGGAATCTATCCCTGAGGAAATCCCTTGCTTTGACCCGCCTCTCCCACCGGCCCCTGTCCCTCCACCCAGATATAACTCATCTGCCGTGGTAGTAATGGATGCTGACACTGGTTTGGTTTTATACGGCAATGAACATCACACTCAGATGTATCCTGCTAGTATTACCAAAATCATGACAGCCCTTATTGTGATAGAGCATGTCCAGGATTTAAACGAGCGCATCGAGTTTTCTCATAATGCCATATGGTCCATTCCTCGCAGTTCCAGCCATATTGCAATGGATGAAGGGGAAACCCTTACTGTTTACCAAGCACTGTTCGGTCTGATGCTATCCTCTGCAAATGAAGTATCCATTGCCTTGGCGGAGCATGTATCAGGTTCTGTTGAGGCATTTGCCGAAAAAATGAACCAGCGAGCCACTGACCTAGGAGCAAAAAACACTTATTTTGTAAACCCTAGCGGCCTACCGGACGAGGGGCATGTAACCACAGCTTATGATATGGCTCTAATCATGCGGGAAGCCGTTCGGCACCCCCTCTTTGTGGATATTATGAGCACTCGCCGTTTTGATATCCCACCTACAGAGCGGCAAGACTCTATCCGTTCCCTCCTTAACACTAACCGGCTTATACATCCCGGATCATACTTCAATGAGTGGGTTATCGGAGGCAAGACCGGCTTCACCAATTTGGCAAGGCATACCTTGGTAACCTATGCCGAGCATGAAGGCCGCCGACTGATAATCAGTACTCTTGATGCGGAAGCCGGGCATAATTTCAGGGATACTCTAGCTCTTATGTCCTTTGGGTTTTCCATGCCCTTTGAAGAACGGCGGGTTTTTGAAGCCGCTTCCTATATTCGTATGGTGCCCGTTTATCAAGATATTAACGGTTCGCCCCTAAATATGGGGCATGTGGCCCTGCGGGCCCAGGAGGATTTATTCTTTATGCTACCGGCGGACTTTGATGTCCGGGATTTGCGTTATGACCTAACCATTCCGGAACGGGTCGCTCCTCCTGTACAGGCTGGGGATGTATTGGGGCGAGTGGTTGTGTATGTCCAAAATATCCGAGCCGGAGAGGTAGAGCTTACAGCCCAAAATATGGTGCTTGCCCTTCCCGGCACCGAAGTCGACGAAGACCCCTGGGCCGGTGGAGGAGAACAACTCGGCCTCACATCCCCTGTATACCCTTCCACCGGGTATTACCCTAGCCTGACAGTATATCCTACTAACCTATGGACTAATGAATATTTTCAAGCACTCATTCTGCCAGTCACAATTTTTGTTGCTATGCTTGCAATATCTTTAATTGCAGTTTTAACCAGTCGCAAACGCCGAAAGCGTAAAGTTCTATTGAATAGATTTGTGAAATACTACGGGAATTATAAGTATAGATAAGTCATGTATAGCGATTTCAGCTGAGAGTGATGGTTTTTGTCACTCTCAGTTGAAACGCTTTCTGAAACCATAGTAATTTCAATCCAGCCTTTTTGGGTTGAAATTACTATATATTATAGCACTAAAGAAAAAGGGCGGTTGGTGTTATACCAATAGCCCTTTTTGAATTTACGTTCTATTCGATATGGGATATTTTTCATGAAAACCGCTGAGAATTTGACTTTAGTACTAGCTGGTGTTACTTTTTGGCAAAATAATCACAAATGGGGGAAGGCCAATGACAATCTCTCAGGTACAGGAAAAATTACGCCAGGTTCGCGCTGCAATGGAGCAAGTAATGGTGGGAAAGTCCGCCCAAATTGAGCTGGTGCTTGTGGCTCTTGCTGCGGGAGGGCATGTATTATTAGAAGATGTACCCGGCACCGGCAAGACAACCCTCGCCAAAACTTTAGCTGCCGCCATTTCCGGTACATTCAAGCGCATTCAGTTTACCCCGGATTTACTGCCCACAGACCTTACCGGCCTTAATGTGTACAATCCTAAAACCAGGGATTTTGCCTTCCGCAAGGGAGGGCTGTTCACGCATATTCTACTGGCAGACGAGATAAACAGAGCCACACCCAGAACCCAATCTGGCTTGCTGGAATGTATGGAGGAGCGGCAAATTTCCATTGACGGAGAAACATATCCCCTTCCCCCACCCTACTTTGTAATCGCCACACAAAATCCCGTGGAAACCCAAGGCACTTTCCCTCTGCCTGAAGCCCAGTTGGATCGTTTTCTTATGCAAATATGCATCGGATACCCCAACCGGGAGGGCGAAACGGATATAATCCAGCGATTTTTAGGGAATAACCCTCTTGCAGGCCTAACCCCGGTAAGCACAACGGAGGATTGGGTAGCAATCCAAGAAGCGGTGAGTACCGTCAAGGTCCATCCTGACTTATGCGGCTATATTGCGGATCTTGCTGCCTTCACCCGGAACCATGATGCTGCCGCTCTTGGGATAAGCCCACGAGGCACCTTGGCCCTTGCAAGAACAGCTCAGGGCTATGCAGCAATGCAGGGCCGGGACTTTGCCAGGCCAGAGGATATTAAGTACTTAGCACCATTCGTATGGCCTCACCGTCTACTGCTTAGGGGACGCAGCACCACTAAACTGCAAATCATAAACGAGGCACTGGCCAAGGTCCCCGTCCCAACAGAGGATATGTTTAAGTGACGGCGATAGGGGTTTTTATTGCGGTTATTTTGGCTTTTTTCATTATCAGACTAGTGTATCGCCAGTCGGGCCTAAATAATCTGGATGTGAAACTGTCCTTTTCCGCTACCCGGGCCACGGAAGGGGCACAACTGGTACTTACTACTGTGCTCACCAATGAAAAATGGCTGCCCTTGCCTTGGGTTGCAGTCAAATTGCGGGTTTCTAGGCATTTGATTTTTGCTGATATGGAAAACGCACAAATCTCGGACAACTATTACCGCAATGACTTATACAATATATTAATGCGCCAGCGGATAACTAGGCGTCTTAGTTTTACCTGCTCCAGGCGGGGGTATTATTCCATTCCTACAGTAGATCTTGCGGCTTGGGATATTTTAATGGAAACAAAAAATGCAGCAATGATTGAATGCGGTGCGCATTTGACGGTTTATCCAGGAACCTTGCCCATGAATGAGGTAGATGACATTTGTGTGGAGATATATGGCCAATTACGGGCTCGGAATGTAATACATCCGGACCCTTTTTCATTTCGTGGGATTCGGGAATATTCACCACATGACCCACTCAAGGCTGTGAATTTCAAAGCGTCTGCCAAGGCTCAGGAGCTGATGGTTAATCTCTGGGAATATGTTAATGCCCGGCAGGTGATTCTTTTTTTCAATTTGCAGCGTTTCAGTGTTTGGCACAATGAAGTGCTGGATGAATACAGCATTAAACTGGTTGCAAGCCTTGGAGAAAGGCTGACCCGAGAGAATGTACCCCTACGGTTTATAACAAACGGACATAGCGTAAACGCAAACCCTGTACCTGAACTATCACCAATGGATGACGAAGCATCCCTGGCCACCCGATTGCAAAATGAAGTCAAGGCATCTCCAAGGCCAAAAAACCTTTATACCGAAATCCCGGAAGGCATTGGAATCCTTCAACAGGAGCGAATGCTAGAAACTCTGGCTTTGCTGGATGTGGAGCAAACAGAGGTAACCCCGCTTTGCGATATCCTACAAAAAACCGCCGAAAAATACAAAACCGAGCCGGAATATTGGATTATATCCACATATCACGGCCCGGAATTAGAAGAAGTCTACAGAAATCTGATGGAGCAAGGTGCTCGTACTGTATGGGTACTCCCCTACTCTGTGGGATTACGGACAGGGGAGGATGATATAACTCTCTCACCGGAAGTTCGGGAGAAGGTTATCCTGATATAGTGATTTCAATCCCGCATTTTGGGTTGAACTTACTATATAGGTCTACGCCTTTGCCGGTGATGGATACTCAACACCATGGGTATCCACTGTAACCCGCAGCATCTTTTGCGGGGCATTGGGCTTATCAGAACGATTACGCGGAGTGTTTACAATTTTGTCTACGACATCCAGCCCTTGGGTCACTTGGCCAAAGGCCGCATACTGTCCATCCAAGCTAGGGTAAGCCTGATGCATTATAAAAAACTGGCTGCCTGCCGAGTTTGGAGCTGTTGAACGCGCCATGGACAGCACCCCTGGTTCATGCTTTAGATTGTTTGCAAATCCGTTGCCGCTGAATTCCCCTTTGATGGCGTATCCTGGGCCGCCCATTCCCTCACCTGAGGGGCAACCACCCTGTATCATAAATCCCGGTATTACCCGGTGGAAAATAAGACCGTCATAATAACCGGCTTTTGCCAATGCCACAAAATTATTCACTGTATTTGGTGCTATTTTGGGATAAAGCTCCGCTTTGATAATGCTGCCGTCTTCCATTTCGATTGTAATTGTTGGGTTCATTTTTGCCTCCTATAAAATCATTTGTTCGTCACCCCGGGCTTGACCCGGGTCCCCTCTGCGTTGCTAATCCAGGGAAATCCCGCATCAAGCCCGGGATGACGGAAAAGCAATCTAATACATTTTTGCCGTATTTTCAAACCGGTCGGTTGTTAGTCCGTTTTCTACTGCATATGCTTTGCCTTCTGCTGCCCAAAGCATCCCGCGGCGTACAATTTCCTGGGCACTTGGAGAGTGGTCAAATACATTATCCAAATGCCCCAAGGATGTATAAAACACCCGTCCGTTGCCCCATGATTTTGTCCATACAACGGGCATATCCACGGGCTTATTGGATATATGATAATAGGGCACCGTTTCCGGTGAGAATCGGGTCGTCGCAAGGATTTCAATTGATGGGTCGATATGCAGATAATAATGCTCGCTGGATACAGGAAAGTCTTCGATGCCAGCAACAATCGGGTTGGAATGGGCAGTGATATTAACCGTGTAATTCACACCGTCACCACCGGGATGGCTTACCCATTGGCCGCCGGTTATAAACTGCCACTCGGTATTTAGCCTAAAGGAATCGCACATGCCCCCATGATGACCGGCAAGGCCGACCCCGGCACCTATGGCCTTGGCCATATTTACTACATAATCGTGATTAATCTCACCCATTGTCCAACAAGACACCAGCAAATCAAGTTCCATTAGTGCATCAAGGTCTGCGAGGCAGTCCAAGGTATCGGAAATGGTTACCTTAAACCCTTCCTTCTCCAGAATCCCTCCAAACCGTTTTGATACCAACTCAGGTTGATGACCATCCCACCCGCCTTGGAAAATTAGTGCTTTTTTCATAAAAAATCGTGCCTCCTTTATATATTAAATGTTCTTACAATGCGCTCCATTGCTGTTTTCAGCAAGCTTCTTGGGCAGGCTAGGTTTACCCGCATAAACCCTGCTCCGTTTTCGCCAAAGCTTGTACCGCTGGAGAGCCATACCTTGGCTTCGTTTAATTTATCTTCTAGCTCCTGATGAGATATACTCAGTGGGTTAAAGTCCAACCACATTAGATATGAGCCTTCCGGCGAAATGGGGAGAATCTTCGTTTCCTTGGTCAGATAATCTCGGACAAATGCTGCGTTTCCTGCCAGGTATTCCATTAACTCGCCCAGCCACTGCCCTCCTTGCGCATATGCCGCTTGGCAGGCTGCAAGACCCATCACATTGAGCTGACCAAAGCCTGTGGCGTGGATTTCATGCTTATACCTGCTCCGCAACTCTTTGTTAGGGATGAATATATTGGAAGCTTGTATCCCCGCCAGGTTAAAGGTCTTGGAAGGAGCGGTACATATAATTGAAAAATCAGCAAACTCTTCACATACATTGGTAAATACCACATGCTTATGCCCTGGGAATATAATATCACAATGGATTTCGTCTGATACGACAATTACCCCATGTTTTTGGCAGATACGGCCTAATGCCAGCAGCTCATCCTTAAGCCAAACCCGGCCTCCTGGATTGTGGGGGTTGCACAAGATAAACATTTTGACTTGGTTATCGATAATCTTTTTTTCGAAGTCTATATAATTAATGGTGTAACGGCCATTAAAATACTCTAATGGGCTGTCTATGGCGATGCGACTATTGGCCTTTATGGTATTTTCGATAGGGTAATATAGTGGTTTTTGAATTATTATGGCGTCGCCTGGGGCAGTCAACCCCTTGATTGCCATACCCAATGCAAACACAACCCCTGGGGCCTTTACCATCCATTCTTTTTCTATATGATAATCATGTCTTTTGGCAAACCAATTGGCTACTGTGTCGAAATAATCTTCTCCTACATCTGCATAACCGTAAATCCCATGGTCGGCTACCTTTTGTATTGCGTCCATTACAGGGGTTGGTATGCGGAAATCCATATCAGCCACCCATAATGGGATGGCGTCCTCCGGTTTGCCAAATCTCTTGTGGAAATCGTATTTATAGGAATTGGTACCCTTCCTATTGATAACCTCATCAAAGTTGTACATACATCTATCCCTCCATAGTTATAGCGAACGACTTTCGAATAGGGAGGCTACGCCCATCCACTCACTCCTTGCACTATCCCATAGCCTGTTGCAAGTCTTCTATCAAATCTTTGGCGTTTTCTATCCCTACAGAAAAGCGCAGCAGTCGGTCTGTTATACCTCGTGCCAGTCGCTCCTCCTCCGGCAAGTCTTCATGGGTACACATTGCCGGTATGGTTATAAGGGAATTTACGCAGCCTAGGCTTTCAGCATATGCGATTAGCTTTGTATGTTTAAGTATGTTATGGGCGGTTTGAACGGTGTCGGTTTCAAATGAAATCATTGCACCGAAGCCATAGGCCTGCCTCTTCATGATTTCATATCCTTTATGGCTGGGTAGACCGGGGTAAAGTACTCTTGTGATTCTGGGATGATTTTGAAGCCATGTTGCAAGGGTCATGGCGTTTTCCTGGGCTTTGTCCATTCGTATTGCTAAGGTTTTTATTCCTCGCAATACAAGGAAGCTATCAAATGGAGACAGACAGGCACCTATGGATACATGAAGCTGACGGAGTTTTTCATTCAGGCCTATATCTCCGACAACAGCAAACCCGGAAGTTGTATCGCTATGCCCTCCTAAATACTTTGTTCCGCTGTGAATAACAATATCAGCACCCAATTCCAGGGGGTTGAGAAAATACGGCGTTAGAAAAGTATTATCCACGATTATCAATATATCAGGGTACACGGCGGCCTTGACTGCCTTAATATCTGTAATATCCATCATGGGATTGGTTGGGGTTTCCAGGTATATGCCCTTGGTGTTGGGCCTGATTGCTGCTTTTACGGCAACTATATCCCCGGTATCAACAAAGTCAAATGATAACCCGCGTCTTTCCAATATAGTCCTAAAGAGCCTGATGGCACCACCATAAAGGTCCTCTGTTGCGATAATATGGTCGCCTGGGTCGAACAGCTCCATCACTGTGGCAATCGCAGCCATTCCTGTAGAAAAGCCATAGCATTCCACACCACCCTCAAGGGCGGCTACAGTTTTTTCGGCGGTTTCTCTTGTGGGATTTTGGATGCGAGAATACACATAGCTGTCATACTCTTGCGGGTCAATAGGATGCCGGTAAGTAGATGCCATATAAATAGGGACAGACAGCCCCCCTGTTGGCTCTTTATGCCTGTATCCATGTATGCAGGCGGTATCAAATTTCATTGTAAAACCCCTTTGGTTTACACACTAGCCCAGAAATCATCCTCGGCGGTGGTTTCTTTTTTTGGTTTCTTTTTCGGAACATATTTCTCCGGCTGTGGGCCTGGGTCCATTTCGCGCAGTTTTCTCCAGATATCCACTTCTTCTTCCAAAGGTAGTTCCGGTGGAGGATTGTTAGCTTTTTCTATAATTGATGTTGGACTACTGGGTCTTTCCTCAGGTGTTTCTGTTTCAACTACCTTAATTTCTTCAGGTGGAGGGCTCTCGGTTTTGCCTAGATTTGTCCAGATATCGCCTTCATTTTTCTCTTGCTCTTCATTTTCATCAATTGTACCGATATCCCGCCAACGGCGCTCTTCTGCTTTTTTGGCTTCTATTTCCTGGATTTCCAACACAGGGTCTTTGTCCATCTCCGGGCGATATTTCTTGAAAATTCTCATTATCATGTAGGACGCCAAGGTAGCATACAAGCCTGGAGCGAGGAACAGCGCAAGTGGTGCTATTATAAAGAAAGACAAAACACCCGCCGCAAGTAGCACCACACAGGATAAAGATGTAAGCATATGCCTATTAGCCATGAAAAAGCTGGTTTTTATAATCTGCTTAAGCCCCATATCGAAACGGGCAATCATGGGGAATGCATAAATGGACATAAACGTAATTTCTACAAAAAGAATAATCTGTGCAGGGAGTATAATAAAAGCCATCCCCCCGACTGCATCAATATTGGTCACATTAAACCAAATCAACCACATCAGGAGAATGGCAATCAGCCATAAAATAGTAGCTTTTTTGAAATTGGCCTTAAATGCCTCCCAAAAATCCCGGGTAATATAACCCTCCCGATTAGCGATGCGGCGGGTTGATACATAGAACATGGCCGATGTAGAAGCCCCGATTGTGATGCCAAAGCCGATAACGCTGAAAAACAGCCACATGAAACTCAAAATAATCATGTCTGCCACTAAGCCGCCATATTTGTTAAAAGGTCCTTCCAGACTAAAAAAATCCCGCATTGATGTACCCCTTTCAGGAATGCTTGTTTTTTTCATTATAACCTTAATTACAAATTAATGCATCAGATAAAACGCGCGTTTATGTCAGATTTATGACATAATACCCAGGGTGATAACAATGCAGGCAAACAGATTATTCGAGATTATTTATATTTTGTTAAACAAAAAATCCGTAACAGCCAAAAATCTGGCAGAGCATTTTGGCGTGTCCACCAGGACAATTTACCGGGATGTGGATAATCTAAGCCTTGCCGGGATTCCTGTTTATACAGAGAAGGGAAAAGGCGGCGGCATCTTCCTGTTGCCGGATTTTGTCCTTAACAAATCCATTCTTAGCGAGGACGAGCAAAACGAGATTCTAAGCGCACTCCATGGTTTATCCCATATCACAACGGAGGAGACCCGAGGCGTCCTTAACCGGCTGTCAACGATTTTCAATAAAACCGCCGCCAACTGGCTTGAAATAGATTTTTCTGATTGGAGCTATTCCAATTTTTACTTTTATGATTTCAAAGATGCCATACTAAAGCAGCGCATTGCCGCGTTTGATTACTACAATAGCTATGGCGAAAAATCCCACAGACGGGTTGAGCCTTTGCAGCTTTGGTTTAAGTCCCGGGCGTGGTATGTAAAGGCCTTTTGCCTTAACAAAACGAGCATGAGGCTTTTTAAGCTCTCAAGAGTGAAAAATCTTGTAATAACAGATGAACACTTTCTGGTACGGGACAATCTTTTGGCAGAAACCCTCAAGGATTCCCAAACAGAAACGGTACAAGAGGATACTGAGTCTGAAGCAATACATCCACTGGTTTGCAAGGACATAACCATAAAACTACATGTAATGCCAGAGCTGGCATATCGGGTCTTTGATGAGTTTGATGAAGATATGATTTTTAAGCATGAGGATGGCAGTTTTACAGTGACCATCAATTGGCCAGAGGATAATTGGGTTTATGGCTATATTCTTTCCTTTGGAGATTTTGCTGAAGTTTTGGAACCGGAGCATCTACGAGGCATAATTTGTGAAAAAGCGAAGAATATTTCGGGGAAATATAAAATATGACATGCAGTTGTCAGATTATATGCTTTATTCTTATAAAGACCGAGGGACGATGTCATATGTACCGCAAGCTGTCCAAATACCAAAAAGGGGCTGGGATACTAGTAACCAGCCTTTTATGGATAAATCATTAACCAGGAGGATACCTATGGAAAATGCAAAACACTGCCAATCATGCTACATGCCAATGGGCAAAGACGAGGATTTCGGCAAGGAAAAAGACGGCAGCCAAAACGCCGATTACTGCCAATATTGCTATGTTGACGGTAAGTTTACCAGTAATGAGACATACGAAGAGGCAGTAGAGAGCAACATCCAATTTTGGAAAGAAGAAGGGGACAAAAGCGACGACGAAGCCAGAGAAAGAATAAAAGCAGTTTTTCCAACTCTTAAGCGTTGGAAAGTGGCGTAAACTGTCATTGCTAGGAGCAAAGCGACGAAGCAATCCAGAGTCCTGGGTTGCTTCGCTACGCTCGCGATGATGTGAGCATACATACTTACACAAAGGAGCAACTATAATGATAGAACTTCCCGAAACCTATGTACTAGCCAGCCAAATCAACGAAACCCTGGTCGGCAAAACAATAAAACACGCCATAGCCAACGCCAGCCCTCACAGCTTTGCCTGGTACACGGGAGACCCCGCCCTCTATGGGCCAAAACTTGAAGGCCAAGCCATAACAAGCTCAAACCCTGGCACAGGCTACACCTGTGGTGGCAACACAGAAATAATCTGCGATGACTTTGTGCTGGTCATAAGCACACCCATAAAATATCACAACCCAGGCACAAAAATCCCCAAGACCCATCAATTGCTGCTCCAATTCGACGACGACTCCCATATGAGCTGCACCGTACAGATGTGGGGCTCAATGCTGTGTGCCCCGGCTTCGGAAATAAAAAATTCCGGACATTTTGCAAACAGTCATTTACCTGATCCCCTGACCAATGCCTTTGATGAAAATTACTTTGAAGCCCTATGGAAAAACGCAAAGCCCAGCCTAAGTGCAAAAGCCCTACTAGCAACAGAACAACGGATTCCGGGGCTTGGCAACGGTGTATGTCAGGACATATTGTTCAACGCACGTATCCACCCAAAAAGAAAGCTGGAAGCTATGGGGGATACCCACATGGAAGCCCTATTTAACAGCGTAAAAACAACCCTAATGGCAATGAAAGACGGTGGCGGCCGTGATACCGAGCGGGATTTATATAGCAACTACGGGGGATATAGAACGATTTTATCAAAGAAAACCATAGGTTCCCCCTGCATAGAATGCGGCGGTGTCTTGATAAGGCAATCTTTCCTTGGAGGAAATATATATTTTTGCGAACTATGCCAGCCCATGGAGGGCTGAACCAAATATGAATGGAGAACGATGATGGCAAAAGAAAAAATAGGCTTTGAGCAATTTATGGAGGCAGTGGCTGACACCGATAAATCCTTTATTAAGGATTTACACGAATACCTAATAGAGCAAGGCTGCAAAGCAACATATGAAGAAAAGAAAATCGGGTATCTAGCCTCCTACAAATGGGGCAAACCCCCAAGGACAATAATAAACTTCGTATTCCGAAAGCAGGGAATGCTTACCCGTATCTATGGCGAAAACATAAGCCAATACCCTGACTTCATAAATAATCTATCTGAGAAAATGATTGGGTCTATAAGGGACGCAGGTGATTGCAAAAGACTAATTCATAATACATGCAGCCCGAAATGTTCCGGATATGATTTCCTGATAGGAAGCGAGCATTTCCAGAAATGTAGGTATAACTGTTTTGAGTTCCTAGTGTCGGAAGAGAATAATCCACATATTATGGCGTTTATTGAGAATGAGCTGAATCAAAGAAAAACCACGTAACCAATAGTCGCCCTTGGGCGACTTTTTTGCTGTCAATGCCAATCTTGCTTGTCATTGCGAGGCAAAGCCGAAGCAGTCCAAAGCCTATGCAAATTCTGGATTGCCGCGTCGCTTTGCTCCTCGCAATGACATGGTAGAAAACAATTTCAACACATGTTTTGGAACAGGCATTAGAGCTGTTGTGATTACCTTACCCCACCATAGTACCCATACGATACCCTAGCCTCATAGGGCAACTTCTCTCTACGGCTACCTGAGCCATCTGGTTTACCAATGGGGACCACTGCCCACAGACGATGATTCTCTGGTATGCCTAACAATTTTTTTGCAGCGGCTTGCCGTTCAGAATCTATGAATGGGTAATCCAACCATAAGCTACCGTATCCTAGAGCTGTTGCCGCCAGCAATATATTTTCCATAGCGGCGGAGTAGTCCTCTTTTGTAAAATCCATGCCATCATAGGCGATGCCATCAGATAGGATAGCTATAGCCCCAGGTGTTGTTCTAAGGCTAGGATGAGGGGTTATTTCGCTTATTGGGTCAATGGATTTGCGATCCGGCAAAATTATTAGCCGCACGGTTTGGCGGTTTACACCTGATGGTGCTGTTATACCGGCTTTGGCAATCTGCTCAAGATGCTCAAGGGGCACCGCGTCCGGCAGAAAAGTCTCCTTGTGCGAGTAGCGTAACTCGATTGCTTCGAATACAGTCATAGCATCCTCCTTAAAATGCGTTTCGAGTGGGGCAGCCCACTCCATTTATCAGTTCTCCCACGCAGCAGGCATAAATATCTCCTCAAACCGCTTCATTGCGAAGCGGTCGGTCATGCCTGCTATATTATCTGCTGCTGCACGCATTACATCATTTTGGCCTGTTCTTACCCTTGCCAGAATATCCTCTGGCAACTCTTCGGGCTTGGATATGTAATGCTCGTACAACAGCTTTAACATACCTTGGATTTTGCCTCGTTCTCTTTGGTGGAGCTGGTTTACATACACATTTTCGAATAGATAACTGCGCAAATCTCTTAGTACACGGGCCAACTCCGGCGGCAGCTCAATGCTGCATTTCCCTTGACTGGCTTCAACCATGCTGCGTACCAGCAAGTCTATGCGCTTCGTGCTTGTTGGGCCAAGAACATCCAATATATTTCTCGGGATATCCGACAATGTGATGAGCTTTGCCCTTATTGCGTCTTCGATGTCATGGGTCATATATGCGATTTTATCTGATAGCTGCACTACTTTGCCTTCCAATGTAGCAGGGGCACACTCCGTGCGATGATTTAAAATGCCGTCCAGCACCTCATAAGTCAGGTTTAGCCCATCGCCGCTGTTTTCCAATACCTCAACGACCCTAACACTTTGTACATTATGTTTAAAGCCACCAGGTACCAGACTATCCAGGGCGTCTTCCCCGGTATGGCCGAAGGGGGTATGCCCAAGGTCATGACCCAGAGCAATGGCTTCTGTAAGGTCTTCGTTGAGGCGCAGCGCACGGGCAATGGTGCGGGCAATCTGGGCAACCTCCAAAGTGTGGGTCAAACGGGTACGATAATGATCCCCTTCCGGAGATATAAACACCTGTGTCTTATGCATCAGCCGCCTAAAGGCCTTAGAATGGGTAATCCTATCCCTGTCCTTTTGGAACTCCGTTCGGATATCACAAAACTCAGCCGGGTGCTTGCGGCCTTTGGTCTCTGCACTCTTTGATGCAAAAGGGCTTAGAGTCTGGGCTTCATAAAGCTCGGCCCTTTCCCGGATATTCATTTAGGCACCTCCAGCTTATACCCTATCCCCCATACTGTTTTTATTCCCCAGGAATCGTCCTTATTGAGCTTTTCCCTTATGCGCATGATGTGGACATCCACAGTGCGGGTATCTCCGGGGTAATCATAGCCCCAGCAGGCTGTCAGCAAGTCATCCCGGGTCATAGGTTGCCCAGGGTTTTGGGCTAGAATAAGAAGCAATTCATATTCCTTAGGAGGTAGCTCCAACTCCTGACCATGGTAGATAACAATATGCCTTGCAGGGTCTATGTGAAGATTAGGAAAATCTATGGCCACTACGGAATTGCCTGCATTATTGCTCTCATAACGGCGCAACACGGCTTTTACCCTTGCCGTAAGCTCTCTCGGGTCAAAGGGTTTTACAATATAATCATCTGCTCCAAGCTCCAAGCCCCGAACCTTGTCAAAGGTCTCCCCTTTGGCTGTAAGCATAATTATGGGAACGGAACTTATTTTGCGGATTTCCTTACATACATCATAACCGTTTAGGCCAGGCAGCATCAGGTCAAGAAGCACCAAAAAAGGCGCATAAGCGGGGAAAACATCCACCGCCTCGCGCCCATTATAAACCTCCATAGTCTCGAAGCCTTCTTTATGCATGTATAGGGAGATAAGTTTGGCAATATGCTTATCGTCATCGACTACTAGTATTTTCAAGTTAGACATTTCAATCACCTGTGTTGTAGTTTTTACCAAAATACCACAGGTTGGAGGTGATTACAATGCCTTGTGCTTCCGTCGAAATAAATAAAAATCCATATGACATCATGTGGGATTTTTTGTGGGAAATCACATACCGGTTTATGAAATCATTCGAGTAATAATTTCATACGCGTCGTCCCACTCAAATGTTATCGGCATAAAAAACGCAAATAATAAATCATTGTGAGCCCACATAAACTCCATGCCTCCACAATGTGTAAACTCAAAAACCGTTATCCCGGCGACTATATGCTCTTGCACTATCTTTCTGGGGATAACCAGATTACTCGGATGGGCATTATTATTGCCATAGCGTGCAACCGTCATAATAATATCAGTTGACCAATCAGGAATCGCAACACAAATGTAACGGATTGTGACCCTGTTTACCTTAAAAAACACACACTCCCCGGTTAGCAAATCCGGCGTGTAACCATAATGATGAGCCATATGCTTTATAGGCGGTTCGTATCCGTCTATTATAGGAAAATAAATAGCTACACCAAAAAAATCTTCAACATCCTCTCTTGTAACGCGGCAGCCATTCATAGCCTCAAATTCATCCCGCGTTGTTATCTCTATGCTCATAGGTAACATGTTACCACTGTTTAGCTGCTCCGTCGGAAAAATGAGAGTTACATCCCCTATTATTCTGCCATATGTGTCATAAATAATAGTTGATAAAAGCCTGGGATTCGTGAAATATACGTCTGCAAAACTGGGTACAAACAAGTCAATGGGTATTCCGTCGACAGTAAAGATTTTACCCAGAACCATCGCGTTTATTGCTTGAGCCTCTTCCTGACTTAACCGTAAACCTGATTGAAATGTTCTCAAGTATCGTCCCCCAACATCGACATATGAGTAAATCCACATGCTAAAAGTGTCACTTTCCTCCAGATTATCAACATAGCTTTCAGGTACAATAACGATACTGATAACCCCATCCATATCTATACGGGGATATGCATCATGGGGGTTGTCCCTACCCGGCAATATGGCCGAAAACCTTCCTGACTCGAAACGCTCATATGCAGTCCATACGGTGAATACAACTATAGCAAAAATAAAAACCGCGGCAAGACTGGTTGCTAGCTTAGCAAAGCAGCGGCGAGGCCGTTTGAAATTTCTGTCTGTGTCGGTTATGTGGAGGGAATCCCGGGGCAAGCCCGGAATGACAGAGGTTCTTATCGCGGGTAATGTTCTACCTTGTGACGCCTCTAGGCAGCTGTTTAATACCTCTTCCAAATCCGGCATTTTATCCCGATGAATATAATTAATAATATCTTTTCCCTTCATGTCAGACGCTCCTTTACTCTAAGATTCTACGAAGTTCCTTTAAGGTTCGATAAAGCTTACTTTTCGCTGTGGGCTCCTTCATTTCCAGTGCCTTTGCAATCTCACCAAGATTCAGGCCAAGTTCATAATGCATAAAGAATATTTTCTGCACGTCCTGTGGCTTGGACTCGATAAACTGCTGCGCAGCAGTCAACATCACATGATTGACCACAAAATCCTCAGTCGCAAAGGCTTCATGTTCATACTCAATGCTCCCCTCCCCTACTTCTGAGCCAAAAGACACAAGCATTCCAAGCCGCTCAATAAACGAGTAATACCGGGCAATTTTTTTCTTAGCAAGCCACAATACAAAGGCTTCGGAGTTAGTTACATATTCCACACCTCGCTTGCTCATCACCTGATACAATTCCAAATAGGTATCCTGAAAAATATCCGCTACATCAGACACCCGTTTGCATTTTGACGAAATAAACTTAAGTGCCATTTTATTGGTGGAATTGTAAATAGCCTCGAACCGGTCCGCGATGTGATTGTCTTGCATCAGGTTATCACCCCTTATATGTATAACGTGGCTAGCATATTGGAAATAGTTGCATTGGAACAAAAATACTTGACATGTTTTTAGACAAAGATATATACTCTGTCGGTCGCAAGGGCATTGGGCATAAACACAAAGACATAAAACCCAGCTTGACATTATCACTATATCCTAATAAAATACGCAAAGTTGCTGTTATTCAGCTTCCGCCCAGGTAGCTCAGTCGGTAGAGCAACGGACTGAAAATCCGTGTGTCGACGGTTCAATTCCGCCCCTGGGCATTGGCTATCCACTTGCAGAAGCAAGAGCCTGCGGGTGTAGTTCAATGGTAGAACACAAGCCTTCCAAGCTTGATACGCGGGTTCGATTCCCGCCACCCGCTGCATCATATGTACAATCGGATACGCGCGAATGGCTCAGTGGTAGAGCATCGCCTTGCCAAGGCGAGGGTCGCCAGTTCGAATCTGGTTTCGCGCTTAAACCAAAACCTCCGATAATACGGAGGTTTTTCTTTTATTTTCAAGGCTTTGACATGCTTAAGCTTATTTATTTTGCACCAATAAAAATCACATTCATTCACATTAATCATCATCTATACACATCAGCTGGGGACATTGCGGGGACAAATATATTGATTCAACTACCTGCATATGTTACAGTAAATAAAAAGCAACAGCCGACACCCTACCACAGATTATCGGCTGTTGCACAGAACAGTGAATCGCTTATGAGGCTGTCCTATGTACAGTGACAGCCTCCATGGTGCAGGGGGGTAATCGAATTTTGTTGGATAATTTCAAATCCCATTTGCATCAAGGGCTTGATGAGTTGTTTGCATCGGCCGCAGTTGATAATTTAACAAACGATATGGACGAATACCAAAGCAAACTTGAAGATATCGTAATAATTGCTAGCGTGCTTGGTATCGATACAGAAATAATATCTGTGACTTTGAACCTAAAGAGCGGTGAAGGATTTACTGAATGGTTAAACAAGAAAACAGGCCCTCATGATAGATAATTAATCTATCTGCCACGAAGGTATTTATGTTCATCTTCGTGCTTAGGAGTTGACGTTTATAAATAACATATGTAATAATCCAATCAATCTTTCGCGCAGTACACATGTATAAAGACTCCCGCGAGCAGTTTGAGATGCATACGCATAAGTGACTTATTCGCATCCACACCTGTAGTACCCCAAAGCAGCAGATGCGCTAGGTCGTGTATAGATAGCAAGTGAAACCGTAACAATAGAAAAAGGAAGCACAATGCCAAGCGCAAAGTGCTTCCGAGTTCTAGGACACCGGCGATATGGGGCTATACCACATCACGGTTGACGGTTTCCTAACTATAGGCCAAGTAGGCCGCGCAATTTGGTAAGTGCTTTAGAGAGCGTCCTGTGCCCACCACAGGACGTTCTCACGTTTACCGGTTCTGGGTTCATGATGCTTTGTTTGCCCTTTGGATGTGCCATTTTTTTGAGAATCACAAGTATAGAGATGAATATACTTGCGACGGCAACAGGCCAAAAGATGAGGCTTACTATTGCTAATATGAGGCTCAGGATATCTATGATACTGACTTTGCTCATGTAAACCAGCTCCTTTAATAACAAAGAAATGTGGTATACAGTCCAAAGAATCCTTTGCCGATGTCCTTATTATAGAATGTTATATTACCTGCAACTTAGCAATAACGATTTCGCTTAGGTGTTATTAAGTATGAGTAATGGATAAACAAAATACAACCCTTATTTGCGATTCCTAGTTTTACTATTGGCATGTTTCTCATAATCCACTCCTTTATAGATAAAAGATACCATAAATATGTTGACATAATTTCATGATAAAAGCAATGAAAATAATGAAAAATTACACACTGTTTTGTTGCATCTCAATGCCCAGGTCGAAGAGTGGCTTAATGGGTGCGGTGCAGGCTATGAAATTAAAGGGGTGCCGCCCGGCAGTGAAAACCTTGAGCTTCTTGAGGGCGATAAGGGTTCTGGCAACGGATAGAAACTCCCCAATCATAGCGGTGCCTACCGGATACTCCGGTATGTAGGCTTTTACCCCGCGCAATCCCAGGCTGTAGGAAGCCTTAAGCATTCCGCAATATGCATCGCCACGGCCTTTGGCTAGATTTTTTCCGGTTTCTTCTGCAGTGGCAGGCAGAATTGGCCTGCAGGTTTTTTGCCCATGCATCGTTTCGGGACCTTCCGGGCCAAAGTTGCCAGGTTACTACCAAGTAGTTTCACTAATACGGGAAATGTCATCGAACTCGTCCACCACAACAAGGTCCACAATAACAGACGCTACCCAGGAGGTTAGTATTGTAAGGCGTTTTACGCCATGCAATACTCTGCCAACATTGGCCTCGATAAAAGCCACGGCCTTGTGCAGGATATTCCCTGTCTTGATATCTGGACATACCAATATATTCGCGCCTCTCCCTACAGAGAAATTAATTCCTTTAATCTCACAGAAATTCTAGCAAATTGCGTTGTCTAGGGCCAGGGGGCCGTCCATTGCTAACCTTTATCTTATGAGGTTTACTTCTGATGTTTAACCTGTCTTTTGTCCATGTGCTACGCCTGCAATAATACTACTTAAACTAATTCGGCAAAGCAACACGAATATATGCATAAAAACGACAAAAATAGCATTGAGATATTGCAATGTATTCATTGCCGCGAAGCTAGTCATCATTAGTTTATCACGAAAATATGGGTAAGTTAGTTTAGTATAAGATTTAATAAGATGACCTGTTATCAGGATTTTACTGGTGTAGTAATAGAAAAAAGCATATACACATTAGTGAATGAAATCTCCATATCTACACTTGAGCGGGTGACCTATAATGTTTAACAGCATGTACCGGGGCTTGTTGGACGGTGTTGACGATTCTTATACGCAGTATTTTGACCGGGAGGCTGTGGATTATGCTCTCCATATTATCGTGACAGTCATGTTATTACCATCTCAGCTGCATCCCTAGCCGAGGCCCCACTATAGGACAATAGTAAGTAGTGTTTCACCTATGATGCTTCATGCATTACCGCTAGCAGTCCACCTACCAGATAACGGACCTGAAAACGCATGTTCGATATTGTATGATGCCAATGAGGTGATTGCGCTATGTTTGGGAACGAAATTTCTGCAAAGTCCCGTGAAAGAGCTGCAAAGGCAGCCCAGCGTATGTATCGTGTATTTATAATCGTTGAAGCGCGCATGATTAAAGACGGTAGTATAATTCCACAAGCAATATATTGGGCTGGGAAAAGACGCGAACTCAATGGACCACCAACCGAAATACGCCTTTGGGGTTCGCAAATGGAAGAAGGCCCCGTTTTGCGATACACCTGTCAAATTGGTGGCAAGCAACGGTACTTGTACATGGTCGCGGATGCTAAATATAGATATGTTTTACGGTGGTATGTGGAAAGCCCTGTGCTTGAGCCGGAGAGTAAGACCAAATAAAAAAAGGCCCTCCGGAAGTCAAGGAAATTATGACGACCAGAGGGCCTTAGTTTGTGTCTCTTTCATTATGCATTATTGTGCTGCACCAAGCCAATCGATTGCAGGAATGGCCTTTACACAGTATCCATATCTTTTATTAACCTAGCCCAAGGGAATCACCTCTTTCTTTTATAAGGTCGCAATCAGTTCGAAGCATTGTGATACATCTATACATAAAACCGATGATTACCATGTTCTAAAACCTGTACCAATGCCGTCTGGTGCCAGCTTCCTTCAGCACCGGCTATGGTACGGAAGAATGTAGCTCCCAGGGAGTAATCCACTCCACCAAGAGCTTCCTGTACGGCTTGAAGTTGCATGGCCGTAGGGGTTGCCTTAGCATATGAGCCGTTGGCTACTGGGCAAAACTGTCCTGGTTGATGTATCACATTGTATATCCCATCGGCAAAGCGTGGACTGTTATGGCGATTCAAAACCACATTGGCAGCCAGTATTTGCCCTATTCGATCCTCACTCCGGGCCTCTGCCCACACAATGCGATGCATAGGGTCAAGGCTGCGGTTGGCTATAGCAATGATGAGCTGCTCAAGGAACCTCACACCACTAGTTTCCACCTGTCTACTCCAGTATCCAGGATTGTTCATAATCCCAGCCATCTTAAGCACCTTAAGGGCAGTCTCAATGTCTGTTATACCGTTATTGATACGAGCATCAAGTCTATTTGGCTGGGCAGCACTGGCCAATAACTCATCAAGCCATCGAATGCTATTTACTGTACGCCAGTGGCCAGGGCTTTGCATTACACCCAAGGTAACCATAGCCTGTAGATTTTCTTCGGAAATTGGGAAGGATGGAATGGCGGCCTGATGCACTGGAGCTAAGGCATTAACACCTATAAACTCGAAAATACCATCTGCTATGGCTTGTGCTGCTACTAACCGCTTATTACGTAAAACCCCAACGTCGGGGTTCAGTAGTGGTGAATCAATAAATGCGATTTCAGGCAAAACAGCAATCATTTCAGATTCACGCAATACGCCAATACTTCTGCGCGGCGTTTCTGTTTCAAGCATAACGCCATTCACACGGCGTACACGCATTCCAAACCTAGCACCTATGCTATTACTTATTAATTCTGCCAACCGTCTACACTCTTGTAGATTGCGCCGTGGATTACGTGGGCTTGCGGTAGGTATAACCGTTTCGGTGCCGGTGCCGCCACCTGCATTCGTATGGATACTGACTAACAGGTCTGCACCCCAAATATTAGCGGTTTGAGGGCGCATATTAGGTTGTATATCAGTAGTTCGCGACATCTTGGTTGTTATTCCTGCACCGGTTAAAATGCTGTTTAGATGTAATGAAACTTCAAGATTAATATCACTTTCACGCATTCCATTACCAACTGCTCCGGGGTCGTTGCCACCGTGACCGGCGTCGATAAATATCTTCATGTCAAGGCTCCTTTCTTGGAGGGTTGTCACACAAAGTCCGAACAACAAAAAAAGGACCATCAATGTCCCTTTGCATATCATCATCATTTTCCTTTCGGTGCCCAATCTAGCAGGCTGTCATTTGAGTTGTGCGTCCTGATTTTCCTCGCCAGCACTTTTCTCATGCAGGATGTCAAGAGCCTTCCGCAACATCGGGGGCCAAGAAACCCCCATCAGTCCCACATTCTCCATTATGCTAATTAGCTCTCTAGCTAAAATGGCAAAGATTACAGAATTTCTCATAAACACCGTGCCTATTGCAGCGTCAAGACGTACACCGATATAGACAATTAATAGTTGGACACCTTTTTTGATAAGGCCCTTCCATGCTGAGTGGCTGCTTAGTGCTCCATTGGTACTCTTCTTCGATTTCTTGAAAACTCCGGCAACAACCATTCCTGTAATGTAATCAACCGCCATAAGAGCAATAAGGGCATGAAGGATAGAGTCCCACCCGCCGAGTGCCAAGGCAATACATCCTCCAATAGCAGCAGCACCTGAAGCTATATATACTCTCATATCAATCTCCTTCTCTTGATTAGGCAATAAAAAAAGACAGCTTATGCCGTCTTCTCATATATGCAATCCCCTGAAAGGAAGCATAGCTGCTTCTGGTTGCATGTTCGCTGTGCAATTTACTCAACTGAAAAGGATTCATCCATCCCGGTAGTTATTGTTTTGGATTTTCGCCTTGTTTTCGTAGGCAGACTTGAAGAAATAACCTACAACACCAACGATACTGCCTATAAATGGCCATACAAAAAATTCAACTATTTCTTTCGGCCAGTCACCAGTCAAATGCCAAGAAACCATTGACAATACAAAGGCCAGTCCTATAAAGAGCAGCACCCCCATAATTAGCTTTTTAGAAAATTCCATCGGAGGCTTTTTCCTTGGTGGTTTGCGGGGCGGAATGCGATGCTTAGTACTGTCATATTCGTGTAAAGCTTCCTTGACCGCAATAACTATTTCATCATGGGCACGCATGGGGCACCTCCTTTATGAGTCACAACAGTAACAGTGACTGGATTATCGCATAAAAAAACTGTGCATCGGCAATACATTGGGACAAAAATGGGGCACAAATAACAAAAAAACATCGCTCATCCTGCTATATGAGCGTAATTTGCGCCCCCGGAACATCGGTCAGACCCACCGGTGTCCGTAGTTGGGGATGATAATACTGCCATGGCGTACCTTAAAGGCCAGACGAGCGGGCTTTTTGGTATTGGGGGGGTTGCTGATAAACTCGTTGCTCTAGATGTGAA